>DLTY01000025.1:40006-46492 GCA_002501535.1 bacterium UBP7_UBA7824
GTTCATGGTGCAAATAGATTGGGCACAAATTCACTTTTGGATTTAGTTGTATTTGGAAAAAGAGCAGGACAACATGCATCTATTTATTCAGAATCAAGCAAATTTTCTGAATTGCCGAGTGATGCTGGTTACGATTCTGAGTCCTTTTTACAGCAGGTAAGATCAAATACTAGAGGTCCTAAAGTTTATGAAATAAGAGAAAAAATGCAGGAAATTATGATGGATTATTGTTCTGTGTTCAGAAATGAAGAAGGAATGAAAAAATGTGCTTCTTTGCTTTCTGAGCTCAGAGAAGATTTTCAAAAGGTTACAATTTCGGATAAATCTAATTTTTATAATTATGAAATGATGGCTGCTTTTGAATTATCCTGTATGCTTGACGTTAGTGAGGCAACATTGCATGGAGCAATGCTTAGAAAGGAGAGTAGAGGAGCTCACAGCAGGGAAGATTATCCTGATAGGAATGATCAAGATTGGCTTAAGCATACTTTATGCTATCAAGAAAAAGGAAATAATCCGATATTTAAATTCAAGAATGTTAATCTTGGTAAATTTGAGGTCAAGGCAAGGGTTTATTGAGATGTTAAGGGTTTTTAGAATACAGAGATTTAATCCTGAAAGAGAGCCAAGCCAATGGATAGATGAATACACATTGGAAGTTAGCGAGGATGATAAAATTTTGGATATCCTTTTGAAAATAAGAGATGAAGTTGATACCACATTGGGTTTTCGAGCCTCTTGCGCTCATGGTGTTTGTGGAAGCGATGGGATGATGATTGATGGTTTAAATCGTTTAGCCTGCCAGACCTTTGTTGGTGATATCCCCGGTAGAAAGCCTATAAATATAGCACCTTTAAAAGGTGTTCCTGTGGAAAAAGATTTAATTGTGGAGATGGATTCCCTTTTGGATAAGGTTAAATCTGTAAATCCTTGGGTTGTTGCCAAAGAGCATGAGCCGGGAGAAAGGGAACTTTTAATGTCTCAAGAAGATTTTGAAAAAATAGAAGACATGACTAAATGTATCTGGTGCTCCTGCTGTACTACTTCCTGCCCTTCGTTATGGTCTGATTCTGATTACCTAGGTCCTCAAGCTTTAGTTATGGCTGCTAGGTTTATTTTAGACACAAGAAATGAAGAAGCTGAGAAGATAATAGAGAAGGTCGGAGGTCTAGATGGTGTTTTTAGATGTCACACAATTGGTAATTGCACAGATGCATGTCCTAGAGATATTGATGTGACAGGAGCTATAGCTGCTGTTAAGAAGGTTCTTCTTCAAGGAATTGATAATGAGGATAAATTTAGCAATATAGTTTGGGAGAAAAGTGATGAAAAAGAATAATAAAGGTAATTTTTTGTTTTTGTTTCTTTGTGTAGTGGGATATCTTATTGTTGCTGCACCAGCTCAAAAAAGTTATACAAAATCAACAATGATCGAAAAAGACTTGCTTCCTTTGAATTTAGTTTTAGATGTTGATGATCTTGAAAAAACATGGGATTGGAATTTAGAGATTAGTTTTGGCCCAGTTGAAGAGCAACAAGACTTAAATGTTGATATGAATTTTTGGGCTAAACTTAGAACAAAAATGTCAAAGGACCAAGATGATTTTCAGGTTGTAATTCATCTTGAGGATTCTGATTTGAATATGACTTTTGAGGACAATCAAACCACAGAACCTGTAGACGCTCTTGCTTTAGCAAGGATGTTTGGCTATCCGATAGATTCAACTTTAAGTATGATTCAGGGGTATCTGGGAACAATGCTTATCGACAACAAGGGTGCTATTCTTACATTTGATATAGCTGAAGATAATCAAGAATTTTCACAAGAAGATCTTTATTGGCCAGATTACAGAGAGCAGATAGAGAAAAGCAGGTATGACATGTTGGGATCTGGCGTAGGCAATGTTGTTCCATGGATTTTTGGTTATATACCTTTAGGTTCGATAGATTCAGGCTACAAGAAAGAATGGAGTAGTAAGAATATTATTGATGTCATGGATTTTTATTACAACGAAGATTATGCTTCTGAAAACAAGCCAACAGAGGGTGAATACTCAGAAATGAAAAATTTTCTTGAAGCACTTATGCCTGAAGCCAAAGTTTCACAAGAGCTTATAGGTGTAAAAAATGGAAATCTTGTTTTTGAGATAAAAGCAGACAGTTATATTTCTTTAGAGGATTCATGCTTAGCCATGGAAACTTTAATGGAAATTGAAGAGGGGTTGGCAGCTGAGTTCGGTAATGATTGCTCTCTTTTTGATATGTCAATTTCAATGAGTGGTGAGGGTGAAATGGTTATAGATTCAAAAACAGGCATGCTTGTTTCAAGGTCCATGAATCTTGGTTTTTATCTTCAGGGCTATCTTCCTGCTGAAATGTCACCTGCTGGAGTCGAGATGAAACTAGACTTCCCTCTTGTCATTTCGGAAGAGTTAAATTGACAAATAAGACATATCCTATATCTGTTAAAAATGCCTTAAGGCACTTTGGAAAAATAAAAGCATTAGATGATTTCTCATTAACCGTAAAGCAAGGTGAATTTGTTGGCTTGATTGGCCCTAATGGTGCAGGAAAAAGTACATTGATTGGATCCTTGCTTGGTTTGGTTGGCTTGCAAGGCGGGGAATCAAAGCTGTTTGGTTTTGGTCCTGGAGGTGTTCAGGGCAAGGCCAAAGTAGGGTATCTTCCAGAGTTTTTCTTTTGTCCAGATTATTTGACACCTAATTCTTATTTGAAAGAGATAGGGGTCTTGCATGGGATGAACCCAAAACAAACACTCTCTGCCTCAAAAGGTTTGACTTCCTTGCTTGGTTTAAATTCTCATATGGATAGACTCGCAGGAAAGCTTTCTAAAGGGCTTTTAAGAAGAGTAGGGATTGTAAGAAGTTTGTTCCATAATCCTGATTTAATTATTTTTGATGAGCCAGCTTGGGGTCTCGATCCTTTTGGCAGAAAAGCTCTTAATGAAATTTTGCTTGATTTAAAAAAACATAAAAAAACACTTTTATTATGCAGCCATAATATGGAAATGGTTGAAACCATTTGTGACAGGTTTGTTTTTATCGAGAACGGAAAACTTAAAGGGGAGGGGAGTAATGAGGATTTGTCTATAGAGGATGAGGTCAAGATAGTTTATGAAAATAAAGATGAGGTTATTTCAGGTAGCAAGCAGTTAGATGGTTGCTGGATTGCTCTTGTTGATAAAAAGGATAGAGAGTTAGAGATTCAGAATCTAATCAAATCAGGCTCAAAGATAATAGAGGTTTCTGAAAACAAGACTGATTTGATTGACTGGGTTGTTTCTAAGAGTGATAGAAAAGATGAAGTTTAAAAACGTATTCACTATTGGAAAAATGACCTTTCAGTCTGTTGTAGGCAACAGCAAGGCTCTCAGGATGGTTTTTATAGGCGCTCTTTTGTTTGGCCTTTCAACTTATCTTTTATCCCAGAATCAAGATGCAACAGTTGTTACATTTACATGGACTGGTATAGGTTTTCTTTTTCTCGTTATCTCTTATCAGGCAGCAGATTTGTTAAGGGAGGATTTGAGAAAAAAAACACTTACTCCAATCATTACATCCCCAATAAGCAGGCTTGAATATAGTTTGGGAAGGTTTTTTGGGCTTTTTGTTCCAGGCTGGGCAGTCCTCTCAGGTTTGTATTGGCTTTTGTTTGAATATGGTGTTGTAAGAACTGAAGGTTATGAAATCATCAAGAATGTTGCTTTTTTAACTCGTCAGCTTCCTGAGTTTGAAATACCCATTGGCCTTCCTGCTGCAAAAGAGCTAGCGACTGTTTTCTGGACTTTGCTTTCGTCTTTTATGTTTGTCGTTATGTCAGCTCTTTATTTCCTTTCTGCAAAGTTTAATCAAAAGGCTGCTATTGCATTGGCTTTTTGCTGTTGGCCGCTTATAAGCTGGTTCTGGAGACTTCCTATCAAGGTTGAGAATGAAGTTTTTACAGAATTGGTCACTCTTGGGGGGTTGAAGGGTGGATGGCCTGCCTTGCCTACGATAGGTTTATGGTTTCCAATCATTGTTTCCGGCAAGGATGCAATAAAGATTGCTGAAATTTATGCAATACAGTCTATCGTCTGGTCTGCCCTGTTTATATTTTTAGGTTACAGAATGTTTAAGAACATTGACCTTTCAAGACCTCAGTAATAAATTATTCACTTTACAAAATTATTCCAATTTTTCATATATGAGATGAATGTTTTGTTTAATTTCGCTTTTTTCAATTCATGAATGCTGAATGGAGGTTTTTTGGGTGAGTATTTTAGATCAGAGACATTGTGTGCCCAATTTGGATGGCCTATTGCTACTCTGCCGACACCAACTAAGTCAGCACCTTGTTTCAACAATTTATGAGCATCGAGGCTTGACCAAACATTACCGGTGCTTATGATTGTTGGTAAACTTTCATAGCTGTCTGTGATTATTTCAGTTAATGTCCTTTGGCTGTTTGCGATTGAATTTGATTTGGAAAAAACATCCCAACATGATAAGTGAATGAAGTCAATTGGTAATTTTCTCAAAATGCCAATAAGATTTATTGAATCATTCAATTCAATCCCCAAGCTTTCTATTTCAGGCGAAATACGAATGCCAACAATAAATGATTCTGGAACATTTTCCCTTATAGATTTGAATATCTCAATAAGCAATTTAGATCTTTTCTCTAAACTTCCTCCCCAGCCATCCTTTCTTAAATTTGTTTTTTTTCCTAAGAATTGAGAGATTAGGTATCCATGTGCACCGTGTAGTTCAATTCCATCAAAACCTGCTTGATGACACCTGATTGCACTGGCTGTGAAATCATTGATTATTTTTTCGATATCCTTCTCCGAAGCTTTCTTTGATTTGCCTGTGAATGATTCTGCGCAATTCAATTCACTTGCAGACACAGGAATAAAACCTGTTATTTTTTGAGGGGATTTTGTTCCTCCATGAAACAATTGAGCAATAATGAGACTTTTGGTTTGATGTATGGCTGAAGTTAATTTTATTAAGTTTGGTATATGGGAATCATCATAAACACCAAATTCTCCATCCCATGCCTTTCCCTCTATTGAAACATTAGTTGCCGCTGTTGTTATGATGCCAAAACCACCTTTTGCCCTTTCAGAAAGCCAATTTATTTCATCATCAGAAATAACCCCATCATCATGACTCTGTTTGTTTGTCATAGCAGCCAGAACAGTACGATTCTGTATTTTCTTGCTTGCTTTCAGAAAGGTGTAGGGTTGTGATATTTTTGGTTTAGGCATCTTTAGAGGCATTTTTGGCTGCAAGACCCAAATACAAATAACTTATACCAAGTCCAAAAAACAACGCACCTAAAACATTCCCTGTAGTAAATCCTATCCCTAGACCGATTAGGACGCCGCCTGTGATTATTCGGTTGTCTTCAGCCATTAGGCATTCTTGCTTTTCTTTTTTCATAAGGATCGATTCTAATAGGCTTGCTTCACCTTAAATCCTTAAGTAGCGATTTGATTGCCGCATCAAGCTGTGGGTCATTTCCATTGATTTCATCCTCTGGCGTGATTTCAACAATAATGTCTGGTATCGCAGGTCCATTCTCTTGGTTTGCCCCAAGCTTCTCTCCGTCAGCAACAAACCATCCCCTGAACGGATACCTCATTGAAGACCCGTCTATAAGGCCTTTTGAACCTGTTGATATCACTGCTCCTCTAGTTGGAACACCAACCAGCTTACCTCTTTTTAATGTTTTAACTGCATGTGAAAATATTTCAGCGTTACTGTATGAATTTTGATTGCATAAAACTATTATTGGCTTTGTCCAAGAATACATCGACAACCTGTTTTGGGGATATCCGAATTCTCCATCTTTCGCTCCTCTAGGAATGGTGTATGCGTGTCTTTCAACCATTAATATTTGGAGAAGCATGTCTGTTGTCCATCCCCCACCATTATCTCTAACATCAATAACTAAAGCTTCTTTATCGTGTCCAACTGAATAAAGTTCAGCTTCAAATCTTTCAAGACTTGGCTGACTCATCCCTTGAATATGGACATATCCAAGTTTTCCTCCTGAATCGTTTTCTGTTTTCTCTCTGTTTGTTTTGACCCATGACTCATAGAGTGCTGTTCTTATGGAATAGGAAGAGCCTGGTTTTATCTCTACCGTGTTCTCTTCAGTTTCACCAAGGATTTCTATTTCTATCTGTGATGAAAAATCAAATCCGAGTGATTCACGATTTGAATTAACTGCCTGAAGCGTTAATATGTGTTTCCCAGGATCAAGGTTTAATATCGTTGTTTCAACTTCTTTTCCGAAATGCATATGATTGCCATCGCGAGGAACAACATCTCCTTTCTTGATTTCATCACCATCAATAATCAAGGCAAGATAAACCTCTAAAGGATCTATTCCATGATCAAATATTATTTTTTCTTTTGCTTTATGCTGATGATGGTTATGTTCATCATCCATTTGATGTCCCTCATGGTTGCTGTGGTC
>DLTY01000025.1:46862-73527 GCA_002501535.1 bacterium UBP7_UBA7824
GTCCCTCATGGTTGCTGTGGTCATGACCATCCTTCATGGGGTCTGCAGGAACATTTAGTGGAAGGTCCATTACAGTGCTGAAAGAAAGCTCAAAAGCTCCTTTTATTTTTGATTTATTTTTTGGGTAGGTAAAAAACACCTTAGAAAGATTTGTCCCTTCTTCAACAACTTCAATGTTGATTGTTTTATAAAGATTGTCGTCGATTATTTCATGTAATCCGTCTGCTAATTGCAACGTTAAGGTATGTTTTCCTGGTTCAAGTTCAATATATCCATATTTTTCACCCATCATGTAATGTATGTGTGTTTCATCAGCAGGTATAACATCTCCTTTCTTGGAGGGTTCACCATTAATAATCAGATGAAAATGACCCTTTTTGCTTGTTTGCAAGCCTGCCATTTCTATTTCAAAACCAGAAACTCCAAAACCAACAAATAGAGGAGAGGAAACTTTATCTCCGTCCTTGATGTTTGAAAACCATACTTCATTTTCAATTTTTTGATCTTCTACCTTTCTTTCAAATGTTACTGGGATTTCTTTTGAGGATGTATCAATAAGCAAGTTGTGTATGTTTTGATTGCTGATATCAATTTTGTTAATCTTTTTCAGGATATCGCCAGGCTTTATGTCGAGAGTATATTTATCTGCAGGGCTATTTTCAATTATTGATTTAACAACTAGTCCTTCTTTTTTGCTTTCCCAGTCAAAAAGAATACCCATTGCACCACTGTATTCTTTGCTTTCATTGATTGAAGGGATTCTTCCGTAATATCCCAAATGACTACCATTAAGCTCACCAAGCATTGAGTCAATTATGAAATCAAAATCTCTTGGATGTGATGCGCTAACAGCCCATGGAAGATACCTGTCATGGACGTCATTCCAATCAGAACCATGAAGATTAGGGTCATAAAACCCTCTATACATTGTCGCCCATGCTTCTTCAAAAACAACCTGTCTCTGTTTCACTCTGTCCAATTTGTATCTAATACTGAATTTTTTATTTTGGGTAGATTTTTTTGTAGGAGATGTTGAGTAGATAGTTCCTCCTGATTTTGAGTAATATATTGATTTTTGATCTTCACTCCATCTTATCCCATAAGGATAGTGGCCTTCTGTTACTTTTACAGGTGACCCAAAGGTTCCGTATTCCGTCATTGATGATGAGTAAAGATCGCTTCCATCATGACTGCCTTTAAAGATCAGTCTTGAACCATCCTTGTTTAAAAGGACTTCTGTTTCACTTCCATCGAAACTTGTTGCTCTTTTTAACCTGAATTCAATACCTTCTAGATCAATATCAACCCAAGATTCTTTTTCCTTTTTTGAATCTTTTGCTTCCTCTTCCCACAAATCTTTTCTCTCCTTGTAGGTTAACTCCTGATCATTCTCTCTTAAAAATACATACCATATATCAGAATAGGTGCTGCTTCCTCTGGGAGTAGAGCTTGTTCTTGTGCTTGAAAATGCTAACATTCGACCATTTTCACTCCATGTTGGATACATATCCATATCTGGATGAGATGATATATTTTTTGGAGAAATTGATCCATCTGTTTTTGCGATCCAAACATCGGCATTATGCTCTATATCTTCTACGCTCCATGCTATCCATTGAGAATCAGGGCTCCATGATATCGATGGCCAATCCCATCCGGTTCTTAATGTTATTTCATTAGAAATAATTTCATTTTCTTCTTCTGGGTTGGTTTCAAAATCTGCAACAACAAGTTCCCCATAGTCTCTTATAAACGCAATCTTTGCTCCATTTGGTGAAATTTGTGGACGATGGTTTGGTTTATTTCCTTTTGTTATAGGGTAAGTTTTCCAATCTTCAACTTCTCTTATGGGAGATTCTGTTTCTTCACCTGGTTCAGCTATCCATATTTGTTCTATGTTACATATTTTTTGAATTGTTTTTTCAAGGCATGAATTTGATGTAAAAAGTATCTTGTTGCCATCATCTATCCATTCAACATAAATTTCTTGTTCAGCGGTATTTGTGACCCTGTGGGATTCTTCTTTTTCAAGATCTTGAACCCAAATGTCTCCATCCACTATCAAAACCATTGATTTTTCATCTGATGGAGATATTGAGAAGGATGACGCTCCAGAATTAACAGTTTTCCATTCAAAATCATTTGTCAAGGAGTCAGCAGGAACGATAATGTTTAGTTCTGATGTTTTTTCTGGACCAGTTTCAAAAAGAATAACTTTTCCACCTACTTCCATTGCTATCATGCTGCCATCTGCTGAAATAGATGCATTTCTAGGGCCATCTTTCTCAAAAGAGGTAATCTTTTTGCTTTTCATTTTTGTATTCATTGAATAGAGGTTATAGGTTCCATCTTTTTCTGATATGTACCAAAGTGATTTACCATCAGGTGCCCACATTGGAGAATGGTCAGCCCCGTCAAATTTTGTCATTAACTTTGCAGGTGTTCCATCATGTTTAATCCATATATCTGCATCACCTGAACCCCTGTATCCTTTTCTGTTTGTGCTTTCTGAGCGTCTCATAAAAGCTAAACTTTTTCCATCCGGAGAATAAGTTCCCTGAAAACCCAAATATTCAGTAAACCTTTTTGGAGTGTCCTTTTTTTCAATATCTATCATGTACATTTCTGGATTTCTGTAATTTGTTTCGTATCTCATGCTGGAAAATATGATGTTTTTACCATCTGATGTAAAGCTTGACATTAGGTCTGAACCGGACCAGTAAGTTAATCGATCTGGTTTTCCTCCATCTGAAGACATTATGTAAATATCATCGTTTCCCCATCTGTCAGAAGTAAATGCAATTTTGCTTCCATCAGGTGCCCACATTGGAGAATGGTCGTATGCTGGATGTATTGTTAGCCTCTTTGCTTCTCCTCCTTTGGATGAAACTGTCCATATATCACCTTGCCAACTAAATGCAATTTGGCTACCATCAGGAGATGGAGAAGGGTGCCTTGGAAGAATTGCTTCTTGAGCTTTCAAGCTATATGTGAATAATAATGTTAATAATACCAGTGTTAATGTTTTGTTCATGTCATTGTTTCTCCGTAAATTTTTTAGGATAGGAATTATCATACAATCTGATTTAAAAATGAGAATAAATAAATATCTTTCATTATGCGGTCTAGGCTCAAGAAGAAAAGTTGAAGAGTTCATCAAAGAAGGCCGTGTTTCTTTTAGGCGTAACCCAGATGGTTTAAATTTAATTAATGATCTTTCATTCACCGTGAAAGAGCATGACGAGGTCTTTTTTGATGGAGAAAAGCTAAAGACAAAGGTTTACAAATATGTATTGCTTAATAAGCCCAGAGGATATATAACCACAAAAGATGACCCAATGAAAAGAAAGAATGTTATGGACTTGATTCCAAAAAGCATGCATCACCTTTCTCCTGTAGGAAGACTCGATAAAGACACTTCAGGGTTAATTATTTTGACAAATGATGGAGATTTGTATCAAAAAATTTCTCATCCAAAATATAGATTTATAAAACACTATGTTGTTGAAGCTAAAGGGAAAATATCTTCCAAAAAAATTGCATTATTCACAAAGGGTTTAACTTATGGTAAAGAAAAATTAAAAGCGTATTCTGCAACGATTATTGCTTCACATCAGGGAAGGACTGTTGTTTCCATTAAGTTAACTGAAGGTAAAAATCGTGAAATACGAAAGATGTTTAACTTTATAAAAAAACCAATAATATCATTGGAAAGAATTGCAATAGGTTCAATCTCAGATAAAAAACTTCAACAAGGAAAATGGAGAAACTTGAAAGTTTCAGAGATTTCTAGATTAAAAAAAGAACTAGGCATTTCATGAGTGCACTCCATGTAGGGTCGGCTTTTTCCGTTTGGGAATCTCTTTGGTCTTCTATAGAAATCGCAAAAAAGAATAAACCTTTAGATGTTATTAAAATTTTGGTTCCTACAAATCATGAAAAAAAACTGATAAATCGCGAATCAAACTCAAGAGGTCTTTCTGGCATTTCTCCAGTTATTTTTAATGACATGGTTGAAGATAGGCTGCATGCTAACAATTTTTTTAAACTAGAACCGCCTGCTTTCATTGATAGGTTTTTCTTATCTCAAGCGTTAAAAAAATTGAACAACACAAGCCTTAATGATTTCCTCCATGATGAGTCGAAATTTTCATTGGAGGAATTAAGGAAAGCTGTTAATAGAATTTGCGAATATCTTCCCTCTGAAACTGAATCCCTTAAAGGGGAATCCTCATTGATCGATTTAACACTTTTATGGAAGAGTATATGGCTAGAAAGCTCTTCTAAATACCTACCTTATCCAATCAAAATTAATATTGCGGCGAACAGTGATTCTTTTTTGAGGGGTGATGATTCTTTAGTTGCTGTTTGGGGTATTTCAAATTTAAACACTGCACAAGAAGATTTTTTAAGACCATTAAAAGGTGATTTTGATTGGTATGTTCCAGGGCCAAACCCAAATCTTTCCTCAGATGCATCTTGTTACCTAGCTAGATTAAATTTTTATTTGGGTAAAAAGATTATTGATGCTGGTTCTTCAAAAACAAAAATAAAAAGTACTAGGTGTGGTGATTTTATAAATTGCTTTTATACAGCTAAATATGATGGTTATGAAAATTTCAGTTGCCCCGAAATAGTGCATGATGATCTTGTTCTTTTAAACTCTTTATTAAGCTTTAAAGATGACGATTTTCTTTCTAGCAGAAGTATTTCTTCATCCCCTACAGGCAGGGCATTGAAATTCCATGAAGATTTCATTCAGAATAAGTACATCCATTTAAATGATTTGATTTTTAATTTAAATTCACTGGGTTGTTTCAAAGAAAATCAGGATATTCATGATTTTGATTTTGACCTTTCAAGATATGGTGTTTCTGACATTCGTAAGGATCTTAGAAGATTGAAAAAGGCAATAGATGCTAAAGTTGAGCCGCCTATTGGGATTAATGTTGAAGAGTTAAAAAAATGGATTCATGAGAGTCAGGAAAAAATACTTATCGCTTCAGACGGCTCTTCCTTTTCAAGGATTAATCAAGCAAAATCTAAAACTTTAATATCGGAAATTAAAGATGAAAAAAATTTCCATGTGGGTGATTTGCGTTTTGAAAAAGATCCCGATGATTACGGAAGGGTCAAAACTCAAACTGTTAGCAATATGAAAAATGGTGTAATAAGTCCTGAAAGTATTGCATTTATAGGAGTTGCAGATAATAGGTTTCCTGGCAAACTTGATCCTCCTGAATGGCAAGATAGTCAAGAAAATAAATTTGCACTTGAAAGTATAGGGATGCCTGATTTGCAGATGAGAATTGAGGAAGAGTCTTGGAGGGCTTGGTGTATAGAGAACAGAGGTGACTCAGGTTGTGCAGTTTATTGGGACAATATAGATAACCGTGGAGAGGAGCAGTTTTTTAGTTCTTTGTTTGACAAAAAACATTTCAATCAATTTGAGTCTTCAGATGTTAAAGATGTATTTTTTCCAATAAGCAAATCTAGACATAAGGAACAGGTGGAGCTTTCTTATGTTGAATCAGTTGGAGATGTTTCCTTTAAAAAAATATGGAATGTTGGACCTCAAGATTTGCAAATATCTTTAAGGGCTAGCGATTTTAGTTTTGATAAGCCTCCTTGTCTTTTTGCTTATTATGTTTCAAGACAAAATACACTTCGCGAAAAGAGGAATGTAGATGTGATTTATCCTGACAGTTTGACTAAAGGTTCTTTTATTCACCACTGCCTAGAGACACTCGCGAAAAGTTTTAGAAGAGAAGGTCAGGATTATGAACTTTTAGTTCAGAGAGTGATGGATGAAACTTCTTTATGGTATCCGTTTACGGAAAAGCTTGTAAAGAAAGGTTTGTTTAAGAAATGGAAAATGTTTATTGTTGAGGAGTTGGGGCGCTGGCAGAATGATAGTTTTTCAAAATCTCAACAAGAGTATTCTGGTAAGGGTAAATTTTTTATGTCAAAAATCCCTTTGGTTGAAAGTTCTTACCAAAACCTTAAAGATGTTGAGATAAGAGCAAAGATAGACAGAATTGAACATTATGAAACCCAAACAGGAAAGACCAAGGTAAAAATCATTGATTACAAAACGGGTAAAAAGGGCTCGACCAATTGGACACAAGCATTTTTTTATCCTTACTTCCTTGAAGGGGATTTTGATTTTCAGGATTTTGTTTACAGGTATATTTTAGAAAAAGAACAAAAAGATGTTAGTTGGATGAGCTTTAAGCGGAAAGAACAAAAAGAGATTTTTATTTTGGAAAGTTTAAGCACCTGGAAGGATGATTTTTTGAAAGGGGAAATGGTTCCTTGCTGGGTTAAAGATCCATCAAAACCATGTTATTGGTGCCAGAAATTTGGGAGAAATAAGTTTTGGAGACTTGAGAAATGACGACTGTACCTCAGTTTATTAACGCGAGTGCAGGCACAGGAAAGACAACAAGATTAGTAATTTATTATTTGTATAAGCTTTTGCAAAGCTCTGATCCAAAGAAAATTATTGCTTGTACATTTACAATTGCGGCAACTAATGAATTTAAAAATAGAGTTATTGAGTATTTACGAGCACCAGATGAGGATTTGGAAAATTTATTTGAATCCTTTGGCCTTGAACCAATTTCAATTCCAACAAATAAAAACTCTTTTATACCTTTGTTGGAAATAAAAACATTAGATAGTTTTTTCTTAAGTTTGTTTTCAAAGAATTCAAATAGTATTTTTTATCGAGTTATGACTGATTTTGATTTTGAAAGAGTTTACGAAAAGTCTTACAAAGATTGGATCATATCTGCAGAGGGATTTGAAGAGGCTTCATGGCATGGAAGGCTTAAGCAGGTTGTTAAGAAACTGGAGCCTTACGGCTTGGATGAAATAAAAAACCTTTTTAATTCTTCTAAATTTTTAAATTTAGATATTTTTTTGAAATCGAGAAAAGAAGCAGTTAGCAAGCTTTTTCTTGAAATTAAAGATTTATTACCTGATGAATTTAAGCCTACTCCAAAAAGTAAAGATTACATAAAATTAATTAATGATGCATATTTAAATCTTGATTTTTCAGATATTAATTCAAGAAAGCTTTTTTCCGAATTGTCAAAGCTTGAAAGACATTTTGGGTCAAGAGATGAGCTTTGTATTGACATAATGAAGAAGATATCAAAATTTAAAAAGATATTGAGCAATTATGAAAAAAATGATTTCGAATACCAAGAACAATCTCTTTTAGCGCCAAAATTACTTGATTTAATTTCAATTTTTAAATCAAAAACAAATAAAGAAAGGCTTATGTCAAGTGGCTTTATATCAAGATCAATTTTACAAAGCTTGAAAAAAGAGGATTTTGATTTTGAGTGTGAACATCTTTTTGTCGATGAGTTTCAGGATACAAATCGAACCCAAAGCAAAATACTTAACAGCCTTAAAGAAAGATTTGGTTTTGATATTACATTTGTTGGTGATTACAAGCAGGCTATATATAAATTTAGAGATGCAAGCTCGCAAGCTTTTTTCGAGTTTGATAGCAAGGTTGACCAGAAACACAAGCAATATTTAAATTCTTCATACAGGTCAAATAAGTCAGTTCTGGCTTCAACAAATTGGCTTTTTGAAAGATATTATGAAAATCCTGATTATTGGCATTTATTTTCAGATCCAAAATCATTAATGTTTTCAAATGAGCAAAATTATCCTTTGACGATTTGGTCTTGTGAAAATGCTGAAATAAACAAAGGCATATGGAAAAAAAGCGGTAGCTTTGGGCGCAAGTCAAAAAACATAGAAAAAAGAACAGTTGATTGTGTTTCTTGGATAAAAGAAAAGCATCCAGATGAAAGCATTTTGGTTCTAGCAAGAAACTGGAACCAATTGGGTAGGATCGCAAAAAGTCTCAATGCATCTGGCTTGAATGCAGTAATTGCCGGTAATCCAAATCTGATTAATGATGATGATATTGATCAGGATGTTGTGTATTTGAAAAAAATTATTAAGTGCTTGGTTAACCCTGATGATCAAATGCTTTTAAGTTCAGTGCTTTTAGGTAATTGTTTTGCTCATACATTAAAGGATCTGGGTTCAAATGAAGGTTTAAAAGAGTCTATTAACTTAATTCAAGCTTATTCTTCTAGAGTTTATCATGGCGATTCAATTACTGCGGTACTCACAGACTTCTTAAATGAAACTGGTTACCTTTATGGAATCAAGGGAGATTCACGATCTCATGAAAGAACTCTGAAAATTTTTGAATTTTTAAAAATTATGTTATCACATGAGAAAGAAGGCAGTTTTGATAAATTCAGTGATACTTTAGAGTGGATTGATGTTTATTTCAGAACCCATTCCCCACCATCAGGGCTTTCTTCACCACAGCCCATTGTTCTTAGGACGGTTTATGGAGCAAAAGGGCTTTCTGCTGATCATGTTGTTATTGTTAATCCGGATGAAAGGTGGCTGAAGAGCTGTTTTGAGGATCTTGAGTTTGAAAAGATTCTTCCATCTGACTCTTATTCTGAAGGAAATAATTCATTTGAGTTGATTTTGACTAATGATGGTGAGCTTGAATCAATGTGGCTTTCTTTAGGAAAGGGAGATAATGGTAAATATAAGATTTGGACCAATGAGTCTTTTATTGATTCTTGGGGTAAGAATGCAGGTGAATTTTATGATGAAGAAGTCAATTTGAATTATGTTTCAATGACAAGAGCTAGAAAAACAATGCATGCAATTTCAAATGGTTTTTATCATCCTCAAAAAACAAGAAAAGGAGATTTGTTTTCTGTTGTTTATCGTTTGATTTTGGAAAATTTTGACAATTCATTTGAGGCTTTTTCAAATTCTTCTTTAGGTGAAGTCGATATCCCTATTCCTGAAAAATACATCAAAGAACAAGCTTCTCAGGGAAATTCTTTTGTTAAATATTTGTTCCCTAAATCCAGAAGGGCTAAAGAAAAATATAGGGCTTTGGATAGAAGTTTGTTAGACCCTAATTCAGATAATTTTGTTTTAAGTCAGAGGTCAAAAAAAGCAATACCATTAAGTGTTTCGAATGTTGATCAGGTAATCAAAGGTGATGCTCTTCATAAGGTGCTTGATATTTTTGGCCCACCTGTAAAAGATTCATGGTTGAAAGATGTTCAAAATAGCAGCATCAGTCATGTTTTCAATTTAGAAAAAAATGATTTTTACAGTTTGATAAGTGATTTTTCAGAAAAATTAAAAAAGAATAAAACATGGCTTGGCTTCACTGCTGATTTTTTAAACATATGGACAGAATATCCTTTATGTGGATCATATGAAAAACAGTTTCAAAAAATAGATTTGCTTATCGAGCTAGAGGAAAAATTTATTATTATTGATTGGAAAACAGGCCAAAAAACTGATAAAAAAATTGATCAATATTCTCTTCAGGTTAATGCTTATAAAGACGTTTTGTCTAATTTCTTGAAGAAACAAAATGTTAATAAGGGTATTGAGTGTTATATAGCCTGGGTTGACCAACGAGATTTGGTTTTTAATGAGGTTTTTTAATTGTGAGTTTTAATAAACATTTATTTTTAGGATTTGAGGGTTTTAATCTTGATTCTGAATTAGAAGATTATCTAATGTGCTTCAAAGCAGAATCATTAATAGTGTTTTCTAGAAACTGGGACTCTCCAGAACAATTTAAAAAACTATTGAATTCGATTAGAGATCTTTACAACAGGAATGGCTTAGACCAACCTTTAATTGGTGTTGACCAGGAGGGGGGAAAGGTTCAAAGGTTTAAAAATGGCTTTATTGACTTTCCTTCATTTTATTCATTAGGCCAAAAGTTTAAAAAAGATGCTTCGTTGGGTTATGTTTATGATTTGGCTCTAGAAAAAGGAAGGATGTTAAAGGGTCTTGGAATCGATATAAATTTTTCTCCGGTTTTAGATGTTGCTCGAAATAGAAATAATCCAATAATCCATCAGCTAGAAAGATCTTTTTCTGAAAATGAAAGAATTGTTTCATTGTTATCTGTGGTTTATTCAAGAGGTTTAATGGATTCCGGTATTATTCCTTGCGGTAAACATTTTCCAGGGCATGGAGGAACCGATAAAGATAGTCATTTAGAGCTTCCTGTAGTTTTGGACTACCCAGAAAAAATGTTTTGCGACCTTGTGCCTTTTTCATCTTTTATCAGTAAGGGTTTCAATATGCTGATGTCTTCACATGTTCTTTATCCTTCAATTGATCCTGATAGACCAGCAACATTAAGCCAAACAATTAATAAGGGTCTTTTGAGAAAAGGTCTTGGCTTCAAAGGCGTTCTAGTCAGTGATGACCTATGCATGAAAGCTCTTTATAGCAACAAGATAAAAGAGAAGTTTGATATTAATGATTTATTCTTAGAGGCATTAAATGCAGGCAATGACATGGTTCTTGTTTGTCATGAGGAATATGCTAAAAAATTAAACCTAAAAATGCTCCAAAAAAAATCTAAAGGAAAATTTAGAGATTCAAAATTAAGAATTGATTTTTTAAAAAGTTTAACTTAATTTTTAGTTTACTGGTAATTCAGTAGTTTCTTTCTCTGGAACCTCTCTAATCAACCTGAATCCAATAAGTACATGTTTTGTATTTTCATCCCATTCCCTAAAAAAAGCAGTTCGACAGGTTTCAGGAATTGAATTCCAAGAGCATCCTTTAGTGATTGTTTTTGAAATTATGTTTTTGTCATTTGTTTCTGACTCTGTTGCTGTCCACTCCATCACATTTCCCATTGCATCAAGCAATCCGTAAGGGTAGGGGCTTTTGTCTTTTTCATATTCTCCCACCTTGCTGGTGCCTTTGCTTCCTGAGTTCAAATAGCTTGAATCCCATTTGTTTCCCCAAGGGTATGTTCTTCCATCCTTTCCTCTTGTCGCTTTTTCCCATTCATCAGCTGTTGGCAATCGGTATTTACAGCCATCTTGAATCGAAAGCCATTCGGCATATTTTTCAGCATCCTTTTTGCTAACCAATACAACAGGATGATCTGCCATGCCTTCAGGATACCTGGTTCCATTCCATATGTATTTTTCAATCAAGTCAAAAGTGAATCTAGGTGATACTGGAAAGTCAAAATACATTTTTTGTTTCTCCCATTCTTCTATTGTTATTGAAGGAGATCTGTGTCCAGTCCATCTTACAAAAAGTCTAAATTCACTTTGAGTAACTAATTTTTTACTTATTTCAAATTTTGAAGTTTCTTTTTCATGAAGATCAGGCTCTCTTTCAAAAATATTTAGAATACCAGCAATTTCAGGATTAATTTTTTGCTTTTCTTCGATAGATGATCCTGATTTAAACTTTCCAGCTTCTATCTTTGTGTAGTTTTTGTCTATTGTCGGACAAACAGGTTCCCTTTTTTCATAAGTGTCATCTGCAAAAATATTTAATGTAAAAGCAAATGAAAAGGCAAGAAGTGCGATTTTCTTTTTCATATTAAAAAGATGATACATTATTTTTTAATAATTTATTCTGAAATGGCATCAAAGATTCCATCTTTAACAAGTCTGGAGAAAAGCATAACCAATTCTGAATCAAGCTTTCCTGCTTGAGCCTCTTCTTGGAGTATCCTTATTGCAGTTTCTGGGCTCATTGATTTTTTGTAGCTTCTTGTTGTTGTTAAAGCGTCATATATATCTGCAATAGCCATTATGCGTGATTCTTTAGTTATCTCATCTCCTTTTAATTTATCTGGATACCCAGATCCATCTAGTTTTTCATGGTGGTGAAGAACTATGTCAACAACAGCTTTAAGCGATTTTAAGTCCTGAAGAATATCTGCACCTATAGATGGATGAAGAAGTATATGTTTCCATTCTTCTTCAGACAGTTTTCCTTCCTTGTTTAAAACTGCATCTGGTACAGCAATTTTTCCAAGATCGTGAAGAAGAGCTCCTCTTTTAAGGTTTCTTAAATCCCATTCTTCCAGCCCAGCAGCTTCCCCTAACTTCACTGCATATGTTGTGACTCTCTCCACATGTCCTTCTGTATACTTGTCTTTTGCTTCAATTATTTTTGCAGTCATTGCTATTACTGCATCAACGCTTTCAAGTTCGTCCAGAAGGTTTTTGCCTCTTAGCAGGTTTCTAACTCTTGCCATGAGTAATGATTTGTTGAATGGTTTTGTTATAAAGTCATCAGCACCAAGTTCAATCCCTTTAACATTGCTGTCTATATCTGATAATGCTGTTAAAAGTATTATTGGAATAAGCTCTGTTTCTCTGTTTGATCTAACATTTTCCAAAACTTGGAAGCCATCTATTTTTGGCATCATGACGTCTAAGAGAACTAAGTCTGGATGTTTTTTATCAATTTGCTCAAGAGCTTCTTCACCATCTCTTGCCACCCTCACATCATGTCCTCTGCTTACTAGCAAAGCCTCTAAAACTCTTACATTCATTTCATTGTCATCAACAACAAGAATATCCGCTTTCGGCATTGGCATATTTATCATTCTAATCATTGGATTAGGATAAGCGTAAGCATGTCAATAAGAGCACGTTTATTATTACTTTTCCCTTTGCTGTTTGTTTTGGTTATAGGTATATCTGGAAGTATAACTTTGAAAAAAATAAATGACAATATAGCTCGTTCTCAAGAAACAACAATTAATTCTCAAACACTTTTACTTAAAAGATTTTTTAGAAATTATGGATCCAAAACAAAAGATTCTTCTGCCTCCATAGCTGCTGATATGGGTCAGGCCGAGGAACCTTTAGAGAGATGGGGAAGGCTGAGCACTAAAACTGTAAAAGAAAATTTTGACTTAGTAGTTTTTCATGATCTTCCAAACAACACCTTCGCCTCTTGGGAAAAAAATGATTGGTTAGGTTTTGAAAAAGAGGATAAAACTTTTATATCAAACCTTTCAGAGCAGCCTGTTTATGGTTGGGATTATTTTATGTTAGGCGATGAGCCAGTGGCAGTAGGCTATGCTCCTGTTTTTGACATCCCTAGTGGTGTATCCCAAAACGATTATGAAGCATGGCTTGAAGGTGATTTAAATGAATTAAAACTGGAAAGAATAGGTACTTTGGTTTTGGGTGTAAGAGTTAAGAGCACCATGATTCCGGAAGCTTTTAAGTACCTGACTGTCGAAGACATTCTTTACTTTAATAAAAATGAAACACCAACATCTTTTAAATCTTTTGAGGTAGAGCAGGTTATAGGAGAGGGTCCTGGCTCGGTTTCAAATTTTATTCAAGAAGAAATTGTTGAAAATGGCAAATGGGCAATAACTTATGACCAACCTTATGCAGTGCAAGGTTTTCCTTTGGTTGGGCCAAACAGTGGTGATGGGAAGGGTGCAGTTGTTATTGTGAGCAACATGTCTCAAGATATATCCATAGGCGAGGAATTGTTTGCAGGCATGCAGATGCTTCTCGTTATTACTGTTTTAATAGCTGTAATAATCGCGATAATATTAGGAAGATCAATATCTAGACCCATTAGGGTTTTGGCAGATGCTGTAGAAGACATGGAGCCAGGAAAAGATATGAACATCTCTATAAGCAATAAGGCAAAAGATGAAATATCAATATTAGGTCGTTCTGTTTTTTCAATGCATAAAAGAATAGAAAACCAGGTTAACGAACTTGAAACATTAAATGAGCAAGTTTCATCTGCTTATGAATCAAAATCTAGGTTTTTATCAACAATGAGCCATGAGTTGAGAACTCCTTTGAATGCAATAATAAATTTTTCAGAAATATTAAAAGAAAAAAGTTTCGGACCGCTCAAAGAAAGGCAAGAGGAATTTATTGAGAATATTAATGAAAGTGCAAACCATTTGTTGGCATTGATTAATGATATCTTAGACCTTTCAAGGTCTGAAGTTGGAAAGACTAAATCAAATCCGGAAAAAATGCAAATAAGAGAAGTTTTAGAAAGCGTATTAAAAGAGCTTGAGGTTATAGCAGATAAACAAAAAATAATAATATCTTCAGAAATTGAAGGACCAGGTGAATTGTGGTGTGACCCCAGGCATGCAAGGCAAATATTAACAAATTTGATAGGCAATTCAATTAAATACAATAAAGAGGAAGGAAGTGTAGATATTAAAATTTACCCCAATGAGGATCCTAGATTTATGACTGTTAGCGTGCGTGATACTGGTTTAGGGATACCCGAAGAGGAACAGGCATCTATCTTTGAAGCTTTCACCAGAGCAAAATCTACTGATAGGTCAGCTATATCTGGAACAGGCTTAGGTTTGGCTCTTGTTAAACAGTTAGCAGGATTGAATCAGGGTGATGTTTATCTAACTTCTTCTTCTGATGATGGAACTGAGTTTCATCTAATACTTCCTGTTTTAGATATTAAAAAAAGTAGGTGAAAACACATGAAAGATCATGATGAAATTTTTGCAAAAATATTAAAGAAAATTGATCAGAGGTTTATGTCCGGAGATTTAAATAATATTGAATCAGCCTTGCATCTTTTACTTCATAATGTTAGAGATGTTCCTGACAGGCCATGGAAAAATATAGTAAATTTTTTGGAATCTGAATACCTCTCTGATGAAGATTAGTTTTTTTATAGTATTGATTTTTTCTTTTTCGGCCTTTAAGACAGTAGCCATTAACCCTTGTGATTTAAAGATTGATCCAGTGGATATTTTAGTCTTTTTCAATCAAGAGCAAAGCTTTAGCGCAAGGGAGGAATTGTGGAAAAAATTTCGTTATGGAAATCAAGATTACAAAGGTTCTGCAGAGCAGAACTACAGACTTTCCAGATCTCTTTTAGGTAATATTGAGTATTTGAATTTCGAAAAACCTGATTCTGTTGTTGAGTTTTTAGATCTTTTGGGTATCGATTCAAGTTTTTCAAATCGCTCAAAATTGTATTCATTTTATGTAAAAAAACGTGATTTATACAGGGGTGAAAAGAGTCAAAATCAAGACATTATTGATGAAGTTATAAAAGCTATTTATGAAATTAGAGCGATAGAGGAAAATGTGGAGGTTAAACCCTATAAGCAAGGTGTCATCTTGCCGGAAGAAAACTCATTGCTTGAAACTCTCTGGAAGCGAAATTTTAAAAATCAATCATGGAAAAAAGAAGATCCCGAACAGAAAAAACAACTTGAAACATTGCTTAAAACGAGACTTGTAAATGAAAATTTTGATTTTTCAAAACTAAAAGACATAATGCTTTATCTGGGTTTTGTTGAGAATATTCAAAATAAAGATATTCTCTGGAGAGAAATGAGAAGATATTATCCTATTTATAGAAATAAAAATTACAGGAAAAGTACTAAAAATGACAACCTGCTATCAGGATGGCTGAAAGAGAGGTATATGATCGGGCAAAACTCCACATTTTTTATTGAGGTTTTAATGACTGCATATAACCCTTTAGTTGAACAAACTGATTCAACCCCTTTTGAGGCTGCATCAGGAAAAATTGTTCGAGAGGGTTATGTTGCCGTTAGCAAGGATCTTGAATCAAGGTTTCCTTTAGGTTCATTTATTGAGATTGTGATTGTTTGTGAAATTAATCAAAAGGGTGACTGTCTCAATTCAGAATCAGAACAAATAGGTGATTTTTTTCGTTTGAAAATTGAGGACAGAATGCATCCTAGGAAAAAGAATCAAATTGATATTTTTTTCATGTGCAAAGAGGATGCAATTGATTTTGGCAGAAGAAAAGCTTTATTGCTTTTTTGAGACTCAACTCTTTCCAACATCATTTTTAAGGTGTTTCTCATTGAGTAATTGGCAAATTGCATAGTCTTTCGCTTTAACCTCACATTCCCACTTTATTTCACGATGTGCATCTGGCGGAAAATAATTAGTGCTAAAGTAGTCACGATGAGAACGAGGTTTGTCTTTTTTCCCTTGTGACCAGTGGAATACTGGGTCTATGTTTTTAGGCCATGTTTCTAAGCATAAATTCATATTTTTTTCTAGGCTGTTACCACAGGTGTTGTTACATTCATCATGTAAATTGTCATAACAAACAGGCACGCTTACGTTATATGTGTTTTTTATGTATTGGTGAAATATTAAAATATGTTTCACGCTAAAGAAACCCTTATCTTCATTCTCTATAGTAAGGCGATTACGAATCGAGCTTGAGCACTTCTTGAAGCCTTTGTAAAATCTTTCACCTAGTTCTTTTATCTGCTTTTCAAGATTTGCCTTTTTGTCGTTGGGGCTAGCATTTATATGGATATTAATAGGGCAAGTGTAATCTTTTGGCATGCCCATCATATCGATAATGCTTGCTTGAAAATCAAGCTCTTTAACGGTTTTGGAAACTGATTTTTTATTATTTGATGCAAGGACATTAAATTGATCAGGGTGGCTGCCAATGCTTATGGGTGATTTTTTAATCTGTGCCCCTAGGCATATAAGCTGTTTTTTAATGCCTGATGCATTGTCTAGCGCATTAAACGATAAATTAAGTGTAGGGTCTGTTAGTAATGGAAAGCCTGCACAGGTAAGGCGATAATGAGCAATGCCTTTTTTTTCACAATGCTTGATTATCAATGAGGTAACTTCTATGTTTTTTGAAATCCTTTTTGACAATTCTTTGATTGCATAGTTGCGATTATGCATCATTGTTAAATCGTTGAATCTTTTACGAGTCATGGTGCGAAATGAATTTTCTTTATCAACGCTCTTAAGCTGTTCTGATATGCAAACTAAACCTAATTTCACAGAATTTTATTCTTTCAGAAAATCTAGATTTCTTTCTTCTTTTTCTATTGATAAAACTATGCTTGTATTTGTGCTTTCGATATTTTTATCATTAAGCAATTCTTTTATCTTGTTGTTCATGGTTTCTCTATTTCTGAATTTTCCCATTGTAGCAATGTCATACTCTCCGGTTATCTCATAAACAAACTCAAGAGACCTGTCTTCCTTCAAGGATTTAACAATTCTCCTGATATGCGGACCATTTGCTTTTATTAGAAAAAGAGCAATAAGGTCGAATCCTAATTTTTCTAAATTTATATCAGCTTTATATCCTTTTATGACATTTTCTCTTTCCATTTCTTTTATTGCTTTTTGAACACTCGATATTGAAAGTCCCACTTTTTTACCAATTTCTGCATAGGAAGCTTTACCGTCTGTTTGAAGTATGGATAGTATTTTTAAGTGTGTTTTTTTCATAAATAACGATCATCCAATTCTCTTGGTTTTAGATTTAAAGAGACTTTTATCTCGCCAACGCCATAGCGAAATATCAATAATTCAATAGTATCTGGGTAATCAAGACTATCAACAATTTCAAAAGCTTTGCTTTTTGAGTCAATTGCGTATCCGTTTATCTTAAGAATAATGTCATTTTTACTAATTAGGTTTTTTGTTGACTGAGACATGTTTGTAATTTTTAGAATTTTTTTCATTGAGGAAGCGTCTTGATTGATGTAATCTTCCTTAACTTCTAATCCAATCATTGGATGAATTGCTTTATTTTTTAAAATTTTTTCGCTCCAATAGATGATTTTGTCTATAGGGATTGCAAAATTTATGTTTTCAACTTCTCCAGCAAGCTTCCCTGAAGTCATACCTATCAAGCGTCCTTCACTATCAAACATTGGACCTCCTGAATTTCCAGGGTTTGTAGCTACGTCAGTTTGTATCAATCCCCATTTAAGATAGTTTTTTGTGTCCAGAAATCTATCTACTGCACTGATTATTCCTTTTGAAACAGAGGATGACAAGCCAAAAGGGTTTCCTATAGCCATAACCTCTTCACCAGGCAATAGTTTTTTATTTTCAAGATTTCTGAACTCCAGTGGTTTTTTCCAAAATTGAATTGGTATTTTTAATATTGCAATATCTAGAATTGGATCACTGCCTATCAGCTCTGCGGAAAAGACAGTTCCTTCTTCTGATGAGATGATTATTTGATCTGAGTTTGCAACAATATGATGATTGGTTATTATTGAACCTTCCATTTGAAACATGAAACCAGAGCCTTCAGAGTGATTATTCGTCCATAAATTGTCATTATTTTTTTTTAAAGAAACAATATGTACAACTGTTTTTTCTGCTTTTTGAACAAGTTCAGTCCATTTATTTTCTAAATTTAAAGCGAGTATCAAAATCATTTGAAGCATATATAAATTGTACAAAGGATAGGATATTGGCATGCGTGAAAACATGTCTGAACCGGGATCTCCACCTTTTGTTAGGGGAATATACAAAGATATGTATAAAAAAAGACCATGGACAATGAGGCAGTATTCGGGCTTTAGCACTGCGAAAGAGACAAATAAAAGATTTAAAAATCTATTAAAAAATGGTCAAACTGGATTGTCTGTTGCTTTTGATTTGCCTACACAGATGGGCCTTGATAGCGACAATGTTTTATCAATTGGAGAAGTAGGGCGGGCTGGTGTTGCAATAGACACAATTGATGATATGAGGATATTGCTGAATGGTATACCTTTAGACAAAGTAAGTATATCCATGACAATCAACTCTCCTGCTTCAATAATATGGGCAATGTTGCTTGTTGTGGCTGAAGAGCAAAATGTTTCTTGGGAAGAAGTAAGGGGAACTATACAGAATGATATATTGAAAGAATATGTTGCTAGAGGTACATATATTTTTCCACCAGAACCCAGCATGAAATTAACAAAAGATACTTTTGAGATGGTTGAAAATGTTCCAAATTTCAACCCTATTAGCATTTCGGGATACCACATAAGAGAGGCGGGAGCTAGTGCTGCTCTCGAGCTAGGTATAACATTTGCTCATGCTATTGCTTATTTAGAGATTGCAAAAGATACAAATTTAAATTTTGAAAAAGTTGTCAAAAGGTTTTCTTTCTTTTTTGGGTGCCATAATGACATTTTCGAAGAGGTAGCAAAATTCAGAGCAGCAAGGTGGATTTGGAATGATATTCTTGAAAGTTATGGTGTAGATAACCTGAATGCAAGAAAATTAAGATTCCACACTCAAACCTGCGGTTCAACATTAACAAGAAATCAACCTTTGCTAAATGTTGCAAGAGTTGCATTGCAGGCTTTGGCAGCAACACTAGGAGGCACTCAGTCATTGCATACGAATGCATATGACGAAGCAATTGGCCTGCCAACCGAAGAATCTGCACTTATCGCCTTGAGAACTCAGCAGATCCTTTATCATGAAAGCGGGCTTTCAAGAGAGGTCGATCCATTTGGAGGTTCTAAATTTATCGAAGATGAAACTTGCAGAATAAGGAAAGAAGCAAATCAGATTATTGACTTGGTAAAAAAGTCTGGTGGAGCAATTAAATCTGTTGAGAATGGCTTGACTTCATCTTTGATACATGAAGCAAGTCATAAATATCAAAAAGAAATCGAAAATAAAGAAAGATTAATAATTGGAGTAAATTCTTTTGAAGAAAATTCGTCAAAGATCCCAGACCCTCAGTTGATACCAGAAAAAACTAGAGAAAATCAGATAAAAAAATTAAATGATGCAAAGAGTTCAAGGGATAAGGATGTTGTCAAAGAAGCTTTAGGGAAACTATCAAAAGCTCAAAGGAGTAACGAGAACCTAATGCCTTCTATACTGAATGCTGTTAAACAAAAGTGCACGATTGGTGAAATTTGTGCTGAACTTGGTCGACTTTGGGGAACACATTCGCAAATATCATCATAAAATCTACCTTATGCCAATTCCAATAGCTGATCCAAACAAAATTCTTAATTTAATGAACGATCTTGTTGAGATCAAAAGCTCAACTGGTTCTTACGGGGAAGACGATATTCTTGATTTTATAGAGTCATATGTAAAAAGAAAATGTGAAGGTGGCATAGATGTGTTATCTTACAGTTATGAGGTTGAGAAAAATCCAAACTTCCCAGAGGAAAAAAGATCTATTGCATTGATTAAAAAGGGAAAAAGCAAGAATGCATTATTGTTTGTAGCCAATGTTGATACTGTAGGCACTTCTGACTATTCTTATCTTGAGCCTGTTTCTACCAGTCCAGACAAGCTTCTTAAAAGCTTAAATGCTGAGGTTAAGGAGTCTAAAGTTGGACAAATGGACGATAGACCTCCATTATCAAAGCTTGCAACAAAACATGTAAAGACAAAAGATTGGATATGGGGTAGGGGAACTTTGGACATGAAAGGAAGTTTGGCTGCCTTAATCGAAACGATTATTGCATGGGAAAATGAAGATGCAAGTTTGGTTTTGCTTATTTGCCCTGATAGGCATGGCGATTCAGAAGGTATAAAAAATGCACTTCCTAAACTAGGCCAAGAAATCAGAAAAAGAAAAATGAGCATTGTTGGCATGGTAGGAACGGATGCTTGGGAGCCGTCAGCTGAAAATTCTGTTAGAGATGTGCATATGTCTCTTTTAGGCAAAGCTTTGGTTTGTGTTTATTACAGAGGTCCTACAGGAACAATTTCATCAAATGATGGTTTTCCCTCAGCACTAGCCATAGGTTCAGACATCGTTAATGAATTGGATTGTGCTGAATATTTGGTAGAAGAAAAGGATGGAGTTAAAACTCCTAAGTCTTTATTTTTGTCAGCTAGAGATCTGAAAGACTCGTATAACACTCAGGTTCCTGGTGAATTTTGGGGTTTTATGCATGTGCCTACTTTCAAAAAGCCAACAGAAATTCTAGAAGTCATTAAGGAGAAAGTTGCTGGCGTTATAGAAAAAAAAGTTTTAGAGAGATCGAAAAAGTTTGGATTTGATGTAATTGATATCCCTATGCTTGATACACTCGAGCTTGTTGAAAAGCCTTACATAATTCCTAAAGGGCAGAATTTAAGAGAGTTATGCAGGGAGAAGTTTCTTGCAAGCGCTCTTTACAAAAAGATCAAATCACCCTGGTGTGTTGTTTCCATTATTCCTCCTTATTACCCAGGTTATTCTTGGAAGTCTTCTAAAAAAAGTGATTTTGAAAAAGCATTGGATAAAGTTTTGAAGAAGTCTGCTAAAAAATTTGAAATCGAACACGAGAAACAGCCTTTTTATAAAGATGTTTCTGAATTTTCTTTAATTCCAGCAAGTAGAGACTATTGGATAGAGTTCACACCTCAACAACCCCTGAAGCTAACATCTTCAAAGGGCATAGGCGTTCAGGATATACCATATGTGAACATTGGACCGTTAGGCTATGGAGCTGCGACTCATGAAGAGAGAGTCTTAAGAAAGGATGTTCTTGAAAGGATTCCTTTTACTCTATCTGCCTTAATCAAAGAATTTTTAGCTTAACCTAACTTTTCTGTTAAAAAATTTCTTACAGTTTGTTTTTGCTTGTTTACTGGAGTAAAAGTTACTCTGTTTGTTTTTCTTGGAATAAAATTCACTCTATCCAGTATTTTTAGAGTAAAATATATCCTAT
Source organism: bacterium UBP7_UBA7824 (assembly GCA_002501535.1). Classification (GTDB taxonomy): domain Bacteria; phylum UBP7; class UBA6624; order UBA6624; family UBA6624; genus UBA6624. Next base: position 68,182 of record DLTY01000025.1, read on the forward strand.
GTCGTTAAAAAAGATATTTGGTTCAAAGCTTAGAGCTGACATACTTCTCGAGGTTTTTTCGAACCCTGAGCAGGATTATCATGTCAGGAAGCTTGCTGCCATAGTTAATGGACATAGTACAAATGTTTCAAGAGAGCTCAGGATGTTGGAGGAGATTGGCATACTTGTTCATAGGAAAGTTGGTAGAAAAGTTATCGTAAGTTTAAAAAAAGACGATCCTTCAATAGAGCTTTTCGGTAGATGGATACAAGAATGGAAAAATCCAATAAGCAGGATTAAAAGATATGCATCAAAAAATAATCTTTCATTAAGGTCTGTAGACAGGCAAGACGAAACAGGTGATAGTGTTTTGGTTATCCTTGAGGGAAATGACACCCCTTCTGATCTTGAGGATTGTGTTGACATGATAAACTCAGACAAACAAAAACCCTTTCTGAAAGCTCTTTATGTCTGGGTCCCTTCAGAAAGCTAGTTGTTGAAGAAATAACCCATCATCGCTAAACCTTGAGCACCATTTCTTTGTGCTTCTTCCATGTCTGAAATTGACATTCCCCCAAGGGCATAAGTTGGTTTCTTTATTTTTTTCGCTAATAATTTAAAATTCTCCCAACCTAAAGGTCTAAGGTATTTTTCTTTTGAAGGTGTATTTTTAACTGGTGACAACAGTGCTGCATCAAATTTAAAGTTCTTAAATTTTTCTAATGAATTTATGTTATGGATTGATGCGGTAAGAAACAAATGGGAGTTAGCTTTGTAATTTTCAATCCATTCTCTTGAGGGTTCTGAATCTGGTGCATGCAATCCTTCAAACCCAATATCTGCAGCTATTTCAGGTTTTCCATTGAATATCAAGAATAATTTTGGAAACTCTTTTCTTATCACCTTTGAAGTCTCTGTAAATTTTTTTTGATTGATTTTTTTATCTCTTACCTGGAGTGCATCCATCCCTCGATCAATCGCAATCTCTATCTTTTTAAGAATTGTTATTTCATTTTCTACCGATGGGGTTATGCCAATGGTGTCAATTCTTTTCAACTTCCGGGAACACCTTCTGTTGGGCTTGAGGGATCTGCAGCAAATTTTCTTGGCATTCTTCCAGCATCAAATGCTAATTTTCCAGCAATAATTGAATATTTCATTGCTTCAGCCATTTGAATTGGTTTTTTGGCTTCTGCTATAGCGGTATTCATAAGCACCCCATCTGCTCCTAACTCCATCGCAACAGCTGCATCACTGGCTGTTCCAACACCTGCATCAACTATCATTGGCACATTGTTTATGGCTTTTCTAACTATTGATAACGTTTCTTTGTCCTGTATTCCAAGACCACTTCCTATAGGCGAAGCAAGCGGCATGACTGCATGGCAGCCAATCTCCTGAAGTTTTCTAGCTCCTACTGGATCAGGGCCGCAGTAAGGCATTACAACAAAGCCATCTTCAATCAGGATTCTTGCTGCTTCTATGGTTTGTTCCATATCAGGCCATAAACTGAACTTATCGCCAATGACTTCTAGCTTTATTAGGTTTGTTTTCAATGCTTCTCTTGCAAGTTTTGCTGTCAATATTGCATCTTCAATATTAAAGCATCCAGCTGTATTTGGCAATAGGCTGAATTTTTCAGAATCAACAAAATCCAAAAGACCTTCTCCTTTTGGAGCGTTCAAATCAATTCTCCTAATTGCAACTGTTACCAAATCAGTACCACTTGCTTCTAAAGATTTTTTCATTATTTCGAAATTTTCATATTTGCCTGTTCCTAAAACAAGTCTTGAATGAAATTCATAAGGTCCTATATTTAACATTTATCCTCCTGGGGCTGCTTTTACAAACTCTAGAGCATCTCCTTCTTTTAGTTCAATGCAATCCCTTTCATGACGATGAACTATTTCTCTATTTAAAGCCACTGCAACAAAGTCTGGTGATATTTTTAAATCTCTTAAAAGCTGATTCACAGTTCCACCTTCGAAAGTTACGATCTTTCCGTTTACTTTTATTTTCATAGGTTGTTTTTAAACCAGTTAATCAACAATCTCAATCTTTCCATTTTTCTATTTGGAGAACCAGATCTTGATAATTCATGTGTTTCGTTTGGGAAACGGGCAAAGGAGACTTTTTGGCCTAGCATTTTCAGTGAAATAAAAAGTTGTTCTGCTTGCTCTATTGGACATCTTAAATCCTGTTCGCTGTGTATTATTAATGTAGCAGCTTTCATGTTTTCAACGTAGGTTATAGGGCTTTTTTCTATATACACTTCAGGATTTTCCCAAGGTGTTTTGCCAATCTGTTCAATGTCAAAAAAGTAACCAATATCACTTGTTCCAAACATTGATGTGAAGTTCGATATACCTCTTTGTGTAACTGCAGCTTTAAACATGTCAGTATGACCTATTATCCAATTTGTCATAAAGCCACCATAAGAACCACCACACACCCCAAGTCTTTTTTCATCGATTTCTTTATGCCTCTTAAGGCTTGCTTGAACTGATTCAATAAGGTCTTCATAATCTCTCTCACCATATTTCTTAAAAACGCTATGTGCCCAGTCAACACCATATCCATCAGAACCTCTAGGATTTCCATAAATGACTGCAAAACCTTCCCCTGCAAGCATTTGGAATTCAAGCATAAGGGCATTTCCGTAAACCGTTTTTGGACCTCCATGAATTTCTAATATTGCTGGAGCTTTTTTCTTATGTGTAAGTCTTGGCTTTATAACCCAAGCATCTACTAAAGTTTTATCGGAAGCTTCAAAGGTCATTTTTTCTGGTTTAAAAAATCTTCTCTTGCTTGCAAGGTTGTCATTATATTTTGTTATTTTTATAGCTTTTTTTCCATCTTTGACAAGCCATAATTCAGGAAAGGACACAGGAGAGGTCCTAAGCTCGATTCGGGACTCACCATCTTTTGATTGAGAATAACCAATTACAGAATATTCTGAATCAGAAATGTATTTCCAGGATTGTTCTTTTATGTCTAGTTCAACAAGTCTTAGAGAGTCTTTAACGGTTGCAACAAACCTTGCTTTGTTTGATTTATCAGATATCCAAACATCACTTCCAGAAGGAAATCTTGTATCGCAATTCATCGAGTCTCCTATCCCGAATTCAAAATCACCTGTTATTTTTTTTAATTTTTTATTTTTTTGAACTTCGTAAAGGCCGTCATTTGATGCCCATGACTTCTCCATACCATTTGCAATGACATAAATGTTATCTTTCGAAACAATAGGGCCATATACTCTTTTTCCAAAAGATGTGATCTTTGTTTCTTTCCCACCCTGCAGAGGTATTGAATAAAGTTCTGAAGACATTGCTTGATCCATGTCGTTTTCAGGATTTGGAGTTCTTGAATATAGAATTTTTTCATCTTGTGCAAACCAAGATCCAACACTCCATTTTCCAGATGTTATTTGTTTTGATTTTTTACTTTTTATTCTTTGTGCGAATAGGTGATTTCTTTTTCTCAGGAATGAACCTTGTCCGTTGAGTCTCCAAAATGCTGATTCAATAACCTCAACATCGTCTGCAAGAGAGTCTTTGTATTTGGACTTTTCAGGATTGCTAAAAGATGTAAACACCATTGATTTCCCATTTGGTGAAAAGTTAAAAGAGTTGATTCCGTTTTTTTGTTTTGTGAATTTTCTTGCTTCCCCTCCATTCATATCGAGCAAATAGATTTGATAATGTTCGTCTTTTGTTCTTTTTGAAAGGAAAGCAAGTGTTTTTCCGTCTGGTGACCATTTGGGCGAAAACGCATCAAACTCTTCAGAAGAAATCTTTTTGCTTTTTAGTGTTTTTAAATCTGTTATTGCAATTTCAGATTTCCAACAATTTTTTTTAGTGTTTTTGTGAGCTTTCTTCAAGACGTAGCATACGTTGTTTTTATTTGGATTGATTACAGGATCTGAAACATGAATAATTTTCTTTATATCTTTGATTGAGAAATTTTTTAATTCTTTTTTCATTCTTACCAAGCTCTTGAGAATAATGCTTTTATTTTTGTCTTAGAGCCATCTTGAGCAATATTTTCACCTGAAGGTTTAAGACATCTTATTGTTGCTTTTGTTTTTTCTTTAATCTCTGCTTCAAGGTCTTTGTTTTCTGGATTCCATGGAATCCATATTGCTTTTTTGGAGTCAATTGCTTCTTTGATTTCTTCAGATTTTCTTCCTTCTAGTATCCTGTTTTCCATTTTGCTTTTTGCCGCTTCAAAAAGGCTTTTTTGAATGTCTGATTTTAAGAATTCACAAGTTTCGATGATTTCTTCAATTTTTATTTTTTTCTTTGAGCCATCATCCCTTCTTGCTATCATGCATGAATTTTCTTCCAGGTCTCTTGGTCCTATTTCAATTCTTATAGGTACACCTTTTAGCTCCCAGTCATTGAATTTGAATCCAGGTCTTAGGTTCTCTCTATTGTCATAAGTGGTTTTAAATCCTTTTTTTGTAAGGTCCTCTTTTATTTTGAGGCTGATTTCATTTACTTTAGGGTTTTTTTCAGCAGCAATAGGGATTATCACTATTTGAATTGGAGCAATCTTTGGAGGAAGGATTAAACCTTTATCGTCACCATGCGTTAAAACAAGCCCTCCAATAAGCCTTGTTGAAACGCCCCATGATGTTTGAAAAGGGTGCTTTCTTGTTTCATCTTTATCTTGGAACCATATGTCAAAAGCTTTTGCAAAATTTGTTCCGAGGTAATGACTTGTACCCATCTGTAATGCTTGCCCATCTGGCAAAATCGTTTCTATAGTGTGAGTCTCTACTGCTCCAGCAAATTTTTCAGATTCAGATTTTTGACCGTAAACCAAAGGCACAGCAAGAAAGTCTTGAACCGTATCTCTGTAAACTTCAAGCATTAAAAGTGTTTCCTTCAATGCTTCTTCTTTTGTTGCATGAACAGTATGTCCTTCTTGCCACAAGAATTCAGTGGTACGTAAAAAAGGTCTTGTTGTTTTTTCCCATCTCATTACATTTGCCCATTGATTTATGAGTATTGGAAGATCTCTGTAACCATTTATCCATTTGGAATACATATGACAAATCATCGCTTCGCTTGTTGGTCGAATTGCAAGCCTTTCCTCAAGCGGTTCACTACCAGCTGTTTCAACCCATGCAACTTCAGGGGCAAAACCTTCAACATGCTCTGCTTCCTTTTTTAAAAAAGATTCTGGTATCAATAATGGAAAATAAGCATTCTGATGACCTGTTTCTTTAAATCGTTTATCAAGTTCTTTTTGAATCTCTTCCCATATGGCATAGCCGTGAGGCTTTATAACCATTGAACCTCTGACTGGAGCATAATCAACAAGGCCTGCTTTCAATACTGTGTCAGTGTACCATTGAGA
>DLTY01000025.1:73889-79743 GCA_002501535.1 bacterium UBP7_UBA7824
CCTAAGTTTTTTGATTTGTTCATCTTGTTATATCGTACTATTTATTCAACAATCTATTCCCCAAGACTTCATGAAAGACAGAGTTTCTTTTACGTCATGTACGCGAATTAGCTTAGCTCCATTCAAAATGCTCCAAAGCGCAACAAACAACGAACCTTCCAATCTTTCATCAACATCTTTGTTTGTAAGTTCTCCAATGAGTGATTTTCTGCTGACCCCAATTGCTATGTTTTTGTCTATTTTTTTTATTTTTTCAAGATTATTGATTATTTCTATATTTGCATTTTGAGTTTTTCCAAATCCAATACCAGGGTCAAGGTAGTATTTTTTTATATTAAATTTTTGAAGCGTTTGAGATGCAGTTTGAAAAAAAGATATCACATGAGGCATAACCTCTGTTTTTTTTAATGGTTTAATTTGCATTTTTCTTGGAGGCCATAAAGCATGATTAACAATCAGATGTAATTTTTTCTGGCAGATTGTTTTTAATGCTTCTTCATTAGGCATCCCAGAAGGGTTGTTGATCATTTCTACTTCGAAATCAGATATCTTTTTGATATTTTGAGAATGATATGTATCTATGCTTATTTTTGTTTTTTCTTTGTCTATTTTCCCTTCTATGCTTGTGAGAAAAGGTTTCAGTCTCCTCCATTCCTCATCATGATTTAGTTGTGTTGAGTCAGGTCGAGTTGATTCTGCCCCTATATCTATCCATGCTGCACCTTGATTAGACATTGCAATGCATTCGGCTACAGCTTTATCGTTTTCATATCTGCTATTTTCCCAGAAAGAATCTGGCGTGATGTTGATGACGCCCATGATTTCAATAGATGATTTTGTTTTAGTTTTCAATTATGACTTTGCCACTGCCGTTATTTGAAATTTCACCAATTTTCCAAGAAGGATAGGGCAGTTCAGATAAGCATTTTAGACATTCTTGTTCTTTTTCTTTTGAAATGATTATTCCAAAACCAATACCCATATTGAAGGTTTTGTAAGCTTCTTCATCGGCTATGCCAGATTTGGATACAAGCCAATCGACAATTGTCGGTCTAGAAAAGGAAGATGGTTTTATTAAGCAGTTTACATTCTCAGGTATTATTCTCTCGAAGTTTCTGATCATGCCTCCACCAGTGATATGTGAAAAACCTTTTATTCCATCAATTGAACCGCAAACCTTTTTGGCTAATGGCCAATATAGTCTTGTAGGTTCAGATAACTGAACTCCTACAGGGACAGATGAACCTTTGCGAGGTTGTTTGATGTCTATCTGCATTTCTTCTATTATTTTTCTAACAAGAGAAAACCCATTGCTGTGAAAACCAGAAGAAGAAACACCGATAACTATGTCTCCAGGTTCTATTTGTTGATGAGGGTCTAAGAGTTTGTGCTTATCCGTAAATGAGCCAAGGCCAAATCCAACTATATCAATTTCACCTTTCTCATAAAAGCCAGGCATTTCTGCCGTTTCTCCACCCAAAAGCACAGTTTCAGAAATAGAACATGAATCAGCAATACCTTTTATAACTTTATAAAAAACTTCTGTATCCAGGTTGCCAGTAGCGTAATAGTCCAAAAACACATCTGGCTTGGCACCACTTGCACATATGTCATTCAGAACCATGCCAACACAATCTTGACCAGCCCAGTTTTCAGTGCCCATTTCTAAATGAAGTAATGTTTTTGTACCGACGCCATCACATGAAAGTGCAAGATTTCTATCCGATATTTTGACTATTCCAGAATAACCTGCTTTGTTGGGGATATACCTTTTGTCATGTGTTGCCGACACTAAAGATTTTATTTTCCTCAAGGAATCTTCAGCTTTTTCTATATTTACGCCTGAATCTTTGTATGTGATTTTTTTTCTTTCCATGCTTTTTACCAAGTATATATGTAGATTCTATTTTTTTTCAATCTAGAATTTGAATAATGGATAGAGATTTCTGGTCATGGTTTATGACTTGCCTGTTTGGCTCTTTTGTTTTAACATGTTTCGCTGTTGTTCTAACAGACAAGCCTTTGGTTAGGTCCGACATCTTCCCTAAAAAGTCAACCCAATCTTTCGATATTAATGAAGATTTTGCGACAAGTGCTTATCTTCCGCAGAGCCAATCTTATGTTTTATTGGGTGATGTGAACCTTTCGGAACCTTATGGTTTTTATAGGGATTCTGATTATCTTGTTGTTGCTGATCCACATAGATCTTCAGGCAAGGGTTATGTGCGTTTTTACGATATTCAAACAAAGCAAGAAAATGAAGAAATGAGACATACGGCAAAGTTCCCTGCACAAATTCTCGATTTTGGAAAAAAGCAAATTCTTATAGATAATGGTTCAGGCGGATCGATCAAGGTGATTCAGGGTGCTGTTACATTATCTACATATGACGGCGTAAATGACCCAAAGGATGGTTTTTTTGATTTTGAAAATAATTTAATTTATATTGCAGATCGTGGTAACAAAAGAATCTTGGTTCTTGATACAAATTTAGATGTTGTTTCTGAATGGGCTCCTTCAGGTGTCAGTTTTGAACCAAATGGTTTAACTATGGGTGAGAATGGGATGCTTTATGTGACAGACAAGATTGCCAAGAAGGTATGGATTTTGAACAAAGGTAAAATTGTTGACTCTTTTGTTCCCGACAGCCCAGAAAGATTTCTTTATCCTGGAGGTATAGTTACTGACCCCTGGGGCAGGGTTTATGTTTCTGATTATAGTGCCGACAAGATTTATGTATTTGATGCCGAGGGTGTTTATCTAGATTTGATAGATAAGGATTTAATCGATGACCCCTCTTTCAAAAAGCCTAGAAATTTATTTTTTGACAAAAGCAGTGGACGGCTTTTAGTGTCTGCTGGCGATAGGTTAACAAATGCAGGGAGAATATGGAGTGTACCTGTTCCTCTATTAGAAAAATGAAAAATTCTGAAAAAGTAAAAGGCAAGAGCTTGAGCTTAGTTAGCGCTTTGCTTCTTTTGTTTGCAATTTGGCTTGGTGTTAAACTTGCATTGGCGTTCATGCTTTGGGTAACTGTGGTTAATTAATGGTATCTAGATTTTACGGTAAGCAATCAGTTGATTTTAAATGGCCTCGTGGCTGGAATGTTGAAACAATGCTACCCCAAGAAAGACCTTTTGTTTTAGATGAGTTTGACATTCTTGAGGATGCTCTCGAGCAGCCTGTTGGAACCAGGACTATTGACAAAGTGGTTAACAAAAAAGACAAAATATTAATCATTGTCCCAGATTCAAATAGGGAATTCAGGTATGAGCTTGTTTTGAATTCTGTCATCCGGAAAATATCAAAAATAAATAAGGATATTGTTTTCATGATCGTTGGAACCGATATGAATGAACTTTACATAGATGATCAATATATGAAGTTTCTTAAAGGCCTGGAAGGTGTCAAAAAGGTTATGCAGTATTCTTCTGAAGACAAGTTTGACTCTAGCGGAAAGACAAAGGCGGGAACTCGCATAAAGACAAACAAGTATTTAAATGCTTTTACGAAGATAATCACAATTGACCAGATAAACTTTCATGATTTAGTTGGTTATTCTGGAGGGCCTGAAACACTGATAAACACATGCAGCACAGAAACGATCACAAAAAACAGGTCTCTTGTTTTCAATAAGGACAAAACTAGAAACCCGAGATGTTCAGCCGCAAGGCTAAAGGGAAACAGGATATATGAAGACCTTATAGAGATATCAGCAAACCTAAAGCCACATTTCAATATAAATGTATTGCTTGATGAAAACAAAAAGATTGCAAGGGTTTTTTGTGGTGACTTTAGTTATTGTCATATGGATGGTTCAAAAGTTGTAATGGGCTTCTACAGAGCCCTTGTTCCAAGGCGCAAAGTTTTAATAGCAAGTGCAGGCGGAGCTCCTTTTGACAATACTTTATCAGAAGCATTGAAAGGTATTTTATTTTGGTATAAAACGGTTAGCCCAAGAGGTGCGTTGTTTTATTCTGCTGAATGTTCGTTAGGTTTCGGCAATAAAGAGATGTTTAAATGGGCAGCTTATCCTGCTGAGGTTTTAAGACAAAAGATAATTGATGACTTCAGCCCTGCTGCTTACAATGTTTTGAGGCTAAAAGAAGCCCAAAGGCATTGTGATATATTCATTAACTCTTCACTTCCGAATGATGAGCTGGAGTTTCTTGGCTTCAAGCCGGTATCCAATTTTGCCGAGGGTTTGCTTAAGTTAAGAAAGCATTCTGAAGGCTTGCCTGAGCTTGCATGGATTCCAAACGCTTGTCAGGTTTTAGGTATTCCGGGATGAAGGTTTTCTCAACAAATAAGAAAGCACATTACCTATATGAAATTTCAGAAAAGTTTGAAGCCGGAATGTCTCTTGAAGGTTGGGAAGTCCGCTCCATAAGAGAGGGTAGGCTAAACCTAAACCAAGCTCATGCAAAAATCAAAGATGGAGAATTGTGGATCATAGGATCCCATATAGCTCCACTTCCCCAATCTTCTGAGAGCCAGGATTCAACAAGAGACAGGAAGCTTTTACTCAAGAAAAAGCAGATACTTGACATTGACAGGAAGATAGAACCTAAGGGTGTGACCGTTGTTCCGCTCAAAGCTTATCAGTCTCGAGGTAGAATAAAGATAGAGATCGCCATTGGGAAAGGAAGGACCAAGGCTGACAAAAGGTCAAGGATTCTTGAAGAACTTGACAGGAGAGATGCAAAAGAGTCAGTCAAGCGGGCCATGAGGGGAGGCGATTACTAAGACATAGATTTGGGGGCGACTGGCTTCGACGGAAGTTGGAACAGTCGGGTTGCAAGCAGGTTTGTCATATCCCTTGATTATGACAAAAAAAGTAAACGGCAAAAACGCTTACGCATTTGCTTAATTTAATTTAAGCAAGCTCCTCCTTTCAAGTCCATGTGAGAAAGGGTAGGGGCTCAGAAATCATGGAACGGCTCCCGGACCGTTATTCGGGGTTTTTGCTTTGAGGCCTGCCGTTTGATTGTTTAGGGTAGGCTGAGCATTTAAAACAATCTAAGCTTGTAGATACTCGTCTCAATAAGACAACCGGACCCGGGTTCAATTCCCGGCGCCTCCACCAAGCCTGCCAGTTGGTTAGAATCATCATTGATGAAAAAAAGGCAGATCAATTCGTTCCTTGTGATCATGGTGTCGATTGCAGTTGCTGTCTTTGTCACACAGATACTTGAATCATTGGGTCATTTTGCATTCTCAAGGGATCTCATAGAGGAAATCAGTGCGTTTGAAGATCCTGATGAGATGAAAGAGGCTTATGTGTCAATGGTTGAAAAGATGTCCTTTCCGGCAAAGCTTTCGGTTTTGATTTCGTGGTTTCTCGGAGCCATGAGCGGAGGTTTCGTTTCAAGCCTCATGTCCTCAACAAACAAGGTGTTCCATGCAAAGATGATTGGCTACATATACCTTTTCTTCACGATATTGACACTCTTGAACATTCCGCATCCATGGTGGATGTGGCTTTCCGTCTTTCTCATAATCCCGGCTTCCTTTATAGGGAGCAGCTTCATTCCCGCCAAGGCAAAAGATTCTGATGAACCTGAAATCATAGAGCCTTAGAAACTTTCAGGCACCTTTACAGGTAAATCTATTTAGGTGTAGCCATGATTACTGATCCTTTTGTCATCCTTTTCGTGCTGGGGCTTCCGCTTTTCTTCCTGGCTTTCCTGATAAGGGACTGGAATAAAGGCAAGCGAAATCTTGCATTTCTCATATTCTTCTTGCCTTACCTGTATTTCATATGGAACGGATTTGTTTCGGATGCCTGGGACTATATCGAGGTTGCAAGCTCTGTCGCTTCGGTTGCAGGGATCATCTACATGATAAAGAGGGC
>DLTY01000040.1:0-532 GCA_002501535.1 bacterium UBP7_UBA7824
AATAAAGTATCAACTCGAGGGAACTGATCAATTTGTGACTGTTGCTACCACAAGGCCTGAAACGCTTATGGGGGATATGGCTCTCGCAGTAAACCCCGATGATAAGAGGTTTGCTCATCTAGTAGGTAAAAATGCTGAGATTCCCTTGTGCAATAGAGTTATTCCCATTGTTGCAGATGACTATGTAGATTCAGAATTTGGTACAGGTGTTGTGAAGATAACCCCTGGTCATGACTTTAATGATTACGAGCTAGGTAAACGACATGGGCTCCATATGAATGATAGCTTGCAATGTCATACCGGTGATGAAAACGCATTTTCTCCAATTTCAATCCTAAATAAAGCCGTTGAAGTAATGGGTGTTGCTCCTGAAAAATTTCATGGCATGGACAGATTTGAAGCTCGTAAAGTTATCTTGCAGGACTTAGAAAAAGAAAAGCTTCTGATGTCTGAGAAGGAATATGAAAGCACTCTACCCTATGGAGATAGATCCGATCAAATTCTTGAGCCCCTCTTAACAGATCAATGGTAT
>DLTY01000040.1:839-4147 GCA_002501535.1 bacterium UBP7_UBA7824
AACAGATCAATGGTATGTAGACGCCAAAACTCTTGCCAAACCAGCCATAGAAGCTGTTAAATCTAAGGAAATACAATTTGTACCTGCTAATTGGGAAAAAACCTATTTCCAATGGATGGATAACATTCAAGACTGGTGCATAAGCAGGCAACTCTGGTGGGGACATAGAATTCCAATTTGGTTCGATGAATCAAATACACCCTATGCAGGCTTTTCTGAAGCAGACGTAAGAAAAAAGCATGGTCTTAAAGGTGAGCTACGCCAAGAAGATGATGTATTAGATACATGGTTTTCATCGAGTCTGTGGACATTTGCCACCATGGGCTGGCCCGAAAAAAATAAAAAACTTAACCTTTTTCATCCAACAACAACCTTGGTAACTGGTTTTGATATTATCTTTTTTTGGGTCGCTAGGATGATCATGATGACCAAATATTTCATGAAAGAAGTTCCCTTCAAAGAGGTTTACATTACCGGTCTAATAAAAGATGAAAATGGGCAGAAAATGTCTAAATCAAAAGGAAACATCCTTGATCCAATTGATCTTATAGATGGGGTTTCCCTAGAGGAACTGCTTGAAAAAAGAACTGAAGGTATGATGCAACCTAAACTTAAAGAAAAAATTATTAAACAGACAAAAAAACAGTTTCCTGAAGGTATCGAAAGTTATGGTACTGATGCTTTACGATACACCTTCTACTCTCTTGCTTCTCCNNGGTTTTGATATTATCTTTTTTTGGGTCGCTAGGATGATCATGATGACCAAACACTTTATGAAAGAAGTTCCCTTTAAAGAGGTTTATATTACCGGTCTAATCAAAGATGAAAGTGGGCAGAAAATGTCTAAATCAAAAGGAAACATCCTTGATCCAATTGATCTTATAGATGGGGTTTCCCTAGAGGAACTGCTGGAAAAAAGAACTGAAGGTATGATGCAACCTCAACTCAAAGAAAAAATTATTAAACAAACAAAAAAACAATTCCCCGAGGGCATTGAAAGTTATGGAACAGATGCATTGCGATACACTTTCTATTCTCTTGCCTCCCCAGGTAGAGACATTAATTTTGATATAGGCAGAATCAAAGGTTACAGAAACTTCTGCAACAAAATTTGGAATGCTTTCAGGTTTATTGAAATGCAAGTTGCTAATTATGGCTATCAAACTAGTGAAGGCTCAGAAGATATTTTATCCGACTGGATGGGATCAAAAATTCACCAAACTGCTCAAAATTGCCAAACGCATATAAAACAATATCGGTTTGATTTAGCGTCAGCGGAGATATATGAATTAATATGGTCAAATTTCTGTGACTGGTACATAGAATTCAGTAAAGTCGCCATCCAAAAATCTGATGAAACTAGCCAAATAAATAATCTTATTGGGAATTTAATTGCTAACTTTTATAGCATTCTTGAATTGTTGCATCCTTTCATGCCCTTTATTACTGAGGAACTTTCTTCTAAATTGGCGGATTTGGCAAAAGTAGAAAAGTCAGGATTCTTAGTTGAGGGTGGCTTTGAACATGCAAGAGTATCCAAGAAAAAAACTGAACAACAATTAGATGAGATCATTAACATTATTTCTTCACTTAGAGTTCTAAGAGCAGAAAACCAAAATATAAAAAATGAGACCTTTAATCTCATTGTTTCTAATGATCTTAACTCTGAGATGAAATCTGTCATCAGCGAGAATGAAGAAATCATTGCAGGTATTGCAAAATTAGATGGAATCGAATTTTCCGACAAGATCCCAGCAGAATCAATTGAAAAAACCATGGATGGATACAAGCTCATTATTCCATTGGAGGGATTGATTGATCCTGAAGAGGAAATGATGCGACTTCAAAAAGAGCTAGAAGATGTAGAGAATGATATTCAGATAATTAGCTCTAAACTTGCCAATGAGCAATTTATTTCCAAGGCTCCCGCTGCAGTTGTAGAGAAAGAAACAGCAAAAGTTGCAGATGCTGAAAGCAAAAAAGCAATGTTAGAAAAAAGTATTGCTAAGCTTCAACCTTAGCCAGACTTATTAAAAAATCACGAATAGCTGCGCCAACCAGAGAGGGCTCAGCATAAGTAATGTCATGCTTGCCTCCCTCTAACACAAGTAATTCAGATTGAGGAATAGAAAGCATTAGCTCCTCGCTGCCTTTAAATGGAACAACGCCATCATCTGTTCCCCAAATAGTCAGAGTAGGCTTGTTCAAATTTCCTACTTCGCCAAACATTTCTTGAGTGCTAAATAAATTGAAATTGCGGGCTGTAGATAGCAAAGCATAAATGAAGCCCTTGTATTGCATCTGGATTCCAGCTTTTTTAATAAAATCTTTTTTTGATAAAGCCAATGGGTCTTCTCTGGGCGGCTCATCGTTCTCTTCGTTTCCTTGAAAGACTAACCTTGAACCAAAGACATTTAGAATCCACTCTCCGATTAAAGGTTTCATGATCCACCAATCCTCAGTTGGGTTTTCAACCATAAAACCTGCTGGAGCAATCAAAGACATGCTTTTAACCATGTCAGGAAACTCATTGGTAAAATGCCCAACTATAGGCCCTCCCATTGAATAGCCCACTAGATGAACCTGATCAGAAATTCCTTGGGTATCCAATAAACCTTTAAGAGATTGAACAAAAACATCCTTGGTATATTTAATTCTTGGTCTCTCTGAATATCCTCGACCATAATGATCAAACACTAGGATTGAGTAACCGGCATCTAATAAAAAACCCTTCATTCCATCCCAGACAAAATGAGGAGTAGAAAATCCATGCACCAAAACGACTGTTTCATTGTTTGCAACTTCAGCATCTGGATAATACCAACGGTAATACAAATTGCCTTCTTTTAGTGGTACCCAAGAACCCTCCACAGGAAGGTCAGATGCCGTTAGCGTTTTAAGGTTATATGTTTGAACAAAGTATGGGATCCATAAAATCAATAGAATAACCAAAAGACCTGTGAGTATTTTCTTCATGAATTTCCTTGCGCAGATTGAAAAGCTTTAAGCACAGTTTGTCTTGTGTCTGCAGGATCAATAACCGCATCAATTTCTAAAAAAGATGCTGCCTCAATTGCCTGGCCAACGTCATACATTTTAGCAACCAACTTATCAAAAAGTTTTTTACGCTCATCAAGGTCCTCGATGCTCTCCAGTTCTTTTTTATACCCCAGCTTTACAGCTCCTTCTATTCCCATGCCGCCAAATTCTCCCGTTGGCCATGCTGCAGTGTAAACAGGATTATGAAGACTACCTCCAACTAAAGCCTGTGCTCCTAAACCGTATCCTTTACGAAGAAAAATTGCTAC
>DLTY01000040.1:4486-4681 GCA_002501535.1 bacterium UBP7_UBA7824
TTGGCTCCTTGTTTAAATAAAGATGCCATTCTTCTAACAGCTCCCCCCTCTTCACTTGCAGGGCCAACCATGAATCCAGGAGTATCAGCAAGAACAAGAATTGAAAGATTATGATCATTGCAAATAGAAATAAACTCCGCTGCTTTTTCAGCAGACTCAGAATCTATTGCGCCCCCAAGTTTTTGACAATCACTT
>DLTY01000015.1 GCA_002501535.1 bacterium UBP7_UBA7824
TAACCACCCTTAAAGGAAAAGATTTACTTTCCTTAAGTTATGAATTGCCATTTGTTGACTCTGAAGGCAAGGTTGTTTCAATGGATTATGTCAGCATGGAAGATGGGACTGGTTTAGTGCACACTGCACCAGGCCATGGTCCTGATGATTTTTTAGCAGCCTTGAAGTGGAAACTTAAAATAGTTTGCCCTGTTGATTCAAAGGGAAATTACTTTAATGAGGAAGCTTTTAAGGAGGAGTTAGGTGTCAAAGCTTTAAGAAAAGAGCTTTTGGATTTGTGTGGAATAAATATTTTTGACGCGCAAGAAAGAATACTTGCTTATCTAAAAGAAAATAATACTTTGCTTTGGTCTGGAATGATTTCCCACAGTGTTGCTCATTGCTGGAGAACAAAGAAGCCCATTATCTTTAGAGCCACTCCGCAGTGGTTTGTAAAGATGGACAACAAGCTTTCGTCAGAAAGTTTAAGAGACAAGGTTCTTGATTTGGTTTCAAAGGGTAAATGGGTTCCTGAGTGGGGCCAAACAAGAATGAACAATATGATTGACGGTAGACCTGATTGGTGCATCAGCAGACAGAGGAAGTGGGGAATAGCTATTCCTGCATTTGAAGATCCTGAAACTGGTGATGTTTTATGTACTTCTGAAATAGTTAAGCATATTGTTGATTTGGTTTCAGACAAAGGTAGTGGTATATGGTTTGAAGATGAGTATGATTGCCAAAAGCTTGCTCCAGACACTTTAAGGCCAAAAAAATTCCAAGGAAAAAAATTAAAAAAACTTAACGACATATTTGATGTGTGGTTTGAGTCTGGCTCAAGCCACAGGTCGGTTGTTATGTCAAGAGGATTAAATTATCCAGCAGATTTGTATTTAGAGGGTGATGATCAATACAGAGGGTGGTTTCAGCTTTCGATAATACCTGCAGTATCAGGAACGGAATCTTTACCATTTAAAGATTGTCTTACACATGCTTTTGTTGTTGATGAAAAAGGTTTAAAGATGAGCAAGAGTGTAGGTAATGTTGTTGACCCAATTAAGGTTTGCAATGATTTGGGTGCAGATATACTCAGGCTTTGGTCAGTAAGTGCTGATTTTTCATCGCCCGTTAAGGCTGGAAAAGATGTTTTGGTTAAGGTAAGTGGGAGATACAGGAAAATCAGAAATACAATCAGATTCCTTCTCGGAATCCTGAATGGTTTTGAACATTCAGACGATGTCGTTCTAAACGATTATGACAAATGGGCTTTAGCAACTTTTTTTGAAAGAGAGGATAGATGGTCTGCATTGCTGGAAAATTATGACCTTCATGGTTTTTCAGAGGATTTTGGACTGTTTATAGGTGAGCTTTCTTCTGGTTATTTAAATGCGATTAAAGATAGAGTTTATGCCGATAGGGATGAAAGTAATTCTAGAAAATCTGCGCTTACTGTTAGTTCGATTTTGTTAAAGAGGATATTGGTTTGGATATCTCCAATTTTGCCATTCACAACAGAAGAATCATGGCATTCATGGAAAAATAAACCAACATCTGAGTCTTCTATCCATCTTGTAAATCTTGATTCAAACGATAAGCATTTTGCTAAATTTCAATCAAATACATATATAAATGAGGTTGTTTTTAAAATAGCAAAAGAAGTGCAAAAAGCAATTGAAACTGCCAAGGAGAAAGAGGTTATAGCACAACCTTTGGAATCTTGGATAACATGCTATGTTAACGAAGAGGAAAGAGAAGCTCTTTTAGAAAGTAAACCTTACTTGAATGGAATATTTAATGTAAGTGGTGTAGATGTTGGTTTGTTGGATGATTATCGTGACGAAATTCATCCCTTTTCAAGCAAGCAAGAGAATATGGTTATTTCTGTTTCGAAGTCTCATTTTGAAAAATGTCCCAGATGTTGGCTTTTCGTTAAGGAAAATGAGTCTAATGAAATTTGTAATCGGTGTATTAAGGCCATTTAAGCTATAAAAACCGATTTTGATCACCGCTTGAATTAAAACTTGTAATATAATGGGAAATTGTGTACACATTTTTTGGAGGTAGGTTATGCCGACTATTAGTCAGCTAGTTAGAAAAGATAGAAAAAGATTAAAGAGACGTTCTGGAGCTCCTTTGTTAGGTGGAAATCCTTTCAAGAGGGGGGTTGTTTTGCGTGTCATGACAGTCACTCCGAAAAAGCCCAATTCTGCTTTGAGAAAAGTTTGCAGAGTTAGGCTTTCGAATGGCGCAGAGCTGACAGCTTATATACCTGGAGAAGGTCACAACCTGCAAGAGCATCATATAGTTCTTGTTAGAGGTGGGAGACCAAAGGATTTGCCTGGTGTTAGGTACAAAATCATAAGAGGAACAAGAGATACCGAAGGTGTTGCTAAAAGAAAAAGTAGCAGAAGCCTTTATGGGGCCAAGAAGGAATCATGAGAAAAAATCAAGCTGTCGTAAGGGATGTTCCGTTGGATACTGTTTATCAAAATCGTGATGTATCCAGAATAATCAGGAAAGTAATGAAAGGCGGAAAGATGTCTGTTGCTGAAAGGCTTGTTTATGCAGCATTGAATAAAGTTCAGAAAGTAACAGAGCAAGACCCTATGAATGTTTTAATGAAAGCAGTCAAGAATATAACTCCCGAAGTCGAGGTTAAAAGCAAAAGGATTGGAGGTGCTAACCTTCAAGTTCCTGTTGAGGTGAGGCCAAGAAGGCAAAAGTCACTAGCTATAAGATGGCTGGTTACTTATGCTAGGTCCAGAAGAGAAAGGGGCTTTGCTGAAAAGCTTGCACAGGAGATTGTTGATGCTTATCATGAGCGTGGTGGAGCATACAAAAAGAAAACTGATGTTTTGAGGATGGCTGAAGCAAACAGAACGTTTGCCAGCTTTGGTTAATTATGGTTGTTAAAGGAGAAAATTCATTGAAATTGGTTTTAAGGTCTTATGACTATAGGCTTTTAGATCATTGGGCAGGTGAGCTTGCAAGAATGGCTAAAACTAAAAACATAACTGTTAGTGGGCCTGTTCCGTTTCCCACTAGGAAGAAAATTTTTACAATTTTAAGAGGTGTTCATGTTGACAAGGATTCAAGAGAGCAGTTCGAATTAAGAATTCACAAGAGACTTGTTATATTCAGTGATTATGTGCAGGATGATTTATCAGAAATAGTTAATATGCGTTTTCCTGAGGGGATACATGTGAGTGTGAAAAGATGAAAACTTCAAGATTGTTTGTGGTTGGAAGAAAGATGGGTATGACTACCATAAATACAGATTCTGGCTCAAGGCATGGAGTTACATTATTAGAAATTTTACCTTCCAAGGTTATCTCAAAGAAGACAATTGATTCGGATGGTTATGAGGCGGTTCAGGTTGGTTATGAATCTTGTCCTTCAACAAAATTAAGCAAACCTGCTTTAGGGCATCAGCAAAAAGCTATAAGCGATTCAGATATTGCTTATAAAAGTTTAACTGAGGTTCAGGTTGAAGATTCATCATCTTTTGATTTAGGTCAAGATGTTTCTAGTTATTTGCATATAGGTGAAAAGGTTACAGTTATTGGAAGGTCAAAAGGTAAAGGTTTTACTGGAGTTATGAAAAGACATAATTTTAAAGGTGGAGCAAGTTCGCATGGTGCTAGGGGTGTTTCAAGAAGACCTCTGTCAGCTGGTGCTATGGGTCCTGCTAGAATTTTTCCAGGACAAAAAATGCCTGGAAGGTATGGCAACTTTGTCAATGTTCAAAGAAATTCTGAGGTTATTGATTGGGATATGGATAATGGCATAGTTGCAATAGAGGGATCAGTCCCTGGTGGAAGAGGATCTTTGGTCAGAATATATCCTCAACAAGAATTGCCATCCGATGTGGAGGATCCAACTTTAAAAATAGAAGAAAGTAAAGAAGAAAGCAAGACAGCTGAAGACACAAAGGCGGTAGAGGTTAAAGAAGAAAGCAAGACAGCTGAAGACACAAAGGCGGTAGAGGTTAAAGAAGAAAGCAAGGAGAAGAAGAAGGATGCCAATTAAATCAGCACTGTATGATAAGGCCGGTAAAGAGCTGAAAAAAATAACTCTTCCAAAAGGTATTTTTGATGTTGCTTGGAACCCTTCTCTTGTTAGTTTGGCTTATCGTGTTCAAGTTAATAATGGAAAAGACCTGGCTGGTTCTTCAAAAAACAGATCTGACGTAAGGGCTTCAACAAGAAAACTTTATAGACAAAAAGGTACAGGTAACGCAAGAGCTGGAGCCAGGACTGCAGGGCAGAGAGTAGGTGGAGGAACTATACATGGTCCTCAACCTCGAAATCCAGTATTAAAAATAAATAAAAAAGCAGGAAAAAAAGCCTTGATGTCAGCTTTAAGCAAGAAGCTTTCTGACGGCGAGGTTAAATTTGTTGAAATTCCAAAATGGAAAAATGTATCTGTCAAGAATGCACTTTCTCTTTTGGGTAAAAATGGATTAGAAGGCAAAACCTTAGTTTTGCATAATGAAAAAAAAGATATTGCAAATTCTTCTTTCAGGAATGTGAAAAATGTTAGGTTCTATGGTGGGGAAAGAGTTAATATTGGAGATTTACTAAGATACAAAAATGTACTTATATCTTCTGAAGCATTGAAGAAAATTGAGGAGATTTGGAAATGATAACTTTATCAGATGTTTTGATTAAGCCCATAATTTCAGAAAAGTCAATGGATTTAGCGATGAATGAGAATGCTTATACGTTTCAAATATCACCTAAAGCGACAAAAACAGATGTTAGAGATGCTGTTAAGAAGGAACTAAAAATAAAAAAAGTTCTTTCTGTCAGGATTTTGAAGAATCCTAGCAAAAAAAGAGCAAGAAGAACATCTAAAGGAGGGGTTACTTACGGTCAGACTTCTAGAAGAATTAAGGCTATTGTCAGGATTGCTTCTGATGAGGATTTGATGAGTCACTTTCAACCCGGATAATTATGGCTATAAAAAGATATAAACCAACAACACCTTCTCTTAGGTCTATTGTTCGAATAGACAAGAGTCACCTTGCAGATAAGCCAGGTGGTGGGTCTCTCGTTAAAGGTAAAAAGAAAAATAGTGGTAGGAATAATCTTGGAAGAATCACAACAAGACATAGAGGTGGTGGAAACAAAAATAAATACAGAATGATAGACTTCAGAAGAAAGAAAAAGGATGTTCCAGCAAAAGTTGTTCAGATTGAATATGATCCAAACAGAACTGCTTTCATAGCATTGATCTGTTATATGGATGGTGAAAAAAGTTATATCTTGGCACCTACTGGACTGGAGGCTGGACAAACTGTTGTTTCTGCTGAAAAAGCTCCAAACAGACCTGGAAACACAATGCCTCTTTCTTCTATAAGAACTGGTTCATTTATTCATTGTGTTGAATTAAGGCCTGGACAGGGTGGCTTGCTAGCAAGAAGTGCTGGCAGTTTTGCAATATTAAAAAATAAAGAAGCCGGTTGGGGTTTTATAGAGCTTCCAAGCGGAGAGTTGAGAAAAGTTCCTTTGACCTGTTGTGCAACAATTGGAAGATTATCTAATGTTGAACATAATTTGGAAAAATGGGGAAATGCAGGAAGGAAAAGACATAAAGGTTGGAGACCATCAGTAAGAGGAATGATAATGAATCCTTGTGACCATCCAAATGGTGGTGGTGAAGGTCGACAAAAAGGAAAAATTTTAAGAACACCTTGGGGTAAAGTCGCTAGAGGTCCAAAAACAAGAAGAAGCAGACCAAGTGATAAACATATCCTCAGGTCTAGAAGGAAGAAATAATGGCTAAGAAATCACCTTATATCGAACCAAGCTTGGTTAAAAAAATTGTTAAAGCTAAGGCGAGTGGGTCTAGAGACCCTATAAGAACCTGGTCCAGAAGATCTACGATACATCCAGAAATGGTTGGTTTAACATTTGAGGTTCATAATGGCAGAAGATTCGATAAGGTTTACGTTAACGAATCGATGGTTGGACATAAGTTGGGTGAATTTGCACTAACAAGAAGGTTTGGTGGTCATAAGAAGAAAAAGGATGAGGCAGCATGAGCAAAGCAATGAAAGCAATGCCAAGATCTAAAGGTTTGAATTTACGGTGTAAGCCACAGATGATTAATCGTGCTGCTAAAAGAGTAAGGGGTATGGTTGTTTCTGATGCGATAGTAAGACTTACAAGCCAAAATGACAAGGCGAGCAGGCTGTTGTTAAAGCTTTTGAATGAGGCCATTGCAAATGCTGAACACAATTTAGAACTCCCAAGTGCAGGTCTTGTTATTTCTTGTATAAATGTTGGTAACGGTGTTGCGATGAAAAGATTTAGACCGGTAATGAGAGGTATGGCTCATAAATATAAAAAAAGAACTGCAAATGTTGAAATTATTTTAGGTACAGGTGAAGCTAATGGGTAATAAAATAAATGCTAATGGTTTTAGAGTAGGCGTCTACCACAAAGCTACTAAAACTGGTAGAGGCTGGAATGCTACCTGGTTTCCTCAGAAAAACAAAGATTATGCTAAATTAATTGAAGCTGATGCTGTAATAAGAAGAGTCATTGCTAAGAGACACAAAGACTCTGCTGTTCAAAAAGTTGAAATCATAAGAACTGTTGCCCCGAGAGGTTCTGATATTGTAGAAATTGCAGTTCATACCGCTAGGCCAGGAGCTCTTATTGGAAAAAAGGGAGCCTCAATAGATGCAACTGTTACACACCTTAAAGGTCTTTTGCCAGATCAAAGAATAACAATAAAAGCAGTTGAGATCAGAGAACCTGATATATATGCAAATGTTGTTGCTGACTCTGTCAGAAGGCAGCTTGAAGCGAGAAAAGCAACTAGGCGAATTATGAAGCAGGTTGTTGATGCTGCTATTGCTGGAGGAGCAAAAGGTTGTAAGCTTGAGATTGCAGGAAGGGTTGATGGTGCTGAGATAGCAAGAACTATGAAGTATTCTGAAGGTTCAATACCTAGACACACCTTAAGGGCAAATGTTGATTTTGGATTTGCTGAAGCTTGGACTAAATATGGAATACTAGGTGTAAAGGTATGGATACATCGGGAGGATGATGATTAATGCCTTTACTCCAACCAAAAAGATGGAAATATTTAAAAGCCTTTAGAGGAAGAAATAGAGGTAAGTCGATTAGAGGAAACAAACTTGCTTTTGGTGAGTTTGGAGTTAGAGCTAATGGTAATGGGAGGATGACATCTAGACAGATAGAAGCTATTCGTGTTTTGATAAGAAGACGTGTTGGAGATAAGGCAAAAATGTGGACAAGAGTTTTTCCGGACCTTCCCATAACCAAACACCCTTTAGAGGCAAGAATGGGTAAGGGTAAAGGTGCTGTTGAAAGATATGAAGCAAGAATCAAAAGAGGACAAGTTCTTTTTGAGGTTGCAGGTGTTCCTAGCGAACAGGCAAAGAATGCTTTGTCAAAAGTTAGACACAAGATAAGTATTCCTGTTAGTGTAATCACTTTGAAAAGCGGAGAGGGTAAACCATGGCAATAAAGAAAAAAGAGTTTGATAAGCTTTCTTCAATGAAGAATTCAAAATTGGTAGAAGAGGTAAGAAAAGCAAAAAAAGAATTAATGGAAATTAGATTTGATTCAGCTAGGTCAGGCACTGCTCCAGCTGGAAAGATTAGATCTTTAAAAAAGAAAATAGCTAGAGCTAAAACTTTAATTGGGAGAAATTCAAAATGACACAGCAAAAATTACAGGGTAAAGTTATCAAGCTGAGTGGAGAAAAGAGTGTTAAGGTTTTGGTTACAAGGCAAACTATTCATCCAAAATTTAAAAAAAGATTAATGAGGTCTAAGAAATATTTGGTTCATGATGAAAAAGGAAGCTCAAAAGTAGGAGATTTTGTTGAAATCATTTCATGTCTTCCTGTTTCAAAAAAGAAAAGTTTCAAAATAAATAAAATTTTAGAGGGAAAGAAGTGATTCAGCAAGAAAGTATTTTAAACTGTGCCGATAACTCTGGGGCAAGAAGGCTTCAGTGCATACGTGTCCTTGGTGGAACTAGAAAAAGATATGCTCATATTGGTGATGTTATTGTCTGCTCTATTAAATCAGCTTTACCAGAAGGTATGGTTCAAAAGAAACAAATTGTTAGAGCTGTTGTTGTTAGAACTGTTTCTAAAACAAAAAGAAAGGATGGAAGCAATATTAGATTCGATGATAATGCATGTGTCATATTGAATGAAGATGGCACACCTAGGGGTACAAGGATATTTGGCCCTGTTGGAAGAGAGCTTAGGCATAAGCTTTTTGCAAAAATTATTTCATTAGCACCGGAGGTTCTTTAATGGTAAAGAGAATAAAGGTAGGAGATAAAGTTAAAGTTATTGCAGGAAATGACTCTGGCCAAGAAGGCGAGGTGGCCTTAATAAAAGGTGAAAGGGCAATCGTAAAAGGTCTTGGGCTTCTAGTGAGACACAGGAAAAAAAGCGGAGAAGAGGGTTCAGAGGGCTCAAAGGATGAAATATCAAGACCGATACATGTGTCAAATTTAATGCCAATTGATTCAAAGGGCAAAGCAACAAGGGTGTCTGTAAAAACTGGAAAAGATGGAACAAAAAATAGATTATCCAAAAAGTCAGGAGTAACTTTTTAATGAGATTGACAGAAGATTTAATAGAACAGTTGAAAGAAAAGTTGGGAAGAGACAATGTTATGTCTCTTCCAGCTTTAGAGAAAGTTGTTGTTAATGTTGGTGTTGGGGACGCTGCCGCAGACAAAAAACTTTTGACCCCAGTCATTGAGCACTTGGAGATAGTGACTGGACAAAAGGCAGTTGTAACAAAAGCGAGAAAATCTGTTGCGGGTTTCAAATTAAGAGAAGGTCAGCCGATAGGTGCAAAAGTCACCTTGCGTGGTGCGAAAATGAATGATTTTATTACAAGGTTGATCTCTGTTGTGATTCCAAGAGTTAGAGATTTTCGTGGCCTAGATAGAAACATGGATGGCAATGGAAATCTTACAGTGGCATTAAAAGAACAATCTGTATTTCCTGAAATACCTTTTGACAAAATAGGCAACAGGGTAAGAGGTTTTTCTATAACCTTTGTAACAACTTCTAATAAGGATGAGGATGGGGAAGCTCTTCTTGAATCAATGGGTCTTCCGTTTAAGGAGAAAGAAGAATAATGGCAAAAAAATCAATGATTGCTAAGCAAAAGAGAAAACAAAAATACTCCACTAGAGCTTACAACAGATGTAGCATATGCGGCAGGCCTCGAGGCTATATGAGGATGTTTGGAATTTGCAGAATTTGTTTTAGGGAGATGGCTCATAATGGTGAAATTCCAGGAGTAAGGAAGGCAAGCTGGTGACACATTCAGATCCAATATCAGATTTATTAATAAGAATTAAAAACGCTGGAAACAGGAGTCATAGTTCAACAAAAATACCTCATTTCAATTTTGGAGAAGACATTTTGAAGGTTCTTGCTTCTGAGGGTTGGATTAACGGATATCAAACCATAGGCGAAAAGCAACCTGGTAAATTTTTAGTTGTTAGTTTGAAATACACTATTTCAGAATCTGGAGACAGGATACCGTTAATTCAAAATCTAAAAAGAATAAGCAAGCCAAGCAGAAGAGTCTATTTAAAAAGAGATGAAGTTAAAAGAGTCATAAATGGCTTAGGAACTGGTTTAATTTCAACATCACAAGGTCTTTTAGCTGACAGAGAAGCAAAAAAGAAAGGCTTGGGTGGCGAATATGTGGCGGTGATAACATGAGCAGGATAGGCAGAAAGGCAATAGTGCTTCCAATTGGAGTAGAAGTTACAGATTCTTCTTCTTTTGTAGAGGTGAAAGGTCCAAAAGGTGTCTTGAAGGTAAACACATTCAAGAATGTTTCTTTCAAAAAAGAAGGGAATAAAATTGTCGTTGAGAGCAAAGGCCAAAAGAAATTTCATGGGACTTTTAGGTCTTTGTTGGAGAATGCCGTTATTGGTGTTTCTAAAGGCTTTAGTTATTCACTTGAGGCAGATGGTCCTGGTTACAGGGTTGCTGTATCTGGTAAAAAACTAACAATAAAAGCTGGCTATTCACATGATGTAATTTTAGAAATCCCTGAATTTGTAGATGTTGAA
Source organism: bacterium UBP7_UBA7824 (assembly GCA_002501535.1). Lineage (GTDB taxonomy): Bacteria > UBP7 > UBA6624 > UBA6624 > UBA6624 > UBA6624. The sequence goes on from DLTY01000015.1 coordinate 10,076, forward strand.
GTTACAAAAGGTGAAATAAAAATTTCTGGAATTTGCAAACACGATGTTGGGCATTTTTGTGACAAGGTTATGCAGGTTAGACCTGTTGAGCCATACAAGCTTCAAGGAATCAAGAGAAAAGATATAACTTACAACAAAAAGAAGAGAAGAGTTGTTGAGGCGGCTTAAGAATGAAAGATTTTAGAAGATTAAAAAGAATTGCAAGACATAAAAGGATAAGAAGATCTTTAAATGGAACTGCATCACAGCCTAGATTAACTATTTTTAGAAGCCATAAAGAAATTTATGCTCAAATAATAGATGATGTCAGCAAGACTACATTATGTTCTGCTTCAACGATTGATAAAGAATTAAGAAAAAAATGTAATGATGCTAAGCCATTAGAGGCGGCTGAGCTTGTAGGTAAAACAATCGCAAAAAGAGCTGTTAAAAAAGGTGTTAAGAGTGTTGTCTTCGACAGAGGCGGCTATAAATATCACGGGAGGGTTGCTTCTTTAGCTAACGCAGTTAGAGAGGTTATTAATTTTTAATGAGATTTAAACAGAAAAAAGAAAAAGAGTTTCAGGAAAAAGTTATTCAGATAAGAAGAGTGAGTAAAACTGTAGCTGGAGGTAAGAGGTTCAGGTTTTCTGCTCTTGTTGTTGTGGGTGATGGAAAGGGGAGGTCTGGAATAGGCTTAGGAACTGCTGTCCAAACTCCTCAAGCTATAAGAAAAGCTGCAGCTGCTGCAGAGAAGAATCTTTACAAATTGCCACTTGTGAATGGAACAATTGCCCATGAAGTTAAAGGAAAAATGGGTGCAAGCACAGTACATTTAATACCTGCTCCAGCTGGAACTGGTGTTATTGCTGGTGCTACAGTTAGGGCTTTATGTGAGGTTGCTGGTATTAAAAACATATATACCAAAATTAGAGGGGCAGCAACCCCACTTAATGCTGCTAAAGCAACAATGAATGGTTTCAAGTCTTTAAGAGATCCAAAAAAATTGGCTGCTTTAAGAGGTGTTGACGTTAGCTCAATTTGGTTTATGAAGGAGATGCCTGAATAATGGATTATCAAGATTTAGTAAAAGTCAAAAAAGATCGTATTAGAGTTTCACGAGGCAAGGCTGCAAGAAGAGGTAAAACTGCTGGTAGGGGAATGAAAGGAACCAAGTCAAGAAGCGGTGGAAAGCTTCCAACGATGTTTTCCGGTGATAGTTTGCCTTATTACAGGAAGGCAAGAAGTTTGGGTGGTTTCAAAAATCGAAATTCAATCGTTTATCAGGTTGTTAATCTTTCAGATATAAATGCTGCTTTTGACGATGGCAAAAAGGTTACTATTAAACAATTGTTGAAAAAAGGACTTGTTAGAAAGAATAATTTGGTTAAATTACTTGGAAATGGAAAGATTGAAAAGAAAATTGAATTAACTGTAAATGCTGCAAGTAAAACTGCTATTCAAAAAATTGAAAAAGCAGGGGGAAAAGTAACTATTAAATGAAAAAGCAGGCCCAAGCTGCAGTCAATGATGCATTGGCAAGTCCAGAATTAAAGAAGCGAATTTCTTTTGTTGCATTGGGCTTATTGATATTTTCTGCCGGAGGGCATGTCCCTCTCCCAGGTATAAACAATGATGCATTACAAAATCTGTTTAGCTCTGGTGGAGTTCTGGGATTATTAGATCTTTTCAGTGGTGGTTCACTTAAAAGATTTTCTATTTTTGCTTTAGGAATCATGCCTTATATTAATGCTAGTATCATGATGCAGGTTATGACATTTTGTTTTCCTGCTTTAGAGGAAATACAAAAAGAAAGAGGCATGGAGGGGAGAATACTTATTGGTAAGTGGACTAAATACTTGACAATATTCATTGCTTTTATTCAGTCTTATAGTTTTTTAGCCTTGTTCAAGGCCCAAAAAATTCTTGTCAGGGAGAGCCCTTTAGATTTATTTGTAATCATGATTACCTTGGTTGCAGGAACTTCTTTTCTGATGTGGTTAGGAGATGAAATGACTGAAAGAGGCATCGGCAACGGGGTCTCTCTTTTGATCTTTGCAGGAATAGTTATGAGCTTGCCAACAGCACTTGCCCAACAGTTTAAAATTGCTCAGCAAAATGTTGCTCAGGTGGGTCCGTTTGTGCTTTTTGGCATTTTTGTTCTTTTGATGATTGGTGTAATAGTGTATATGCAGCTTGCAGAGAGAAGGATACCTATAAGATATTCAACAAGAACTGTTGGTCAACGCGTTATCGGTGGACAAGTTTCTTATTTGCCGGTAAGGGTAGATATTGCTGGTGTTATACCTATAATTTTTGCGATTTCAGCACTTTTGATACCGCAAACTATAGCCAACTTTCTTCCTCAAGATCATCCTTTTGCAATTAGCATTGGGCAATTTCTCTCAAACTGGGGCTATTATGCCACTTTAGCAATTTTGACTTTCTTTTTTACTTTCTTGTATTCTTCAATAAGTTTTAAACCTGAAGATATAGCCAAGAATTTAAAAAAAGCTGGTGGTTTTATACCTGGAATAAGGCCTGGAAAACAGACTCAAGAATACATTCAACAAATTCAGGAAAAGATTACCTTCTTGGGTGGTGTATGGCTTGCTCTTATAGCTGTTTTGCCAATTTTGATTGCTAATGCTGCAGGAGTCTCGTCATTTGCGATAGGTGGAACTGGATTGCTTATTGTTGTTGGTGTTAGCCTTGACACCATGAGGCAGCTTGAAGCACATGTTGTAAGTAGACAATACAAAGGTTTTATGAAAACAAGATGATGAGCGATTTGAAAGATATGAATTTAGTATTACTAGGAGCTCCTGGTGCTGGTAAAGGCACCCAGGCTAAAAAGATTATAAAAAAATATGGCTTGACACATGTTTCAACTGGCGACATTATTCGAAGCGAAATTAGCTCTAAATCTGATTTAGGAAAAGAGGTTCAAGAAATTGTTTCAAATGGCAATTTGGTTTCTGATGGTTTGGTTTTCAAACTGCTTAAAAGAAAAATAGAAACATGCAAGAACGGTTGTCTTTTTGATGGCTTCCCTAGAACTACAAATCAGGCAGATATGCTAAATTCAGAAATTGAAATTAGTAAGGTCTTATTTATAGATGTTAATGATGAGGTGATTATAGAGAGGATAACAGGTAGGAGACTTGATCCTGAGACAGGAAATATTTATCATATTCAATTCAATCCGCCAGCTGAAGAGATTAAATCAAGGCTCATCCAGAGAAAAGACGATACATATGAAGTTGCACAAAGCAGATTAGATATTTATAGAAGGGAAACTGAACCTTTAGTTGCTATGTACGCTTCTAAAGGCATGTTAACAAAAATTGACGGAAATGGAACACCTGATGAGGTGGAAGAAAAGATTGCGAATGAATTGCTTAATGGAGTCAGGGTTTAATGAAATCTGAAAACAAAATAGAAGTGAAAGGAAAGGTCATCAAGGCTCTTCCTGGAGGTAGGTTTTTAGTTGAGGTGAATGGCAAGCATAAAGTTACTTCTCATATCGCGGGAAGAATAAGAAAATTTTTCATTCAGGTGATGGCAGGTGACATGGTTAAATTAGAAATATCTCCTTATGACCCAACCAAAGGAAGGATCATTTACAGGTACTATGACGAAAACGAGTCAATTGAAGAGGATCTAAAGGAGAAAGAAGATGAAAGTTAGAAGTTCAGTTAAACGTATATGTGACCAATGTAGAACAGTAAAAAGAAAAGGAGTCCTTCATGTTGTATGTCCAAATAGAAGATGTAGGCAAAGACAGGGATAAGGAGTATTTATGGCAAGAATAGCAGGTTTTGAAATTCCAGACAACAAGGTTGCGTGGATAGGTTTGACTTCAATTTATGGAATCGGTCCTACAACCGCCAAGAAAATCTTAAAAAAGGCTAGTATTTCTTCTGAGACACGAATCAAAGACCTTAATGATTCTGATTTAGTTAACATAAGGGGCGTTATAGAAAAAGACTGCCTTATAGGAGCTGAGCTTAGAGAGAAGCTTCAGAAAGATGTTCAAAGGCTTATTGATATTAAATGTTACAGAGGAAATAGAAGAATAAAAGGTTTACCGTGTAGAGGTCAAAAAACTCAAAAGAATGCTAGATCACATAAAGGTTCTAGAAGAAGTGCTATAAGGAGAAAATAATGGCAAAAGGTAAAAAAGTAAAAGCAAAAGTTAAAAAGAAAAAGAAGCTTCATGTACCTGTGGGTAGATTGTTTGTAACATCAACTTATAACAACACTGTTATAACTTTAACTGATGTAGATGGCAATGTTCTTTCTTGGTCTTCAGGTGGTCATATTGGCTACAAGGGAGCAAGAAAAGCAACTGCCTTCTCAGCCCAGCAAGCTGCAGAGAAGTTGATTGATTTGGCTTTAAGTCAATTTCAAATGAAAAAATTATCGATTATGAGCAAAGGTCCAGGTTTGGGCAGAGAGCCTGTAATCAGGTCATTTCAAGGTTCTCCAATTGAAGTGACTTCAATAAAAGATGTAACTCCTAGGCCACACAATGGCACTAGAGACCGTAGTATAAAGAGGAAATAAAGAAATGATTGAATTTGAACCAATAAAAATAAATTTAGTTGAAGAAAGCGAAGATGCTTCTTCTGCTGTAGTTGAATTGTGGCCTTTAGTTAGAGGCTGGGGAGAGACTGTAGGTACGGCATATCGTAGGGTTTTAATGTCAAGTGTGTCAGGAACATCTGCGACTTTTATCTATTTTAAAGATTGTGAACATAAGAAAAAATCTTTTCATGTTTATCATGAATATCAAAATCTGCCTGGTGTTAGAGAGGCAGTGATTGAGATAACTCAAAACATCAGAGCTGCAAGTTTTGTGCTTGATGAAGAGACTGAAATGGTTACAGTTGAATTAACAGCAAGTAAGCCAGGACCTGTAACTGCTGGAATGATATCTGCTCATCCAGGTTTTAAAGTTGTAAACCCTGATGAGGTTTTGTTTCACTTGGAAGAGGAAACCAATATTACGTTAAAGATTGGAATGAAGAAAAATCGTGGCTTCATCCCTGCTACACAATTGAGACCTTCTGACGTTAGCAAGGATTGGAAATCAAGGTCAAGTTTTCCTGCTGGTGTTATTCGTATTGATTGTTCTCACAGCCCAGTTATCAATGTTTTTCCTGAAACTGTTCAGGAGAGAGTTGGTGAAGACGGTTCCTATCAAAGGTTGAGACTTTCTATGTCTGTTAAAGATGGTTATAGGTGCGAAGATGCTTTTAAAGAGGCGACAGAGATGTTAAAAACTCATTTTGAAAGAATATCATTTGATGATTGGCATGTTGATTTTGATCTTTATTCCAAAAAGGATGAAGATGAGGTTAAAACATTTAGACCTCTGTCTGAGCTTGGTTTGAGGCCAAGGACTGAAAATGCTTTAAGAAACAATGGTATTGACACCATAGATAGCTTAGAGATGGTGACAAGAAAAGGTTTGAAATCTTTAAGCAGGGTAGGAGAAGTTGCCCAGAGAGAGGTTTTAGACAAGATGGCAAAAGTAGGATTAAGTTTAAGGGAAGAGTAAGATGAGACATTTGTTACACAAGAGAAAGTTAGGGTTTGGAAAAAACAGATCAAAAGGCGCACGTAATGCTCTTTT
>DLTY01000037.1 GCA_002501535.1 bacterium UBP7_UBA7824
TTTATTAAATTCTTTAACTGTTTTGGAGTAGTCTAGGTTTAAGATTACCCCACCTAAATCAAATATTATATTTTTAATTTTAGTCATGCTTTCAATTAATGAAAACAAAGTATTAAAATTGTGTTGAATTTAAAGGCATTAAGGAAATTTTAAACATCAAGATATTTGAAAAACTTTTTACCAAATCAATTATTTTGGTACTATTTGCAAGGTTTTGGCCTCAAAATAATTTTTCGGTTTAAACACGTTAATTGTTTAAACTAATAGGTAACAGGATGTGGTTAGAGAGAGATGTGGTAGATGATTAAATAAATTAAAAATCTTGATTTTGATTATTCTTGTTACTCACCCTTGAAGTAATTTTCTTATTTTTTAAGACAGGTTTATTAGTTATGAAATAACCTATTATACTTGAAATGCATAATATCCAAAATAGCACGACAATATTCATTTTATTTATTTTAATTTTTAGTAAATTATATAAAAAACAATTTTTGTTTAATCTTGTTTAAGAATTGTTAAACAAAATCATAATTAAACTACACAAAAAAAAATTATTTATTCATGAAATTATTGCTAGTACTTGAAAGTAATTAGATTTTTTTTTGCAAATTTGCCATCCAATTTAATTTCAAACTAAGTTAGGGCCCATAGCTCAGTTGGTTAGAGCACCTGACTCATAATCAGGGGGTCGAAGGTTCGAGCCCTTCTGGGCCCACACTAAAATTAAAGAGTCATATCTCTTTCAAATGGTTGACTCTTTTTTTACTCTTTATATTAATTACAGTCAATAAATCAAAGTTCTCTTAAAAGCATATAAAAGTTATTAACTTTTATAATTATTATTCCAAACAAACTTGCAATATTTAATTGTTTAAACTAATTTAATTATAAATAATCTAAATAAAGTAATTAATAAAATGTTTATAGCTCCGTTTCTTCTTTTCATCTTGGGTTTAGCATTAATCTTTTTATGGACGCTTCCTAAAAAAGTATAGCTTTGCATTGTTTTGAAGCACTTCCTTTTTTTATTGGTTTTTATTTTGTCAAATACTTTTTTTCATTCCCAGTATTTGGTATCGTGTACCTATTTAGGAATTTCATCAAGCAATGTTTTATCTGGAGCAACAGGTCTTTCGCTAGATTATGATGTTAAAATGTATAAGTTAACTTACAATACAGTAGACACAGATAGTTTGCCTATAATTGCTACCGGAGCATTTTTTATCCCAACCAACACAACTTGCACCGATTTCCCTTTTGCAGTTTATAATCATGGCACTACCTTAAGAAAAAATGATGTTCCTTCAAATAATAATCCTGAGGCTATTATCGGCAAAGTTTTTTCAGCTGGAGGATATTTTGTTTGTATGCCTGACTATATTGGCATGGGCGATAGTCCTGGTTTTCACCCATATGTACATGCTAAATCTGAGGCTACTGCATCTGTCGATATGGTTAGAGCGGCAAGAGAATATTTAAGCACTACTAATTTTGTTGATAATAATGAGCTATTTCTAACAGGATACTCTCAAGGAGGGCATGCCTGTATGGCTACCACCAAATTTATTAATGATGAAAATTTGCAATCAGAATTTAATATTGTAGCATCAGCACCTTGTTCTGGTCCATATGATCTTTCTGGAATAATGGCAGATACAATTATTTCTCCCACCCCTTATTCTAACCCTGGGTATATTGTTTATTTGCTTGCTTCATATCAATTGGCTTATGGCAATATATTTAATTCATGGTCTGATGTTCTTTATCCACCTTATGACACAATTGTTCCTCCTTTTTTTAGTGGTAATAATACCACTTTGGATATGGGATTACTGAATAGCCTCATCCCTAACCAAATGAGTTTGTTAATTAGAGATACCTGCTTAAATAATTTTATAAATGATTCTATTAATAAAAATCATCCTTGGTGGCACGCACTTATTGATAATGATAATTACGATTGGCTTCCATTGAAACCTTTAAGAATGTATTATTGTACTGCTGATGAACAGATTGCCTATACCAATGCTCTAATTGCTGAAAGCACTATGAATAATAATGGTGCTTTAGACGTTCAGGCTATGAATATGGGAAACAATGATCATGGAGGATGCATTTTACCAGCTTTATCTTCAGCTTTTAATTGGTTTCAAAATTTAAGAACACCATGTAATATTTCGTCTTCAATAAATCGAAATTTAATTTCATATGATGTTTACCCAAATCCATTTACAAATGAATTAAATGTACAGTTTGCTGAGAAAGTTAATTTATCAGTTTACACTATGGATGGAAAATTACTAATAAATAAAGACGATGTTCAAAATATAGAATTGGTAACATCTAATTGGTCAAAAGGGATTTATATAATAAAAGCAAAAGGATCAGCTGCTTATCAAAACGCAATAATTACTAAGCTGTAATTGATTTAATTAATTATTTTCGTCATAAATAGGGGATGTAGCTCAGTTGGCTAGAGCGCTTGACTGGCAGTCAAGAGGTCGAGGGTTCGAATCCCTTCTTCCGCTAGGCCTTGACTTATGAAGAATATTACTTTTGTTCCTAGCTCTGTTAAGAGAACCAAGCCAGATAAGGCTTTGGTTACATTCAAGATTACGAATGAGGATTTTTCAAACATTGAAAAAGGTTTGTATAAGCGATACAAAAGACAAATCAAGGTTCCTGGATTTAGGGCCGGAAAGATTCCAGACAGCATGCTCAAAAAATACATTGATGAAGACTCCTTGTTTGAAGAGGCGGTTCAAACGGTTTGGAAAAATTCTGCAGAATCAACTATTGAGAAAAACAATTTGCATGCCATAGCACTGCAGTCAATTAAAAACAAGAAAACAAAAACAGGTGTTGATATTTTTGTTGAAATAGAGGTTCTTCCTGAAATTAATGTTGATTTTGCTGATAAGTTCAATTACAAATTTTCTAAACCAGATGAAGCAACTGATTCTGCTGTCGATTCCGAATTAAGCAAAATTGTCAGTGCTGAATCCCAGTTTTTACCTGCTGAAAAAATTCAGGAGGGAGATTACGTCAGAATGGAAGGAACCTTCTCCTCAGGTGAAATTGAAGAGAAGGTTGAAAGGGCATTTGAGATCAACGCTAAAACATTGCCTTCTAAATCATTTATGGATAAATTGATAGGAAAAAATCAAAATGACGAACTGTCTTTCAAAAGCAAATTTTCTAAAGCTTATTCAAATCCTGATTTAGGTGGCAAGATGGTTAATGCTAAAGTAAAAATTACATCTGTCAAAAGAGAAACGATACCTGTTATTTCTGATCTTTGTGCAAAATATGGAATCAAGGATGAAGATGAATTCAAAGCCAGAATCAAGAGCAATCTGATGATTCAAAATGAAGACAAAGCATTCGCTGAAGCCAATGAAAAATTACCTCAAATTCTCATGAAGAAAGTTAAAGATTTTTCTGTTCCTCAGGTTTTGATTGATGAAGAGAAAGAGCTTGAATGGAATAATTATGTGAAAAACAATACTGACGAAAACAAGAAGACCGAAATTGAAGACTGGTGGAAGGAAAGTGAAAAGGGTATTCTCGAAAATATAAAATTGGGAATCGTTGTTGACGCCATAGGCGACAAGAAAGGAATCCAGGTTTTGAATCATGAGATTGAATACTTTTTCAGGGATATCGCATCACAGGTAAGAAGACCGGTTAAGAAGATTATTCAAGAGTCAAAAAGAAATGGCAACCTTCCGATCATTGCAAGAAATATAAGAAGGGCCAAGGTTAGAAATTCCATAATTAAGGAATTTTGGGACAGGCAGGAGAGTAAGAAATGAATTTGATACCTATGGTTGTAGAGCAAACAAATAGAGGCGAGAGAGCTTTTGATATTTATTCCCAATTATTAAGACAGCACATTATTTTTATTCACGGTCCAATTGAAACGCATATGGCAAATTTAGTTGTTGCTCAGATGCTTTACTTGGAAAAAAAAGACCCAACCAAGGATATTAGACTTTATATAAATTCCCCTGGAGGGGAAGTTTCCGCTGGTTTGGCCATAATGGATACTATGAATATAGTTAAGCCAAAAGTTCAAACAATTGCTGTTGGTTTAGCTGCATCTATGGGCGCTCTTTTGTTGTCTTGCGGAGAAAAGGGAAAAAGAGCTGCATTGCCACATGCCAAGATAATGATCCACCAACCTTTGGGTGGTGTTAGCGGTCAGGCTTCAGACATAGAAATTGAAGCAGCTGAAATCAAGAGAATCAAAGAACAGCTCAATTTGATTTTGTCAAAAAATACTGGTAAAAAAATTACACAGGTGGCAAAAGATACAGATAGGAATTTTTGGATGGGTGCCGATGATGCCAAAAAATACGGGCTTATTGATACAGTCTTGAAATAGTTCAAATAATGTCTAATTTTTACAATCCTTCACAAAACGAGGAGAGATGGGTTAGCCAATGGGAAAAGGACATTCCCATTCACGATTCAAAATCTAAAGGCAAACCTTTTTCAATCGTTATTCCTCCTCCGAATGTAACAGGATCTTTACATATTGGACATTCATTAAGCTACACCTTACAGGATGTTTTTACCAGATGGGCAAGGTTAAAAGGCTGCTCTACTAGATGGATACCAGGAAGTGATCATGCGGGCATAGCCACTCAGGCAGTCTTAGAGAAAAAGCTTGAATCAGAAGGATCTTCAAAAATCGAATTGGGTAAAGAAGCCTTCCTTAAGCGAGCATGGGAATGGAAAGATGAATGCAGGGATGTTATTTTTCAGCAATTCAAAAGATTAGGCATTACACCTTATTGGCCTGGTGAAAGATTCACAATGGATGAACAGTGCAACAAGGCTGTCAAGAAGGCATTTGTGGAACTGTACAAAAAGGATGTCATTTTTAAAGGTAACAGATTGGTAAATTGGGATTGCCAACTTCAGACAGCGGTTTCTGATATTGAAGTTGACCGTGAAGACAGAAATGGTTTCATATGGACACTTGAATACAAAACCAATGATGGAAAGTCGATCAAGATAGCAACCACAAGACCAGAAACTATTTTTGCCGATTCCGCAATAGCCGTTAATCCAAATGATGAAAGGTTTAAATCTTATTTGAATAACGGAGTCAGTGCTTTTATTCCTCTTATAGATGTTGAGATACCCATTGTTGCCGATGATTCAGTGGATATGGATTTCGGAGAAGGTGCCTTGAAGGTAACCCCCGCTCATGATCATTTGGATTTTGAAATAGGCGAAAGGCATGACTTGCCAATAGTCACTATATTAGGCAAAGACGGGAAATTGTCTAGCCATAAAAGGGTTCCCAATGAATTACATGGCTTGAATGTTGCTGCAGCAAGAAGAAAGGCTGTTGAGATGCTCGAGAATTCTGGTTCTTTAGTTGATGCAAAAAAGCATAAATCTGCTATTGGGATTTCTCAAAGGTCTGGTTCAGTTATTGAGCCAATGCTTTCTGAACAATGGTTTCTGAACATGAAGGTTTTTAAGGGTAGGGCTCTTGAATTGTTGAAAGACGGATCTCCAAGTTTCTATCCTGAAAGATGGGGTGGGGTTTATGGTGATTGGTGGTCAAAGGTTGAAAACTGGTGCATATCAAGGCAATTATGGTGGGGCCATCAGATCCCTGCATGGTATCCCAAAGGTGACAAGTCAAAAGACCCTATAGTTTCTGAAAATATAGAAGAAGAATGTTTGTCTAAAAATCATGATTCAAAGCAATTTATTCAAGATGAGGATGTTTTGGACACATGGTTCAGCAGTGCCCTATGGCCACTTGAATGTTTTGGATGGCCGGAAGAAGACCCCAAAGAGAATGGTTTTTTCCCAACATCTTTGTTGGTTACAGGTTATGACATCATATTCTTTTGGGTTCTTAAGATGGTTTTGATGAGCTTGGCCTTTGAGGATAAAACACCTTTTAAAGAGGTTCTCATCCATGGTCTTGTTTGTGACAAGAAGGGAAGGAAAATGAGCAAGTCCAAAGGGAATACGATAGATCCGCTTGAGGCAATGGATGAATATGGTGCAGACAGTTTGAGGTTTGCTCTTTTGTTCAACATGGTTCCGGCGGAAGTCATTCCATTCGGTAACGATCAGCTGGTTTCTGGCCAAAGGTTTATGAACAAGATCTGGAATGCAGCAAATTACATAAATTCACTGGAGCCAAAAAACAGCGATTTTGTTTTTTCTGACAGAAGTGATCATTGGGTAGCTCAAAAATTCAACGAGACAGTTGCTTCTGTGGACAAGAGCTTGGAAGGAAAGGATGTGAGGAAAGCCATGCAGTCCATACACCATTTTTTCTGGAATGAATTCTGCGATTGGTACCTGGAGATAGCGAAATCAAGATCCAATAATGGTGACTTGCAGGTTGCATCCAATGCAAAAGCAATCATGGAAAAATTCTTGGTCATTTCATCCCCATTTGTTCCATTCATTTGCGAAGACATAAACCTTTTGATCAACAATGATGAATCTTTGGTTGCAACAGAATCATGGCCATCTGAATTGGAAGGAATCGACATGAAGGAATCTGAAGACTTTCAGGATATTTACGACAGTGTCAAGAGTTACAGAAAATCAATTTCCATTCTCGGCTTAAGCATAGAGGAGATTAAAGAGGTTGTTGTTGATGGCTCATGGAATCATGGCCAAGAGGATGCCTTTTTGAATATTTTGAGACTGAAGAAGTCAGGCACTCAAAATGGTTTTCCGATTGAGATGGCAATAGGGAAGGTGATGATTCCCAACATTGACTCTTCTGTGCTTTCTGAAAGGGTTGATGAGCTGAAAAGAAATGCTGAAGATGCAGGGCCAAGGATAAAAAGATTGGAAGGCCAGCTTCAAAATAAAGGATTCATAAGCAATGCCCCAAAGGATAAGGTCCAGTTGATTAGGGATAGGCTAAAAGAGGCTCAAAAAGAAAGAGATGAGCTGATCAAAAGGTCAGACTGGATTAGTGAAAATTTAAAGAACTAAATGCAAAATAGTCTACATGTAGCCCAAGTCTCTGAGCTTTTCCATCAGGTTTTCTTTGTCTTGTTTTCTTCCGGACCTCTCAGTGGTTGATTCAAGGTCTTGCTTCCATGCAGGCAAATCGGATGTTTTTGTTGTTGTTCCTGCAGCACCTAAACTCCTGTAGCCTTTTTCATACAGGTTACAGTAAGGCACTCCCATTTTGAAATGGGCTTCCCATACATCCCTTTCATCAAAATGGAGTATTGGATGAATTCTTATATGGTCAGGATCTTTTCTTGGGCTAAAGGCAGTTTCATCCTTTCTTGCATCCTGCTCATCCCAACGTATCCCCGTAATCATGCATGCATAGTCATTGCTTTCAAGGAACATGTTCAATGCAACAGTTTTCATCAGGTGATTGCCTTCAAAGGATTCAGG
>DLTY01000014.1:0-123 GCA_002501535.1 bacterium UBP7_UBA7824
ATTAAAATTATTTGGATCTGGATGGATATGGTTATGTATGGATGATAAAAAAAATCTTATAATTACAACAACTAAAAATCAAGATAATCCTATAATGAATAATATTAAATCTATAAAACATTA
>DLTY01000014.1:470-21798 GCA_002501535.1 bacterium UBP7_UBA7824
GATGTTTGGGAACATGCATATTATCTTAACTATCAAAACCTAAGGGGCGGATACATAGGTGCTTGGTGGAATGTTGTTGACTGGAATGCTGTAGAAGAAAGGTTTAATAATTGCTGAGTGGATTTGGTTATTATCGCTGGTTATTGCTGCTGTTCTTTTGAAGCTGCTTGCTCAGTCGGTCTCTTCTTTATGGATATGGCTCATCGGTAAGAAGAAAGATTCAAATCTGCGAAAATTCTTTAAAAAAAATCCTTTATCGTGGCTGGTTGTGGTTGGTTTGTTTTTTCTTTTAGAACCGCTTATAAATCTGCTCTGGTGGATTTTGATGATCATCTTTACCCTAATTTCAGGTGCTTTATGAACATAATTGACTATTTTTATATTTTGATTTAGTCTCCCCAGGAAAATATTTCTGGATTTGGCAGCTTGTAAATTCTTGCTTTTGTGTTGTTTCCCCATTTAACGGGAATTCCATCTTCAAGCAGAATCCATCCCCAATTTATTGCATCTTCATTTAATTTTGGGATGGTAGTTTTTTTTGCTGAAATTAAGAATATTTCTTTGCTTGAGGCTAAAACAAGATAGCTTTTTTCAGTCCAGTTTCTTTCTGTTCCGTCTGGAAGTGTTATTTTTTCTCTATTTGGCCATGAGATTCCACCAGGCCCAATTGAAGTTATTGTGTTTTTTGGCTGAATCCATTCAGTTTCAGTTAAGTTTATGGATTCAAAAATAAGAGGAATGCCTGAGTCTCTTTCAAGTTCGCCCGGAAACCAAAAATCAGGATCAATCATTAGATATCTAGGAATCCACTTTAACATTATTTTGTGGATTGAGTTTCCACTTTGGATATTTAGATTTTCGTTTGTTTTTTTATTGCTGTTAGATATTATGACATCTAGTTTCCTTTTGCATTTTCCATTCCATTCAGTATAAATTGACAGTTCATAACCATCATTCAACCTTGCTACTTTTGTTTTTGTTATTTTTAACTGTGACCATTTTTCTTCAACACATTCATCTTTATTCCTGTTTGAATATTCAGACATAACAGTTTTAAGTTTGATTTCATCTTTTCCATTTGTTCTTTGCAGATGTGCTCTGTCGTTTATCCTTCTGGACAAGGGTGTAAATTTTTTATTTAAATATGAATTTAAAATTCTTCCCTTGGGGTCTTCAAGTATAGGCTTTTCTACATCTTCCCATTGATAGATAAGATGTTTATTTATTTCTGAAAATATAGGTTTGTTTTCAAGATAATTTTTAGGAACAATAATTAATCCTTTTTGGCTATACCAATCCTCACCTTCTAAGATGACGATCTTTTGAGGATTTTGGTAGCTTGTTTTTTGTTGGATTTCTTCCAAAGATGATTCAATGATGTCAATCCATTCTTTATGATTTGTTTTTAATTGTTTTGATATTATTTTTAAATTAGAGCTTTCTGTCAGTTTGGTGTCTTCATCTATTTCAAAAAGTTTATTTCCAAGATCGCACAGATAAATTAAATCATTTTGATTTTTTTCAGAGTTGAGTATGATTTTTTCCGTTCCTTTTAAATTAAACGTAGAACATCCTTTTTGATTTTTGTTTAAAGGAAGTAAGCCTTTTTTAAAGTCGAATTCATTATAGGAATCATGCTTTTTGCCAAAAAAACCTGAATATTCAATTGTTATTTCGTATTCTCCTTCAGGAATGGAGGCTAAATTCCAGCCTGATAAATCATTTTGAGTTTCTTTTTTCTCGTAATAAAGGCTTGTTCCGCCTCTTGTGAAAAAGATTTCTTCTATTTGAAAGTTTTCTGAAATATAAAAATCAATATTTTCTTCTTTTTTCTGAATCAAGCAAGTAGCAGACCCTTTGATTAATGAGTTTTTTTGTAATTCAATTTCAGAATTGCAATTTAAGAAAAAATATTCAAGAAAAAGCATAATTAGATTTTAACCATAGTAGGATTTAATAGATGAACAAAATAACCATAATCAAAGAAGATGATCTAGATGATGATAATTTTTCTAAAATTTTAAGAGCCTCTATCAAGAAGCTAAAAAAAAGATGGCCAATCCTTTTCCCATTGGGGTTTATGGGTGATGTGAACAGGCCTTTAGGCATTTTTCCAAACCTAAACGGTCTTTGTTTTTTCGAAAAAGATAATTTAAAGAGCCTTAGCAAAAAAGAATTAAAAGTTTATACGACAGAGTGGTGTGGGGATTGCAAGGTTTTGTATAAATATTTCTCACAGAGAAGTGTAAATTATGAAACTTTCGATATAGACATTCACGAGGATTGCTTAAAAGAGGTTCTTTTGATCTCTCTTGGCAGAAGAGTTATTCCAACTTTAGATTATGGTGATTTTGTTCTTATAAACCCTCCAATTAGTGTTCTGGAGCAGGCATATAGGAAAAAGGAGCTATCTTAACTGAATGAAATCTAGAATTCCTCCAGGTCAAGTCTTGGTTAAAAAATGGCCCAGATTAGACATTAACCCTCCGGATAATTCGGTCAGTTTAAGAGATTGGAAGATTAAAATTTTTGGAAATGTTGAAAACCCTGTTGAATTGAGCTTTGAAGATCTTTATGATTTGGGTCCTGTTAATTTAAGCTCTGATTTGCACTGTGTAACACATTGGAGCCTTCTAGACAATGCGTGGGAAGGCATTCCTATATCTAAAGTCTTGGATCATGTTGGCTTGAAAAAAGATTCAAAATGCATTATGTGTTATGGCCTGGTTGATTATTCGACAAATGTGAATATAAAGGATGCTGTTATGGATTCAAGCTTGATTGTATGGAGTCGCAACGGAAAAGAGATACCTTACGAGAATGGTGGGCCCGTAAGATTCATAATTCCACATCTTTACCTATGGAAAAGTGCTAAATGGGCTACAGGAATTGAAGTCATGACTCAGGAAAAATTAGGTTTTTGGGAAACTAGAGGGTATCATAATAAAGGAGATCCTTGGCTGGAAGAAAGGTTCTCTTGAAAGGAGACTATCATGAGTAAAGTTGTTTTTGTTGGAGGTAAAAGAACCCCATTTGGAGGTTATTTAGAAAGCTTAGCAAGGGTTCCCGCTAATGACCTTGGTTCGCATGCTGCAAAAGCAGCTATAAAAGATTCTGGCATTGACTCTTCTGACTTTGATGCTTGTGTTTTTGGCATGGTTGGACAGACTGACAGTAATGCTTATTATTGCGCTAGACATGTTGCCTTGAATGCAGGCATACCGATTGAGAAACCGGCTCTTACGGTGAATCGGCTATGTGGTTCTGGAGCAGAATCGATAGTTCAGGGAGCGTATTTGCTGGAAAGAGGGGATGCTGACGTGGTTTTGGTCGGTGGTACTGAATCAATGAGTAGAGCTTTTCACTACACTCATGGCATTAGGTCCGGACAGAAATGGGGATCTTTAGAGTTGAGAGATTTTTTATGGGATAGTTTGACAGATGGATACTGCAAATTACCTATGGCAATAACAGCAGAAAATTTAGCAGATGATTTTTCAATCTCAAGAGAAGAGTGTGAAGAGTTTGCAGTTTTGACACAAGAAAGATATCAAAATGCTTTAAAACAGGGTTATTTTGATGGTGAAATAGAGCCGATAGAGGTAGGTAAAGGTAGTCGTGCAAAAATGATTCAAAATGATGAACATCCAAAAGCTGATACAAATCTTAAATCATTAGCAAAATTAAGGTCTGTATTTAAAGAAAACGGAACCGTAACAGCAGGAACTGCTAGTGGCGTGGTGGATGGAGCTTGTGCTTTAGTTATGACCACGGAAGATGTAGCCAAAAGAAAAAATTTGGAAATAATGGGAAGTTTAGTTTCCTGGGGCCATGCAGGGGTTAGTCCTGACAGGATGGGTTACGGTCCTGTTCCAAGTAGTGAAAAAGCTTTGAGTGTAGCTGATTGCACTGTTAATGATTTAAAAAGAGTTGAAATAAATGAAGCATTTGTTCCTCAGTATATTGCTGTTGAAAAAGGGTTGAAGTTAAATAGAGATATTACTAATTCTTGGGGTGGAGCAACTGCAATCGGACATCCATTAGGAGCAACTGGGTCCAGACTAACATTAACCTGCTTAAGGCAGTTAAAAATTTTAGATGGTGGAGGCTTAGGTCTTATTTCAATGTGTATTGGTGGAGGCCAAGGTATATCTTTAATCGTTGAGGTTTAATGAGATTTAAGTTTTTAGCTTTATTTGTCTTTTTATTTTTTGCTGGCTGTGAGTTGCTAGTTTCGCTTAACGAATCTTCAGCAGACTCATTGGAGCTAGAAGTGATTAAGGATGATCTTGAATCTTTAAACGAAAATGAATCCAGGATTTTTTTTACAAAAGATCTCAAAGGTTTTATAGATATTTGTGGGTGTTCGGAAGACATGGCCGGAGGTCTTCCAAGAATAGCTTCTCTTAAGAGTAAATATCAAAATTCAATATGGGTTGATCTTGGAAATTGGGCTCATGATGAAGATCATAAAGATCCGGTTCCGGAAGTTACATCAGAAATTATGAATAGTTTTTTTGAGGATCATGTGGGGTATGACATTGTTGTAGATGAATTTTCAAATACTAATAATGATTTGCAAAATGTAATTTTTGATCTTGGCGACAACCAAAATCAAGTAAGGTTTACTTATATACCTAAAGACAATAATCTTTGTTTAGATGGCAATGATTTTAATGACTTCAAAGATTTTTTTACAAGTTCTGAAAATGTGCATGTTTTAATTAGTAATTGTTCTATCGAGTCAAATCAAATAATTGCAAAATATATACATGAAAGCAATAATTCAAATATGTACTTGGTCGGAAGCTCTAATGAGGATAGGGGGGTCTTGTCTGATATTTGGTCCCCTCCTATATTACCTTTTGGGCAAGAGGTTGGATCTCTTGATGTTGCTTCTATGATTTTTGACAGAATTTACATGAGTTCAAAATGGAAAGATGATGATTCAGTTGTTGAAATGATAGCTTTGGTCCGCGAAGAAGGTTTTAAGGATAGGGTTCCTGTAAACAAACAAGAAAGCTTAAATTCTGAATTTTGCATGAATTGCCATCAGGATTCTTATGATGTTTGGAAGGATTCAAAACATGCTCATGCTTGGGAGACACTTGTTGACAGAGATGTAACATTGCGTCCAGACTGTGTGGGCTGTCATGTGACAAATTGGGATCATGAAGACCTTTCATACTCTTATGTAAATGTTGGATGTGTAGCTTGCCATCAGGGAAATCCGATTCAGCATTCAATCAAGCCATCAAAAAATAAGCTTGTTGCAAGTTTTGAAACATGTAGTTCTTGCCATAGGCCAGATCATTCAACATTATTTAGCGTTAAAGGTTATTGGCCACAAATACAACATCCTTGACTTAATTGCGTTAGAATACCTAGTTTGTTATGGTAGAGAAAAACACAAACGAAAAAGTAATTTCAAGAAGAGAACTATTGGAGTCAGGTGTTCATTTTGGTCATCCCAAATCAATGTGGAATCCAAAAATGAAACCTTATGTTTTCCAGGTTAGAAAAGGTGTTCATATTCTTGATTTAAGTAAAACTATATCCAAATTAGAAGAAGCTTATTATCTTGTTATGGATATAGTCCAGGAAGGCGGCAAAGTTTTGTTTGTTGGCACAAAGAAGCAAGCAAGGGAGTCTATTCAAAACATAGCTGATGATTGCAATATGCCTCATTTGACACGAAGGTGGCCAGGTGGATTTTTGACAAACTGGGATCAGATTAGCTCAACTTTAGAAAATTTGAGACAGTTTGAAGAAGGTTTGCTTGATGAAAAAATGTCAAAAATGACAAAAAGAGAAAGAGGAATATATAAAACAAAAATTGATAGAAATAAAAGAGTATTTGGCGGTGCTTTGAATCTTCAATCTCCACCACATTGTCTATTTGTTTCTGATGTGAATCACGACAGAATAGCCATCTTGGAAGCTAGGAAAGCTGGAATACCTGTTATTGCCATACTTGACTCAAACAGCAATCCAGACCATGTAACTATTGGAATTCCTGGAAATGATGATGCTGTTGGAAGTATTTCACTACTTGCAGGCAAGATTGCTGAGGCAGTTAGAAATGGACACACTGCAAAGAAAGCTTCTGCTGAGCAGGCTGAAGATACAGAAGAACAACAAGAGGTTTAAGCATGGATAAAACAGCAATAATGGAAATAAGAAAAAGAACTGGTGCTGGTTTGTCTTTATGCAAAAAAGCAGCAATCGAAAATGAAGGCGATATTGAAAAAGCTGTAAGATGGATAGGTGCACAAGGTGCTGCTATAGCAAGCTCAAAAGGCGGAAGATCAACTGGTGAAGGACGTGTTGGCTCTTATGTTCACTCATTAAATCCAAAACTTTGTGCAATTGTAGATTTAGCTTGCGAAACTGATTTTGTTGCCAGGACAGATGCTTTTATAGTTTTTGCTGATGATTTAGCTAAGCATGTAGTTGCTTATAAGCCTGATTATTTGGATGAAGATTCTTTGCCTAAGGATTTTAAAAAAGAATTAATTGATGGCTTCCTTAAAAAGGCTGAAGAGGAAGGGAAACCTGAAAATGTTAGGCAAAAAATTGCAGATGGACGTTTCAACAAATGGAAAGCAGAAAATTGCTTTATGGATCAGATATGGATTAAAGACCCTGAGGAAAAAATGACAGTTAAACAAGCTGTTGAAGCTCAGGTTGCAGTAATAAAGGAAAACATTAAAGTAAGAGCTTTTGTGTTTATGGAAGCTGGAGGAAGTGTCACAGTCTCTCAAAAAATCTAGGGTTTTACTTAAACTCTCTGGCGAATTTTTTCAAGGCCATTCTGATTTTGGTTTTGATTTTCCTGAAATAAAAAAATTAGCTGAAAGGATTGTTGAATCATGCAGCAATAGTGAATTAGCCTTAGTTATAGGTGGCGGAAATTTATTTAGAGGTGCTCCTGCTACAGAGTATGGTGTTGAACGTGCATCAGCTGATAGTGCTGGCATGTTGGCAACTGTTATGAATGCATTAATTTTTCAATCTTTCTTAGAGGATGCTGGAAGGGAGACAAGAGTTATGACTGCGGTTGAAATGAGACAGCTTGCAGAACCATTTATCAGAAGAAGAGCATTGAGGCATTTGCAAAAAGGAAGGATAGTAATTCTTGCTTGCGGTACTGGTAATCCATATTTCACAACTGATTCAGCTGCAGCTTTAAGAGCAGCTGAGTTAAAGTGTGAGATTTTAATCAAAGCAACTTCTGTTAATGGGGTCTATACAGACGATCCTAAAAAGAATCCGCAAGCCAAACATATAGACACATTGACTTACAAGCATTTCTTGATGGAAAATTATAAGGTAATGGATTCTGCTGCAATATCTATATGCAGAGACAATAAGATACCTATTAGGGTTTTTAGTATTTTTGAGAAAGATTCTTTAAACAAGGCTATTAAGGGAAAAAATATAGGAACATTGATTAAATAAAATGGAATTAGAAGATATTATTGAGCTTTTTGAAATTTCAGGCGAAGAGGCTGTTGAGTATCTTGGTTCTGAATATTTAAAACTACATGCGGGAAGGGCTAATGTATCTGCATTTGAAAAAGTGATGATTGAAGTTCCCTCATGGGAAGGGTCCTTTAAACTTCAAGACTTAGGTATCCTGTCTATCCAAGACGCTTTGACAATTATGTTAAATTTATTTGATTCGTCAATAGGAAAAGAGGTTGAAAAGGGAATTATTAGAGAAAATTTAGATGTTTCAGTTTCACATAATGATGGAAGAATTTTTTTAAAACTGCCACCTTTAACTCAGGAAACTAGGGTGCAGCTTTCAAAAAGAGTTAAGGAAATATCAGAAGAAACAAAGATCAAGATAAGAAACTTAAGAAGAGAAGCAAGATCATCCCTTCAGGGTTTAAAGGATGAGCTTGGAGAAGATGAAATTAAAAGAAACGAAGATCGAATTGATGATACAAGAATTTCTTTAGAAAATAGGATTGAAGAGATTTATCAATCTAAAAACAAAAGCATCCTGAATAATTAATAGGATATATCTATGTTGAATGTTCCTAATCATGTGGCTATTATCATGGATGGCAACGGTAGATGGGCAGAAAAAAAGGGCATGGATAGGTTTCAAGGGCATCAGCAAGGTGCGGAAACTGCAAGATCAATAATAAAAAAAAGTGGAAAGCTGGGCATAAACTGGCTAACTCTTTATGCTTTTTCAATTGAAAATTGGGCTAGGCCAGAAAAAGAAAAAAGCAGTCTTTTTAGCCTGATGGTCAAATCTCTTTCCGAGGAATTGCCTTTATTGCTAAAAGAAGGTATAAGATTCAGAATGATAGGAGATAAAAGAAATTTGCCGAAGAATTTAATAAAGATAATTGAGAAAGCAGAATACATAACGAGAAAAAATTCTGATTTGAATCTGTCTGTTTGTGTAAATTACTCAGGAAAAAATGAAATTATTGAATCTGTCAATAAGATATTGAAAGATTTTTCTAAAGAGAATCCTGAATGTTTTCATTTAGATGATTCATTTTTTAAAAAAAATATGCACTCTTCAGAATTGCCAGAAGTTGATCTCCTTTTGAGGACTGGTGGAGAAAAAAGGATATCTAATTTTCTTTTATGGGATATAGCGTATTCAGAACTTTTTTTCACAGATACACTTTGGCCTGATTTTTCAAATGACGAGTTTTGTAAAATCCTTGACGAATTTAATTTAAGAGAGAGAAGGTATGGAAATGTTTAAAAAAGAAATTAAACAAAGGCTTTTTTATGGTTTTTCTCTTGGGATATTAACTATATTGATATTAAATGAAGGTGGTATTTTGCTTTTGATTGCAACAATGTGGGTTGCTGCAAGCGGATTGAGAGAATTTTATAGACTTGTTAGAGCCGAAGGTGGGAGGACTTTTGACCTTGTTGGTTATCCCTTGGCTGCGATAATGATAATCATTGCTTTTTTTGCAGAAACTAGTCAGAATTTCACTTATGAAAGTGCAGGCTTGCTTTCTACAGTGTATATTTTATTAGTTTCAATTGCTAATATTGTCAGAGCCTTCCAAAAGAAACCTTTGTATAAGATTTCCGAAATATCAATAACGTTTTTTGGCATCTTTCTTACAGCAGGTCTTCTTTCTTATGTTTTTAAGCTACACCCTTTGGGTTCTTTTTTATTCCCTGAAAAAGGTAATTATTTAATTTTTGTTCCTATGATTGGAGCATGGGCTTATGATAGTGCAGCATTTTTTTCAGGAAAGTATTTTGGAAAAAATAATTATCTGTCAACTGTAAGTAAAAAAACATGGGAAGGAACTGTTGGGGGTCTTTTCGGATCTTCTTTTGGAATGGCTTTATTTGCCTATATGTCTGGCATGGGAACACCTCAAAATTTATTTTTTTGGTGGATTACAGGTTTGATTTTGGGGCTTGTTGCACAGTTAGGTGATTTAGCATTCTCTGTTTTGAAAAGAGAAAAGCTTATGAAAGATTATGGAAGCTCTATACCAGGTCATGGAGGCATCCTTGACAGAATGGATAGCTTTTTGTTTGTGCTGCCTGTAAGTTATTATTTGATTAAATTATTTTTTATTGGTTAATATGGTTTATTTAAATTTGATATCTAGCCTTTTTGGCGCTATTTTAATATTTGGAATTGTTGTTTTCATTCATGAGTTAGGTCATTATCTTGCTGCAAAAAAATGTGGTGTTGGTGTTGAAGAATTTGCTGTTGGTTTTGGCAAATGTTTGTTTAGTTTTCAGTCTAAAGAAACACTTTGGAAAATCAACATGATTCCTTTAGGCGGGTATGTCCTTATAAAAGGGATGGTTGAGGATGAAGATTCTGAAGATGAAAAAGCCAATATTGATTCTGAAGGTAAATCATTTGATGAAATATCTTTATTGAAGAAGGTTTTTATACTTTTTGCTGGTCCTTTAGCAAATATGATTTTAGCTTTTTTTATTTTTTTTCTTGTAGTTTTTTCCTACGGTGACCCAAAAAGATTGATAACAATAGATGAAATGATAGACGATGAATTTATTGTTGGGCTAGCTCCAACCGGTTCCATTGTTAGCGGTGTTGCTACAGAGTCAAGATTGATTGAAGCCATTGCATGGCCTTCTGAAAAAGATTTTTTCTCCAAAGTGGAAGAAGCAAGATTGAATTCAGACAGAATTCGTATAGATCTAGATTGGATTGGACAGAGGCTTGGTCCGATTTATTATGAGCCACAATTAGGAAAATCAGCAATTAGCTTTCGTGTCGAACCACAAATTGATAATGTTTTTTTAAGCGAGGATGTTGGGAGGATTTCTGTATCCAGAATCGGTAATTTAAACCTCGAGGAAGCACCGTTAACTCAAAGTACTTTTGATTTGTTGCTTAGTGAAGATGTGAAGATTGTTATGAAGGACAGAGCCGTGTTTACTGTGGATAGATCAGATTTAATTGAACATATTGACCAAAATTTATCGATAAAAGATATTTTTTCAATTGATGGAATGACTTCTTTTGAAGACCTTTCAGCAATTTCTTCATCTCAGATAGAAATTTATTATCAAGATTTAGATGGGAAAAAAGAGAGCTTGATTGTTGAAAGGTCTGAACTTTTAAGCTTGTTTTCATTTATGCCTAAAAGAACTGAAGTTAAAGGTTTTGATCTTTTTAAAATCTCTTTTTCAAATACTTCATTTGCTGCAGCCCAAATTTTTGGTTTTGTTGGAAGCATATTTAGGTTTGAGAAAAAAGCCTTAGAGAATGTTGGTGGTCCGGTAGCCATAATTTCAATCTCCTCTCAAGTTGTGAAGCAAGGATTAGAGAACTCTTTAACTTTTTTAGCCCTTTTATCTGTTAATTTGGGGATTTTGAATCTTCTTTTGATTTTTATTCCTAACTTAGATGGAGGCAGAATAATGATTGAAATTATAGAAAATTTTGTTCCTGTTTCCAAAAAACAAACTGTTAAAAAGGTAACAAAATCATTACTTTCAATTGGTGGCTACGCATTGATTATCTTGTTTTTAATAATAACAATAAGAGACATAGGGAGACTTTAATGAAAGTTTCTGCAATTGTTCCTGCCCATAACGAAGCGCCAAGAATTGCTAAAGTTTTAAAAATTTTGGCAGTTAGTAAAAAAATAAACCAGATTATTGTTGTTGATGACGGGTCAAGGGACGGAACAGCTGCAGCCGCTAGGAGAGTTCCTGGAGTCCTTGTTCTATCACTGCCTGAAAATCTTGGAAAAACTTCAGCTATACATATGGGTCTTGCATGTGTTAAACACGAGTGTGTTTTGTTTATCGATGCGGATTTGGTTGGGCTTGAGGTGAATCATGTAAATTCAATTATTGACCCGGTCCTCAAAAAGATTTGCGATATGTCTGTTGGCATCTTCAAAGGTGGAAAAGTTGGTACTGATTTTGCTCAAAAAATTGCTCCAGGGTTATCTGGACAAAGAGCTGTTCTTTTAGATAAGATTTCTAATTTTCCTTTTGGAGAAGTTGCAGGTTATGGATTTGAAACTGCTTTAAATAATTTTGCTGAATCAAATAAATGGGAAATTCACAAGGCGGATTTGTTTGGGGTGGGGCAAGTTACAAAAGAAAAAAAACATGGTTTTATTGTTGGAATCATTAAAAGATTAAAAATGTATTGGGAAGTTATTGAAGGTTGGTTAAGTAGTGGAAAAAAATGATTTAATTCGAAATATTGAATTTGAAGTAGCCGATATGGGATATACAATATGGGATGTTTCTATTAAGGGCCAAGGCCCTAATCGTCGCTTTACTGTTTTTTTAGATGGTCGAGTGGGTGTCAATGATTGTGCAAAGGTTTCTAAGTCTTTGAGCAATTCCAAAATTGGAAACATATTAGAAAAGGGGCTTCTTGAAGTCTCTTCCCCCGGAGTTGAACCTGTCTTAACTAAATTAAAGCATTTTCAACGCTGGACTGGAAAGGAGGTTGAATTTAAATTAGAAAAAGTTTCAAAATCTTTTTTTGGAATTTTGATAAACTACAACAATTGTTTAGTTTTTCAAATGAAGGATGGTTTTTTCTATGTCCCTTTTCAAGTATTAAAAATGGTTAAAGGTTTAAATAGGAGTTAGATTATGAGTGAAAAAGCATATTTTATAGATCTCAAAGAAGAGATAAGCAATATATTGAAAAATAGAGCTATTAACGAGAATGAATTAAGAGAGTCTCTCAAGGTAGCATTTGAATCAGCTTATTCAAGTGAATTTGGTTTAGAGAGCGCGCCAGAAAATTTTAAGGTAGATGTTGATCTTATCAGGGGAACAATCAAGGCTTTTCTTTTAAAAAGAATTGTTACTAGTGTAAGAGATGATGAGTTAGAAATCTCTATAGAGGATATAAGAAAAAAAGGTTTAGACCTGCCAATAAGGACTTTTTATCCTGATCCTTTAGATTTTCAAAAGTTAAGCAGAATTGCAATCAGACAAGCTTTAACAATGCTTGATGAAAAAATTTCTGAATATGAAAAACATAACCTTTATTCAAAAGCAGCTGAGATGGAAGGTAACAATGTGTATGGAGAGATATATAAAGCTATAAGAGATACAGCATGGATTGAGGTTGGAAAAATCGAAGGAATACTTAGGAAATCAGAAAGAATATTTGGAGAGTCAAGAAAGCAAAGGTTGAAAAGCGGAGTTCGCGCTTATGTTTATTCTGTTGCGAAAGATAGGGCAGGAAGGCCTCAATTGCTTTTGTCTAGAACACATCCAGAATTTTTAAGATTGCTTATGGAGGAAAATATACCAGAAGTTTCAGAAGGTGTAATTGAAATCAAAAGAGTGGTTAGGAAGCCGGGACACCGAGCAAAAGTTGCTGTTCACTCCTATAGCGATTCAGTAGAGCCTCTAGGTGCTTGTATAGGCCCTGGCGGAAGAAGAATACAGTCTGTTATAAAAGAGCTTTCGCAAGAAAAAATTGATGTTGTCAAATGGGACGAAAGACCAAGACATTTTATTGCAAATTCAATGAGGCCTGTTAATGTGGATTTTGCAAATGTTAGATTGCTTAATTATTTAACACTGGAAGAGAAGGAAGAAGCTGGAAATACCAAAAGAAAAGCTATTGTTATTGTTCCGGTTGATGAAAAAAATAAAGCAATTGGAAGTGAGGGTGAAAATGTCAGTCTTGCAACAAGGATAACAGGATGGTCAATTGATATTTGGGATACAGCTTCATTTGACTCTTTGCCCGAGAAAGAATTGCAAGAACCTGCTTTTCAATTTCCAGCATGGTTGCTCGAGGCTCTTGTAAGCAATAATGTAAACTTAGTCAAGGATTTATTCACTTTTAGTGAAACTGACCTAGAGAAGATGGAAGGTGTAGGAGAGCTAGGAAGTCAGATACTTGTTACATTTTTACATGATTTAGGATTGATAGAAGAAAGTGGAGAAGAAGAAGCTTAATGAGAGTTTTTGAATTAGCAAAAAAAATTAACATAGATTCCAAAGAGTTGGTTGTAAAAGCTAAGGAAATCGGCATAAATGTAAATACAAGTATGTCTATCATTGAGGATGGTGATGCTGACAAGGTCCTTGCTTATCTTGGTAAAGCACCAGCTAAAGATGATAAAAAGAATATCCAGAAATCTGATTCTCAAAATGCTGTTAAGGGTGTAGTTAAGAAAAAACCAACTGGTAAAGATTTTCAAAAAGGTTCAAATCCAAATGCTGCAAATCCTTCTTTCAAAAAAGAGAACAGGAAAAAGGAAGCGAGGAAAGCACAGCTTGGAGGCAGGAAAAGTTCAACCAAGCTTGGCTCAAGGGTTGCAAAGTCTTTTTCAGTAAGGCTTACCGAAACAGCAAGTGCCGTTAGCGAAAGATCTAAAGAGATTAATTCAATCAATTTAGGCTTGACAATAAAAGAAATTTCAAAACTTTTGGGTATACCTATAGCAAATATTTTTTCATTTTTTGAGATGGAAGATAAGGATATAGATTGCAAACCAAATAAAACCCAAATTATTTCTTTATTGGAAAAATGGAATATAGAACATATAAAAATTATCGAGCACAAGCAAGATGAGCCAATTTTAAAGATAGATGAAAAATCTTTAACAAAAAGAGTTCCTATTGTTACTGTTATGGGCCATGTTGATCATGGGAAAACAACTTTACTTGATTACATTAGGCAAACTTCTGTTGCCTCTGGTGAGTTTGGTGCTATAACGCAAAAGATTGGAGCAACTCTTGCATCAACAAAAGATGGTAGAAATATAACTTTTATAGATACACCTGGACATAGTTCTTTTACCTCCATGAGAGCCAGAGGTGCACAGGTTACTGATGTTGCAGTGCTGGTTGTTTCTGCAGACGAAGGCCCAAGAGAGCAAACTATTGAAGCTTATGAGCATATCCAAGCTGCTAAAGTAGAAATGGTCGTTGCTTTGAATAAAATGGACAGCCCTAGGGCGAACCCAAATAAGGTTTTAGGCCAATTGCAAAAAATTGGAATCAATCCTTCTGCACTTGGTGGAGATATACCTTTATTCCCAATTAGTGCAAAAAGTGGAGAAGGTGTGGATTTGCTTCTAGAAGGAATAGTTGAATTAAGTGATATATTAGAGCTTAAAGCTGATAGTACGTCTAAGGTCCAGGGTGTTGTGATTGAGTCTGAAATAAAGGAAAACGGAAAAACATGTACTGCTATTGTTTTGCAAGGCATCCTGAAGCCGAAAAGTATTTTGTTATTTCGGGATGATTTTGCCGCTGTTAGAGGCTTGAATTCTTATGATGGTAAAAAGCTTGATAGCGTGCATCCTGGAATGCCTGTTGAGATTACAGGATTAAATCATATACCTTCCTCTGGAGAGAAATTTATAGAGGTTAAGAATCAAAAAGCAGCAAAAAAAGTTTTAAGAACCAGGTTGAAACAAAAAACAAAATCCTCAGAGCAAAGAGTAGCTGATTTAGATTCTCTTTTTGGAGAGGTTTCTAGCAAGGAATTTAAACTCATAGTTAAAGCTTCTAGCTATGGAGCTTTGGAGGCAGTTAAAAAAGAGATTGAAGCATTAAAGTCAGAAGAGTTTAAAGTTTTTGTAATCAGCTCAAGTGTAGGCGATGTAACTACTGCCGATGTAGATTTAGCTCATTCTTCTGAAGCCTCAATACTTGGTTTTGAGGTTGGTATCGCTGGTACTGCAGCCAAGTTGTCTAAAGAAAAATCAATCAAAATAAGTGTAAATAATTTAATTTATAAATTGTTAGAAAATATTAAAAGTGAAATTATTGACTCTATTGATGCAGATGAAGAGGAATTTGAATCTGGCAGATTGAGGCTTTTGGAGATATTTAGAGAAACTCCTAGACTGACAATAGCGGGAGGAAAAATTGAATCTGGCTTCATCACGAGAGGTTCAAGATGTCGCATATTCAGAGATGGAGATATGATTTTTGAAGGAAGAATTGATAATTTAAGACGTTTTAAAGAGGATGTAAAGGAAGTTAAAGAAGGGTTTGAATGTGGTTTCAGGGTTGTGGGTAAACCAGGATTGAAACCAGGTGACGAGCTGGTTACGCACAGGATAGAAAAAAGAAAGAAAACTGAATCTGAGGTATTTGGGAAATGAAGCCGTTAAGCATTTTCAAATCAATCAAAGCTTGCCTTGCAAGGGAGATATCA
Source organism: bacterium UBP7_UBA7824 (assembly GCA_002501535.1). Lineage (GTDB taxonomy): Bacteria > UBP7 > UBA6624 > UBA6624 > UBA6624 > UBA6624. Next base: position 16,117 of record DLTY01000014.1, read on the forward strand.
GAATTAGACGACCCAAGGATACCTCCTGATCTAACTTTGACAAAAATTGATTTTTCTAGAGGTTATGGGAAATTGGATGTTTATATAAGCAGCAGCTTAAGCAGGAAAAAGAAAACAATTCTTCACACAATGAATATTGCAAAAAGAAGAATAGTCTCCAGGGCTTTAAGCGGTTTAAGGCTTAGGAAAATTCCAAAATTAGATTTTTTTTGGGATGACACTGTTGAAAAAGCATTTAGGATTAATGAAATTTTAAATAAATCTTTACCCGATGATTGAAAAAGTAATCGAAGTAATTAAAAGTAATAAGAACTTTTTAATCCTTTCACACAAGGATCCTGATGGGGATTCAGTAGGAAGCTTAATATCTTTTAATAATTTAATTAATTCCTTGGATGGAAAGAGTTCATCATGTGTTTGTATTGATGATATCCCTGATATTTATTCTTTTTTTTCAGGTATAAAAAAAATAAAAACGAAATTGCCAAATGATGATTACGATGTAATTATTTTTTTGGATATAGCAGTTGATCATAGGCTGAATAAAGGTTTCCAATCTTTTTTAAATGGTAAGTTTTTGACTGTTAATATTGATCATCATCTCAGCAATTCTTTTTTTGCAGATGTTAATTATGTTGAGGAAAATGCTGCATCGACAACTGTTCTGATATATAAATTGTTCAAAGAATTAGATTTAAAAATGAGTCAAGAATCGATTGATGCTATCTTGTTAGGGCTTATGACTGATACTGGAAACTTTACATTTAACACTAGCCGTTCAGAAACTTTCAAAATAGCAGCTGATTTGATAGACCTTGGAGCAAGTGTTTCATTCCTTAAAGAACAGGTTTATTTTTCACAGCCCTTGAGGAAGATTAAACTTTTAACAAAAATTATGAAAAGGATAAATATTGATACATCAAATAAAATTGCATGGTCTTATTCAAGGTTTTCTGACTGGCAACGATATAGTATTACATCTCCTGATTTTGAAGGAATACCAGAAGAATGCAATTCAATTAAAGATGTAGATTTATTTATTCTCTTTAGAGAAGAAGATAATGGTTTGATTAAAATGAATTTAAGATCAAAAGGTGCTTTGGATTCAAGAATTATTGCTAATAAATATGGAGGAGGAGGTCATTTCCATGCTTCTGGAGCTAGGTGTTTTGGTGATCTTGATCAGGTTATGAATTCAGTTATAAGCCATGCAAAAAAGATTTTTTAAAATGATTATAAAAAAGAAGACTTTATTAATATTTGTTTTTTTATTTTCTTTTGGGTTTGAAAGCTCTGATCATGAATTCAAAAAAACAGAATCCGCACTAATCAATCATTTTGTATTCAAAGAATCTTATTTGTTTGATTTTTGCAAAGGATGTAATGGTGATGTTGACTCTTTGTATGTTAAAAAAAAAGACAGCAGTGCATGGTTGCCTTTAAAGAATTTTTCTTATTTAGATTTCAACAGCTCTCAAGATCCAAGAATTTTTTTGCCTGGAGATATACCTAAGGAAAAAATTTTTGAAATTAATGAGTTGTTTTTTGCTATGTCTTTAGCAAATGATAAGCTTTGGGAAGAGATTATTTATTTAATTGAGTTTGGATTGAAGAATAATTTTTTATTTTTTGAAAAGGATGGTCAGGTTTTTTCATATTCTGAACCAGTTTCAAAAGAGGCTCTAGGATCATTTAAAAAATCGATTGAAGGTATTGAATCTAGGTTGTTTTTCATTGATTCAAATCGCTTTCATTTTTTTCTTGATGCTGTTTTGTTGCTGCCTGATTCTTTCAAACGTGATTGGTTTGATAGAATAGAGTCTTGGCAACCACCTAAGTTACCAAATTAAATTATGTTGAAAATTTCTGTTTTACCTGGAGATGGGATTGGCCCAGAAGTAACTGATGTTGCTGTTAATGCAGTTAAATTTCTTCTTAGAGATGAAATTGATATTATTTCTTTTCCTGATTTGACTACTAAAAATTGGGTTGAATCAAGGAATGATTTGGATGAATCTAAAATGGATAAAATTTTATCAACTGATGCAATTTTTTTAGGTGCAGTTGGTGATGATTTAGACATAGATTTTGCTGCTAGGGTTCTTCTGAGGTTAAGGTTTGAGCTCGATCTTTATGTTAATTTGAGACCGTGTGTGTGTAGGGTACCGGATTTATCACCTTTGAAAAAATCAAAAGATATTGATTTGCTTATCGTTAGAGAGAACACCGAAGGTTTTTATAGACAAATTGGTGGATGGGAAAACAAGGGTCTAGAAAATGAGATGGCTTGGCAAAGAGGTGAATATACTAGAAAAGGTACTGAAAGAATTATCCGTTATGCATTTGAGTTAGCTAAAAAAGATTCAAGAGACCGTGTAACCATGGTTGATAAAAGCAATGTGCTCAGGCATGGACATCAGTTATGGTTAGATATTTTTAATGAAATATCTCAAGATTACACTGAAATCCAAGCAGACCACCTTTATGTTGATGCATGCAGCATGCAATTGGTAAAAAGACCTGAATCTTTTGGAGTGCTTGTTTCTACAAATATGTTTGGTGATATCATTTCTGATATAGGTGCTCAGATAGTAGGCGGTCTTGGTTTGGCTGAATCGGGAAATATTCATCCTGGAAAAATTTCTCTTTTTGAACCCGTTCATGGATCTGCTCCAAAATACGCAGGCAAAAATGTTGCCAATCCTTTTGCTGCAGTTTTAAGCATGGCTTTACTTCTCAAAAACAACAACAAAACAAAAGAAGGTTTGATTTTAGATGAAGCTGTAACTCAGATGTTGAAAGAGAAAAAATGCACTGCAGACCTAGGTGGCAATCTTGGAACTTCTGAGGTCAATTCAGAATTAATGGCTAAACTTGATTTTTTAACCTCTTAATCTTTTCTAACCTTATTCGCATAGTTGAAAAATAATTTATACTTCACTTATGACTAAAATTGAATCTGAAGGTTTGGTTAAAAAGTATGGCAGCAGGGTTGTTGTTAATAATGTAAGCATTTCAATTCCTAAAGGAAAAGCGATTGGCCTTTTAGGCCCAAATGGTGCGGGTAAAACAACCACTTTTTACATGATTACTGGTCTTGTTAAACCCGATGCTGGTAAGGTTTCATTACATGGTGAGGATGTTTCGAAATTTCCTGTTTACAAAAGGGCTAGATTAGGAATTGGATACCTGGATCAAAGCCCAAGTGTTTTTAGAAGATTGACTGTAGAGGAAAACATCAGATTGGTTCTAGAGGTTAATAAAATACCCAAGAAAGAACATAAAGACAGAGTTGATTCTCTTTTGGAAGAAATGGGGATAGAGCATCTTAAAAATTCCTTAGGCTATGCTCTTTCTGGTGGAGAAAGACGTAGGGTTGAGATTGCTAGATCCATAGCCAATAATCCTGATTTTATACTTTTAGATGAACCTTTTACAGGTGTGGATCCATTGCATATTCAACAATTGCATGAAATTATCATATCGTTAAAGGAAAAAAGAGGTTTAGGTGTTTTGATCACAGATCACAATCATCTTGCAATGTTAAATATAGCAGATTGGATATACCTGATGAACGAAGGAAAGATAGAAGTTCAAGGAACTCCGGACGAAATTAAAAAATCAAATAAAGCAAAAGAAATTTATTTGGGAAATTAACTTGAAGCTAGTAGATATTTTTGTATTAAGGCAAATTAGAGGTCTTTTTTTATATGGCCTTGTTACCTTTACTTTTCTAGTTCTTTTTTCCGCTTCTTTTAAAACAGCGGTCAAAATGATTGTAGATATGGAAACCCCAATATCACAGGTTTCAGAGTTTTTAGCATTAGGGATACCTCAATCAGTTGTTGTAGCCATCCCTATGACCATTTTACTGGCTTCAATATTAACTTTCTCACAACTTTCTTCTAGTGGAGAACTGCGAGCAGCTCTTGTTTCAGGCTCAAGTTTGAGAAGGATTGCTTCAAGCGTGATTGTTATTGGTTTTTTTTCATTTTTACTTTCAGTTTCTTTGAATGAGTTTGTAATACCTTCCTCGGTTGAAAAAATGGAAAAATTGGCTGTAGAGATTTACAGAGAAGGTAGGGCGCAAGAAAATGATGTTAATTTTGAATCCTATTATCCATCTGGTAATATGAAATGGAATTTAATTGCTCAAAATTTAGACAACAATGTTTTAAATAATTTGCATTTATTCAGATATGAAGATCAAGAAAACCAATTAATGTTTTCAGAGTATTTTTTAGCCGAAAAAGGGCTTTATATATCTAATGATGGCTCATGGGAGCTTCTTAATGTAGTAACGCTTTCTAACCTTGGTTCCGGTCGTTTTGCAAATTTGAAACAAGATAAAGTTCGTGTTTTTTTTGAAGAGAGCCCCACAAACATTAAGAAGCTTAGAACAAAAGATGTGCAGGAGATGAATTATTTAAATGCTAAAAATTATGTTTCTGAGGTAAGAAAAAGGGGTGAATCCATGAAGGCTGATAAGTTGGCAACTCAAACAGAATTAAAAATCGCAGTTCCTTTTGCTTCTATTATCTTTTCCTTACTTGGAGTCGCAATGGGATCATCTTTTGAAAGGAAATCAGTAGGGCCCGGAATGGGAATTGGAATGTCAATGTTGGTTATTTTCTTTTATTATGTGGTGATGCTTGTGGGTATAGCTTTAAGCAAGATTGGCTTATCTGCAATTGTCGCAGCATGGTTCCCTAATTTTTTATTTTTAATTGTGTCTTCGTTTATTCTGCTTAAGAGAGAGAATCCAATATTGTTTTCAAAATAACATGAGGTTATTTCTGTAATGTCAGTTTTATGGGTTATTTCAACTCCTATTGGAAACTTAGATGACGTTTCATTAAGGTTAAAGCAGACTTTGGAAAGTTGTGATATTTTGCTTGTTGAAAGCTTGTCAAAATATAAAAAAATTAGTTATTTTCTAAACCTTCCAAGAGACCGTAAGGTTATCAAATGGAGTTTAAACAAAAAGGGAGTTTCAAAAAAAAGAATATCAAAATTTTTTCTTGAAGGAAAAACGATTGGCATTATGTCCGATGCAGGTGCTCCTAACATAGCTGACCCTGGTCATGAGGTTGTTTCTATAGCAATCGAGTGTCAAGCAAAAGTGTTTTCCTTACCCGGTCCTTCTTCTATTGGATCTGCCCTTTCGTTAAGCAGATGGCCAACTTTACCTTGTTTTATATGGGGATTTCCTCCAAAAAGTGACAAGAAGATCTTTAATTGGTTGCAAAAAATGTCTAACCTAAAAGGTACACATTTAATTTTTGTTAACCCTGGAAAGTTAAGAGATTTTGTTTCAATTGTAGACAAGTTTATCAATGTGGATTTGCAATTATTTTCTGAAATATCAAAAATTCACGAAAAGAGACTTGATGGAAAGCCTCAAAAAGTGTTAAGGCTTTTGCCTGAAGTCGTTAAAGGCGAATGGTTAATATTGCTTAAATTTGTATAAATTTCAAATTCAATGCTAGAATCTCTAGTTTGTATGACACACACAGGTTATTTTATTTGGGAGGGATGTCCGAGTGGCCAAAGGAGGCGGGCTGTAAACTCGCTCGCGTATGCGTACGGGGGTTCGAATCCCTCTCCCTCCGCCAGAATTTTTTATTATAAAGATTTGAAAAATAATTAATTATTTTATTGAATTATTTTTTTTGATTTTTT
>DLTY01000054.1 GCA_002501535.1 bacterium UBP7_UBA7824
ATTTTTTTTATTTTTTTTAAATCGCTTTCTTTTGAGCCACCCCACCGAATTGAATTCGTGCAAATAAATGTCAAGTCTTTATCTTCTCTTCTTAGCGATGCGATATGTTTTTCTTCAGGTTTTATTTCTGAGAGCATGTCATTGACATTCGCGGTGAAGATTTCCCAAGGGTGTTTATTCATAGTCGCTAAGTACCATCATAAGAAATTTTTCGAAGCCAAAGCCTGCTTTTTGTGCACTTAAGGGCAAAAGGCTTAAATTTGTCATTCCCGGTATTGTATTTGTTTCAAGGTACCATATATTTTTATCATCAATTATGAAATCTGATCTTGAGAAGGATTTGCAACCCAATGCTTTATGAGCATCTAATGCATATTTTTTTATTTTAGTTTGAATTGATATTTCTAAATTTTTTGGTTTTTTTATGTATTCCGTTTCTCCAGATGTGTATTTTGATTTGTAGTTGTAAAAGGATTCTTTTCTTGGTTTTATTTCTATCACGCCTAATGATTTTATTTTCTTGCCTGTCTCCATGACCCCAACTGTTAATTCCCTGCCTTTTATATATGGTTCAACAAGGCATTTTTTTGACACTGATAAATTTTCCCAATCTTCATCTGTTTCAATCAGCGTGGTGTCTATGCTGGAACCTTCATTTATTGGCTTAACTATCAGCCTGTGATTAAAACCTTTGAATCTAGGCTTTTTCTTTTTGTTGTACATTTCTTGTGGGAGAACGGGTAACCCTTGTGAATCCATTAATTTTTTTGTTTTTACCTTGTCTAAAGCAAGAGAGCTTTGTTTTGCCCTGGATCCAACGTATTCAATTTTGTGTAATTCTAAAAATGCTTGAATTGCACCATCCTCCCCTCCCCCTTTGCCATGAAGGCATGGAAAAATAAGTATATTTTCCAGATCCTCTTCAAGTATTGAAACAAGGTCATCCGCGATTTTTATATCTTTTTTTTCTGTACAGACATGAAAGCTTTTTATTGCTTTGTAGGTCTGAGTCATTGAGTTTAGGCTTACTTCCCTTTCTGTAGACCAGCCTCCTCCAAGGACGATTATTTTTTTCATTTGAATATTAATGAAGGTTTCTTTGACCACAATTCGCAATCTGTAAGAATCATTGGAGGGTCGTTTACGACTACAGTATGCTCATAGTGAGCCGTTAAAGAGTGGTCTTGAGTCACAACAGTCCATCCATCAGATTTTGTGTATGTTTTTGTGTTTCCTTGTGATGCCATTATTTCTATTGCTATGCATTGGTTGCTGGATAACGTCTCTCCTGTTCCTTTTGTTCCAAAATTTGGAATAAGAGGCTCTCCATGTAGTATTGTCCCTATGCCATGTCCAAAAAGTTCTGTGCTGGGGTTATAGCCTTCTTTCAAGAGTACTTCTTGTGTAGCGAAGCCTATATCACCAGTTTTCTTTCCAGGTTTTGCTTGTTCTATTGATTTGTAGAGTGAATTCCATACACAGTCCAAAAAATCCATGTTTTTTTGAGATATTTGACCAACTGGATATGTGTATGCAGAATCAGAGTACATTTTTTCGAAAATGACTCCAAAATCAACTGTAACAATGTCACCCTCAAGAAGTATTCTGTCTGAAGGAAAGCCATGCACAAAATCCTCATTAACGCTTATGCATGTAGCAAACGGATAATTGTTATAGCCTTGGAAAGCAGGTTTTGAGTTTCTTTCTTTTATCTCTGCTAAAACCATGTTTTCAATTTCTATCGTTCTTACTCCAGGTTTTACGAATTGCTTTAATGCAAGCAGCACCTCTCCGGTTATCCTCGCGCTTTCTTTTGATCTCTTGAGTGAGCTTTTGTCAAGTATTTGTGTGTTTGATCTATTCATAATTTTTAATCTCGCTAAATTTTATCAATTTTATTGATTGATTTTCTTTAAAAAACATTTTTAATTTTTCGTTTACAAGTGTGGATAATTCAATTTCCCTTTGCCATGAATACTGACAACCTTCTATAACTTTTTTATTTATCGATCCAGGCCTACATGGCATGTCTGTGATGCCGTTTTTTAAATTTTTTAAAATTTTTAGAAAACCTGGGAGTGTAATGGACGGCTCTTCATAGAAGTCTTCAGAAAAATGATCAGCTGTTTTAATGTTTTTTGCCTTTGCTGCATCTTTCTGCCAGCGAAAAAGAGTCCTAATTGGAATTTTTTCTAATTCTGCAATCTCTAAAGCAATTTTGAAAATTTTTGGATTATTTTCCATTTCATCTGAACAACAAATCCACCTGGGCTCAAATGACTCTTTGGCTTTTTTTACTTGAGTGTGAAATTCTCTTTCAACTTCTTTTGTTTTGGCATTCAGCATCAAATCTCTTCCACTTTTTAAAAAATTACCTTGATTGTCAACAAGTGAGTTGATCCCATTTTTTGAAATTGGTTTTCCTTTTGTTGCATTTAGCTGAATGCCTAATTCAGTTTTTGTTCTTCGCAAGGCTTTTAAGAATTTTGATTTTTTAGTTGTGTTTACTATTGCTACGTTTTTGAGAACCCCTTCCCTGCAAGCTCTTGTTATACCTTTGTCAACAGCTTCAAACAATCCAAAATCATTTGCTGCAAGGATTAACTTTTTACTCATTAACTGTTTGGATGTTTTTGTTCCACCATTCCTCTGGAAATTTCCATATTATTCCAGATTTAGAAAATTGAATAATTGATTCATTTGGATAAAAAATAATATCAAGTTCAAGATTGTTTTTGCTGCATTTAACCTCTAAAGATTCTTCCTTTGTTAAGCTTGTTACATTAGCTGGTTTTGCATCTTTTGGCCAAGCTCCAGAAAGTATTTCAACCCATTCTTTCCGACTTTCTGAAGAGATTGATTTTTTATTTTTTGTAAAATCACATTCTTCTGAATTTTCTATTTCTAGAAAAACTTCTCTATAGATACTTTCGTTTGTTTTTAAAATTAAATCAGGCTTCCAATTTTTTTCCATATAGAAGCCACCAAAGGATTCACCCCAAGACGCCCAATAGCCTTCATAAGGGTTTAGCATTATCTCAAGAGGTTTTTCTTCATCGTATTTTTGTATTGATATCTTGACAGCGGGATCACTCAAAAAATCTCTGTAGTTAAGCTTTTCCCCCTCTGTCGTGCCTATTGTTTCGATAATTTGTTGAATTTTCTTTGTTGAAACAGGAAGATCTGCACTTAAATCCTGCCATTGATTGCCTTCTGTTCTTTTCAGGTCCCATAAAACTATTTTTTCAAAATCATTAAAACCTGGAATGTTTAGATGTTTCGTGTTTACATGAGCAGAAATGCTTTTTACTTCATCAGGTTTTATTTTTGTTAGCCTTTTATCGACCCATGATTCAACCTCACCGACAAAAGACTGGTAAAAAGAAAAATCGATAAGATGGATTTTTTCATCGTTTAAAAATCTTAAATATGCTTTTTCAGACAACGCTGGAGACCCTATGTAAAAAATTGATTCTCTATAATTGGATCTGATCGTGATTTTCATTGCATTTGAGCTTAATCCATACTCCTCATAACTTTCAATTGCCTCAAAGGAGTCGAGTGCTTTTATTTTTTTGAGTGAGTTAAGCGCTGTGTTTAGTTTTATTTTTTCAGGGCTGTACCCATTAGGGAAATTCAAGACCCATTTATCTGTATAGTTCATCAAGTGAACTTCTAAATCGTCTGATTGTTTTTCTATCAGTAGCTCCTGATGCTTTAAATTGCTTATCCACTTGAAGGTGTTTGGTTTAGGCTTCATTAACTGAATTCCAACATAAGCAAGTATTGAAAATGTTAAAAATATTAAAAATTTATTATTTTTCATTTTGATTTTCTTTTTATCTGAGTCACTATCACTTGTGATAAAACAGCAAGGATTAAACCGAGGTAAAGCATCACTACTTTTAGAATTTCTTGTTTATTGATTGAAATTGGATTTAAATCTCTGCTTTTTGAAGGTACAGCTATCATTTTCTCTCTATCCGACAGCCAGTTAGCAATGTTTAATATGAAATTATTGCTAATTGGTAGTGCTTGTTGAATTATATTATCTGCTATGTCTGAATCTGAAACAATAACTCTTTTCTTGTTTTCTTTAATGTTTTCCTGAGCAAGGGCTATAAGGAATGGTCCACGTGCTTCAAATTCATCCTTTTTTGCATTTTCATTTTCTTCAATCCAGGTTTGAATGCCGCTATATACTAAATTTGAATCTAGCCATTTTGGACTTTTTGAAGTTATTGATTTAGCGGTTGAAAATAGCATAAATTCATTTATGTTTTCAACTATTGGATGAGAGGTTAAATTGTTTGGAGATGAAAGTATTATCAAGGGGTCAAAGTCTTCTTCAAATGAATCATTTATGTAGTTGTTGCTAATTTCTATTCCTTCTTTTTCAAGCCATTTTGAAAGAGAGCTTTCATTAGGGCCTTCAAAAATTATTAAAAGGTTTTTAATTGTTGAAATTTTTTCTATTTCTGAATTTAAAAGATTTCCGCTGCCTCCAATAATTGCAACAATTTCACAATCAGTATCATTTTCTTCATAAAGATTTAATGTTTTTATTTTGTAAGCTCGATTAAGTAGTGAGTTTTTTATTGTTGTGATTCCCTCTTCTCCATAAAGTTCTTTTTCCCCATGCCCTTGCACAAAGCATATTGTCTTCACATCTTTAGAAAAGCCATAAAGAGCATTAACTAAACCCTCTTCGTCATTAGTATTCATGATTATTTGTTTGCTGTCTTGAATTATGTATATTTGGTTTTTTCTAGCATTTAAGCTCAATGCTGCAGATGGCTCCCTGTCAGGATTTATGAATTTATAAGTAATTAATTTATTTTCTTTATTTAATTGTTGAAACATGCTTTCAAGATTTGCTTTATCGGCAATTTGCTTTGTTGTCTTTTCATAAGGTTCATCAAAAAAAGCGAATATTTCTGTTTGTTCATTTATTTCTTTTGCTATTTTTTTCGTCTCGCCGGAAATTGATCTGATTTTATTTCTTGTTAGGTCAATTGGTTTAAGGTTTATTTTTGAGAGAATGAATAGTCCAGAAAATGCAAAAAGTGTCAATATTATTGAAGGCAAATGATCTTTCAAATTGTTTTTTTTCTTTATTGTCATCTCTTTAATTGTTAATGAAAAAACAAATGTAAAAAAGGAAATTAAAACTTTAGGTTCTTCAAGGCTTCCTTCAGACATGCTGGTTATTGCAAAAAATATTCCTGAAACAATTACAAAAAATGAAGTTGGTTTTATTTTTTTAATATTTTTTTTCACTTCCAACCTCTTAGTTCCATTATTTTTTTGGTTAAAAGAAACCAGAATAGTCCAAACAGCACAAAATAAAAAACATTTTCAGGATGGATTATCCCCTCAGAAAAGTTAGCTAACTTTTTTTGAAAACCTAATTCCGCAAAACCTTGAAGAAGTGCAGAGTTATTGGTGTTTGTGTTTTCTAGAAAGCCAATAAACCAAAAAGAAAGGAATACTGGAAACGATATCGAAAATGCAGCTGTGAGATTGTCTGTAATTGAGGAAATAAATATTCCAAGCCCTGACAATGCAAAAGAAAGTAAAAGCAAACCTATTAAGCCGCTGAGGTAATGACCATAATCAATGACTCCAAATTTACTTAACCAAATAATTCCTATTGTTGGAAATGACAAGATAGCAAAAATTAAAATTGTAGATGCTATAAGTTTTCCAAGAATTATGCTGGATGTTTTGATCGGCTGCGCAAGAAGAAACTCAAGAGTGTTTTCTTTTCTTTCTAAGCATATCGTCGATATTGTTATGAATGGTGAGAACAGAACTCCAAGGAAACAGCAATCAAGAAGGAGAACGGTCATTGGGCCATCATTCCAATTTCCAGGTGTGGAAAAGGGGTCTGAATAATTCATGAGATTTAGTGTTAGAAAATAACCTTGAATCAATAAAAGACCAATGAGTCCGATCCAGACACTCACCCCTTTGTTGTGGGCTTGCAGCTCTTTTATGATGATTTTTTTAATCACACTCATTTTTCTTTTATTGTTTCCAGGTAAATCTTTTTAAGATTTTTATCTTTTATGGTTGAGTCAAATTTAATCTTTCCATCAGACAGAATAAATGCTCTGGAGCATAATTGTTGAATTATCTCTAGCCTATGACTTGACATTACAAAAGAAGTACCTTCCTTGTCTTTGATGTCTTTGATGGTTTTTTCAAAATTTACAATTTGTTCAGGATCTAAACCAGTTGTTGGTTCATCTAAAAATACTATTTCAGGCTTGCCTATTAAAGACAAAGCCAATGCGACTCTTTGCCTGAAACCCCTGGAGAGAAACTTATTCAATCTGTTGGAAATTTTATCTATTTTCGTCAAGCTGACGACTCTTTCGTATTCTTTTTGAGGATTTTTTATTGAATGCAGATTAATAGCTAGAGATATTTGTTCATGAGGGTTCATATTAGAGTAAAGCGGTAGTCTTTCTGGCAAGTATCCAATTTTATTTTTAATTAGATAGCTGTATTCCGAATAATCTTTGCCTTTAAATTGAACTTGACCGCTGTCCTGCTTAAGAAAGCCAGACAAAATTCTTAATGTGGTAGTTTTTCCTGCTCCATTTGGTCCAAGAAAGCCCACAATGCTACCTTTAGGAATTTTAAAATTTAAGTTATCAAGTATTTTTTTCCCTGAAAAACTTTTAGTTAAGTTGTTAACAGTTAGCAACATACTGCTTATCTTAAAACTATTACTGATATTCCTGATTGAGAAATTAGAATATTTCTAGTCATGTCAACAGTTCCGAAAATTAAAAATTTTCCAAAAGATGAAAAACTAATTGCTTTGACAGCTTACGATAGGCCTTCTGCCATCTCTGCAGATAATGCTGGTGTGGATATTGTTCTAGTCGGCGACTCTCTTTCAAATGTTATTTTGGGCAACGAAAATACTACTTCAATAAGTATGAAGGAAATGACCTATCATGTAACTGCCGTTTCTAAATTTATTAAGAGTAGCTTGACTGTTGCTGATCTTCCTTTTGGTTCAGTTCAGTCTGGTTTGCAAACAGCTTCTGAACATGCATGTGAACTAATAAGATGTGGAGCAAATGCAATCAAGATTGAAGGTGGAGAAGAGATCTTGGAGCTTGTTGAACATCTAACAAAGCATGGGGTTCCTGTTATGGGCCATATAGGCTTGACGCCACAAAAAGTGGAGCAGCTTGGAGGTCATTTGGTCCAAGGAAAAACATTGAAGGATTCAAAAAGAATTTATAAAGAAGCAAAGCTTTTAGAGGATGCAGGGATTTTTTCACTTGTTATGGAGTGTATCCCTCTGCAGCTAGCCAAAAAGATAACCTCTGATACAGATATTCCAACTATCGGCATAGGAAGTGGGCCTTTTTGCAATGGTCAAGTACTTGTATTTCATGATTTAGTCGGATGGCATCATGGAAAGTTTAAATTTTTGAAAAAGCCTTTTGGCAATGTTACAAAAGAAATTAACAATGCATTAAGCTCTTATTCAGAATCTGTAAAAAAAGGCTCTTATCCGAGTATTGAAGAGTCTTGGTCAGTTGCAGATGAGCTGATTCAAGATCTTGAAGAATGAAAAAGAAGATTTTTGTGCCCACAATGGGATCATTGCATGAAGGGCATGCTTCATTGATAAAGGAAGCTTCAAAAATTGGTGATGTTACCGTTTCGGTGTTTGTTAATCCGACACAATTTGGACCAAATGAAGATTTTGAAAGTTATCCAAGAAGTAAAGAGGATGATTTCGCTTATGCTATTTCTTCAGGTGCAAAAGATGTTTGGTTCCCTACTTCAGATGAAATTTATCCAAATGGCCCTTCAGCGAGTGAGGATTCTGGTGAGCTTGGATTGATTTTAGAGGGTTCTTTCAGGCCAGGTTTTTTTGATGGGGTTTTGACTGTTGTTAAAAGGTTATTCGAAATTATTGAGCCTGATATTGCTGTTTTTGGTGAGAAAGATTGGCAGCAATTAGTTTTAATTAAAGAATTTTCAAAAATATTTAATGGCCCTAAGATAATGAGCGTTAAAACAAAAAGAGATAAGAATGGACTTGCTCTATCTTCCAGGAATTCTTATCTTTCCAAAAAGGGATACCTTCAATCTTTATACATATCAAAAGCTTTATTGAAAGTCAAAACCGCTTGGGATGAAGGTTTAAGAGATGTAAGAGCATTAGAAGCAATCGGTATTGACTTTTTATCAGAAAAAATTAGTAAAATTGACTACTTGGAAGTAAGACCTAGTTTTTTGTTGCCAAAATTAGATGTCTTGAACCAAGATGCTAGAGTTTTAGTTGCAGCTTGGGTTGAAGGCACTAGACTGATAGATAATGAGGAGTTGACTTTATGAGAGAAATGCTTAACTGTAAAATCCATGGAGGATATGTAACCAAGTCTGACCTTGATTACGAAGGTTCTTGTGGCCTTGGCCCTGACCTGCTTAAAGCTTCAGGCATTCTTCCTTTTGAGAAGATATCAGTTTTGAATGTTTCGAATGGGAAAAGAGTTCAAACCTACGTTATTAAGGAAAAAGAAGACAGAGCTATAACTTTAAATGGAGCTGCAGCTCATTATTTCAAAAAAGATGACAAGGTTATTATTTTGTGTTATAAATTAGAAGATGAACACTGTATCAAAGACCATAAGGCGAGAATTATCATTTTGGATTCAGATAATTCCATAAAGGAGAACTCTTTAAGAGGTTTTGATTATGAGTAAATTTAAAGAGATTGCCAAAAGAGTCATGCTAGCTGAATCAAAAGCGATTCTTTCTGCTGCCGACCTTCTTGATAGTGGTTTTGAGGATGCTTTTAAGATCGTTATGAAATCTTCTGGTAATTTTGTCATTTCAGGAATAGGAAAATCAGGTTTGATTGGTAGGAAGATATCATCTACGCTTGCTAGCCTTGGAACACCTAGCGTTTTCATGCATTCAGGAGAAGCTTTACATGGTGATTTAGGTTTGATTTCAGGAAATGATGTAGCTATGCTGATCTCAAATTCTGGAAACACAACTGAAGTTCTTGGCTTAATACCTTCTTTAAAAATGAGAAAAATTCCTATAATTGCTCTTACAGGTAATTTGAATTCAACACTTGCAAAAGAGGCAGATGCTGTTTTGAATTCTTCTGTTTTAAGAGAAGCTGATCAGCACAATCTAGCACCAACCTCCTCCACAACCGTAATGATGGCCTTAGGCGATGCTTTGGCTGTGGCTTTAGCTGAGGAGAGTGATTTTACGCCTTCAGATTTTGCGATGTATCATCCTGGAGGTTCGCTCGGCAACTCATTGTCAAAAGTTGACCAATGGATGGTTAAAAATAACTTACCGATAGTTGACCCAGATGAAACATTGCAATCTTGCGTTATAAAGATGTCGGCAGGAAATCTTGGAGCTGTTGTCTTGGTGAAGGAAGATAAAGTAGAGGGTATATTCACAGATGGAGACTTAAGAAGGCTTTTTGAAGGAAACGATTCTTTGGATAATTTAGTATCTCAAAAGATAGCAAAAATTGCTAACAGGAATCCAAAAACAGTAAATCACAATGATTTAGCCAGTTCGGCAATAGAAAAAATGGAATCAAATGCAATAACCGTAATGCCTGTTGTTGATGATTGTTCTGCCTTGGTAGGTGTTATTCATTTACATAATCTTGTTCAAGCTGGTATGGGAGTAGAAAAAAATGGAAAATAAATTGAAATTTGTAGCGGAAAAAATGTGGAAAACCAGAGCTTCAGACGTTAGGGAAAGCTTGTCAAGAAGTATTTTGGTTGATGGTTATCATCTTGTTTTGGATCTTGAAAAGAGCAAAGGGTCAATTTTAGTTGATGCCTCTGACAATAAAGAATACATAGATCTTTTCAGCATGTTTGCAAGCCAGCCAATCGGTGTTAACCAT
>DLTY01000028.1:0-1117 GCA_002501535.1 bacterium UBP7_UBA7824
AGCCAGACATCATATATTGACAAGAATAAGAAATCTCGCTTTCTGGGTAATTTGTTTCAAAATACACTCTTACATCGTTGTCTTTATTGGAAAGGTCTCCCTCTTCAACATCACTAGGAGGATTCCCTTTAAATGTTAACAAAATAGAGGCTGTTGAAGCACAAGGCGAATTTAAAAGATTGAACATGTTGTTCATTCCGCCAGTAACCGACATTCCAGATAATGAATCAAGCGATTCGGTGGCATCCATTAGGGCTTGTTTGACTTCAAGCCTTGTATCATCTGGACACAATGTCCACCTTAATGCTAAAAGCCCAGCAGTCTGAGGTGTTGCACAAGAGGTTCCACCAAATTGTTCATAACAATCGTCACTACCGCTTTCATCAGCAGGACAATGAGGAATTACTCCACAGCCAATAGCGCCATCTGAAAAACCATGAACATCAACACTTGTTGCTCCATAATTGAATTGATTGAAACCATCAACAGTTAAAGCAGCAACCGCTACAACATGATCGTTTCTTGCGCTTGAAGGCATATTCCATACTTGATCATTATCCCATCCAGAATTTCCTGCAGCAGCAACAAAAAGACCGTTAAAAGCATCAACCATAGCCTCTTCTGCTTCAACACAAGCCATGTTTACCCCAGCTCCAGTTCCACAATAGCTACCGCCATAACTTGCGTTAAATACTTTTGCTCCAATTACATTAGCATAATCAATAGCTTCACTCATTCCACCTATGCATTGCCAAGCTCCATCACACCAAACAGCTTCAGAATAATGTGCCATTTGAGCGGTCCATGCAGCACCAACTGAACCTATACCATTGTTACCTCTAGCTGCAATTGCACCACCTACACCAGTTCCATGATTGCCGTGAATATTTACGTAATATCCATGTTCGTCATCAACATAGCCATTATTGTCATCATCAACACCTGGTGCACCATTTATTTCCGCCATATTGTTCCACAAGTTTCCTTGAAAGTCCTCATGTGTGTCTCTGAAAGCTTGATCATGTATGAGAACAATAACGCCTGAGCCATCAGTGCTTATATCCCAGCCTTGAGGTGAGTCCATATCATAATCACCACCTGAAGGAATGCCAATGTG
>DLTY01000028.1:1501-8326 GCA_002501535.1 bacterium UBP7_UBA7824
TGTGTAATAAGGGTCATTTGGCTCTGTATCCAGGATTTTTCTTACAGTGTTTTCATAAATGGTTGCATACCTGGTAAAACTTTTTTGATTCAGGTCATCCAATAAATAATTTCTATTTTCAGAAGAAACAACTATCCTGTAGATCCATGGAAGAGTTTTTCCGTTCCATTCAATTTCTCCATTGTCTTCTATCCAATTTAAGAAATCATCTCTCTGTGACTCTTCAATATGGACATACATTCTTGACTTCTGCCATTCCGCTGAACCATGCTCTGAAACGGTTTCAGCTCCAATCAAACATATAAAGATAAGTAAAAAATTAAATAGTTTATTCATAATCAGCACCACTAATCATATACAAAAATACTTTTATATAATAAAAGTATGGGTGAGTTGGGTGATTGCGGGCGAAAGCCTGAGGAAAGTCCGGACTCCTAAGAGCATGGTAGTGGGTAACACCCACCCAGGGCAACCTGCGGGAAAGTGCCACAGAAACGAAACCGCCATTTATTTGGTAAGGGTGAAACGGTGAGGTAAGAGCTCACCAGCAAACTGGTGACAGTTTGGCTGAGGTAAACCCTGCTTGGAGCAAGGAGCTAATGAGGAAGCTCTGCCTTTGATTTAGCAGAAGACCGCGAGAGGTTGCTGGCAACAGTAACCGCAGATAGATAATCACACAAACACAGAATCCGGCTTACAGACTCACCCTACTTTAAAATTCATTGCTTATAGCTTATCTTTGATATTTTTGAATCCTCATAACCATACCAGCTCTGGCCATACTCAAGAATATAAAGATTTCCTTGATCGTCAAAAACCATATCTACAGGACGCAAAAAATCTTCATTTGGTAAAAAGTCATTTATATGAAGGACTTCATTGTTTGAATCCAGATGAACCTCTCTGACCCAGAACCTAGACCATTCATAAATAAAAAGTACATTCTCATAATATTCAGGAAAACCTTGTCCCTTGTAATGATAAACAGGTCCGGCCATTGCCGACCTGCCCCCTCCCGAAAACAAGGGAAATTCTTCAGATTGAGAATAAGGGTACCAAATAAAAGCTTCATTTGCAGCTGGTATATCAATTGATCCTGTATTGTTTATTGAGCTGTTCTTCAAATTCTCACAATCAAAATAATCAGAAGAAATTTTATTTTCAAAATCATAGCTTCTGTAAGGTTTATTATTTGCAATGCAAAAAGGCCAACCATAATTGCCTGCCATTCTTGCCTGGTTGATTTCGTCATAACCCATTGGACCCCTATTGTCATTGTCCTCACTAGCATCTGGACCAATCTCCCCCCAATAAAGATAATTGTTTTCTTGGTCGATTGATATCCTGTAAGGGTTTCTGTTGCCCATTACATATATTTCAGGTCTTCCAACATCTGGTGAAAAAAGATTTCCTTCTGGAATTTCATAAGCTCCATCCTCTAAAGGCTTTATTCTCAATATCTTTCCTCTTAGATCATTTGTGTTGCCTGAAGATCTTGCAGCATCCCATGGTTTCCTTCCATCAGTTTCATCGATTGGGCTAAATCCATCTGAAGCAAAAGGATTCGTGTCATCTCCTGTTGAAAGATAGAGGTTTCCATGTCTATCAAATTCAACAGAACCGCCAGCATGACAGCATGTCTCCCTTTGGCTTTCAACCTTTAGTACAGAAATCTCAGAATCAATATCCAGTTTCCCATCTGCAACTTCAAACCTAGATAAAGTTTGATGACTTTCTGTTGGATGTGAATAGTAAACGTAGATATGTCTTGTGTTTTCAAAATCTGGATCCAATGCCATTCCAAGCAAGCCATACTCAAGACCATTGTCTATGCCTGTAAAAACATCAACAGTGCCCAATTCATTAATTTCACCAGTTTCAGAATCCACTTTTTTTAATTTACCAAATCTTTCTATAAAGTAAACATCACCATTTGATGCAACATCTAACTCTGTTGCTCCTTCAATGTCAGTTGCTATTATTTCTCTCGTGTAATTAACTGCCAGGCCTGCCTCACAATCGCCATCTTTCAAACCTACAAGCCATTCTGCAGCTCCTAAAAGAAGTTTTTGAAATTCTTGATTCGTATAGGTTTCTTCAGTGTGGCCCATTCCGGTATAAAAAGAACGGCCTCCATCATAATTATGACACCATGTTATTGGATGGTCTGCGCCCATTCTTCCTTGATCAACAACTGCAAGAACATGAACCTCCCCTCTTGGATTGTGATCGTAGTCATACCACTCATCAACCTTCTTCCACCTTTCCTCTAAGTGTTTGGTTGATGGGTGAGAGTCATCCAGGATGGAAACGGTTCCTTCTTTTATTTCTTCATGACCAGCAAAATACGCTCCAACGAGCTTTCCGTACCATTCCCAGTCATATTCAGTGTCTGCAGCAGAATGAATTCCCAAATAGGCTCCACCATTGTTAATATAATTTTTAAAATATTCTTGTTCCAAGTCATTCAAAACATCGCCTGTTGTGTTCAGAAAAAAAACAGCATCAAAATTAATCGAAAGATCCTTATTGAAGATTGAAGAATCTTCAGTAAATAGTAAGTTCCATTTCTCAGGCTTGAAAAAAGATGGAAAAGCTTCTATAGCACCCTCTATAGCACCATGTCTATAACCGGCTGTTTTGGAGAAGACCAAAATTCTTTTTGGCTCTTCTTTTTTTTCTGCTACCTCTATAGCCTTGCCAACACCGTCAACAATATCAGCAACATTAACTTTTTTTGCACATGAACTCAAGCAAACTGAGAACAAAAGAACAAAAAAATAAAATTTAATTTTCATTTAAATGTTCATCCCTTATTTTGTTGACAAGCTCATCAGCTATAGTGTTCTTATCCCTTAAAACATGAACCAAATCAGTTTTCATCTCTGAAAAAGAAAGTTTTAAGTCAAAAATAATCTCCTTATTCTTTTTTATTTTTTTATAACTTCCATCAACACAGCCAATAGCATAAGTCGAATCGCTATAAATCGTTATTTTTTCATAATCACAAACATGTCTCTTATAAAGATTGAATGCTAACTTCATCGCTGTAAGTTCTGCAAAGTTATTTGTAATACCATCTCCTAGATATTCTGCTTCCGTATCGATTACTTTATTGTTAGCTATGAAAACTGCAGCTGAAGCACCATGGCCAGGATTTGGGGAAGAGCCTCCATCAAAATGTATCCTTATTGGCTCTAATGTGCCATCTGTATTTTGATTTTTTTTGCTTTTAGATTTCGGATTAGATTTCAAAAGTGTTTCAATAACCAAACTTGCTTCTTTAATGTTTAAATCTTCAAGCTTCTTTCCATTTAAAATCTCGTCCATTGACAATTTTGTTTGCTTTAATAAACCTTTAATGTATCCCAGTTGTTTTTCAGTTATTCTCATAATTGCTATTCTAGATTTTCATGAAACCATTTTTCATATTTCTCGGAAAGTATTTCAAAATCATAAGAAATAATTTCAGGAGTATCATAATTATGATATTTTTTTATTACCTTGACTACATTTTTTAAAAATTTAGAATTTGTTTTGATCTCTAAGACAAACTCTTTTTCTGTTTCCAACTTGCCCTTCCAAAGATAACTTGATTCACATCCGTCAGCGTCGATGACCTGAGCACATGGAGAAAAAGCGTTAGAGGTGACTTCTTTTATTATTTTTTCAGCTACAGATTTATTGTCTGTTGTTGTTTTTACTATTTTGTAAATCAAAACTCAACCTGCTATTTCAACAAGAACTACGGAAGTTGCATCTATGCATTCTTTTCTGCCAATCGCACCTACACCCTCGCCATGCCTTGCTGTAACCCTGACATTTTTAGTTTCCAGTATTAAAGAAAGTCTTTCTTCTATGATTCCAAGGTAAGGAGAGAGCTTTGGCTCTTCAAGCTTAATGATGACATCGACCTGGGTAATCTTTACTTTATTTGCTTTTCTAACATGCTCTAGTGTTCTTTGAAGAAGCTCTGTTCCACTAATGTTTCTTGTCCAATTCTTATCATCAGGAAAAACCTTGCCTATATCACCACACGAAAGAGCTCCCAGTATTGCATCACTTACCACATGAGAAACAACGTCTCCGTCACTGTGTGCTACAGGGCCGTGTCTAGAATCTACAACAACACCCATTAAAACCAAAGTTCTGCCTTCCTGTAGCTGGTGTCTGTCCCAGCCATGACCTATACGAACAGATGGATCAAGCATTGATTAAATCCAGATCCTCTTTCCATGTTATTTTCGGATTAGGTGAATTTGTATGAATCATTTTTACATCATGTCCAGCATTTAAGAAAAGTGAAGTTTCCTCAGTTACATCACTACCCATCAAACTTAACAGCAAAGTTCTTTCGAATATTTGCGGTGTTTGTATCTCAAAAAGATTATCCCTGGATACATTTTCAATTTTTTCACTAATTCGACATACGGAACTTGAAACCGCTCTTACCAAGGTCGCGGCTTTATATCCCTTTTTAACAGCATTAATAAGTTTGTTAATGGCATCGTCTGGAATAAATGGTCTAGCAACATCATGAACCATAACAAAACTAGCAGAACCTTGCATTATCCCTCTTTTTACCGAATCAGCTCTTGACTCTCCTCCGCTTATTATTTGTACTTTTTCATTAACACTTTCAGTTAACTTTGAAACGTCAGAAGGATGAGAAACGATTGTTACGCTATTCCAGCCATTACCAAAAAAGTCTATTGATCTTTGTATTAGAGTTTTTCCACGCACATTTAAGAAAGCTTTCCTTGAGCCAAACCTCTCTCCGCTTCCAGCAGCAACTATTATTAAGTCAATATCAAGCCGGTCTTGCAAAGACAATTTGCCCAGCCTCCGTTTGAAGGACAGATTTTGCTGTTACATCTATTTTTTTACCCATGCACTTAAGGCCGCCTTCAACAACCACCATAGTCCCATCAGGCAGGTGCCCAACACCTTGATTCTTTTCGTTTCCTTCTCTTGTTATCTTAAGTTCAAACTTCTCACCAGCAGTAAAATGAGGCCTTAACGATAATGTAAGTTCATTTAAATTCAAAACCCTTATACCTTTCATTTTGGCTACATGGTTTAAGTTTAAATCATTTGTAATTAAATCTGCTTTTATAGTCTCGGCCAAAAAAACCAAATGTGAATCTGTATCTGATTTAATTTTAATCTTTTCCTCTAAAACCCTAACGTAAAGCTGTTTGTCGTTAAGTAGATCATTAAGACATTCAAGACCCCTTTTCCCTCTTAACCTTTTTTCCGGATTCGTATTGTCTGCAAGTAGGTGAATTTCATTAATTACAGAGTTGGGAATAAGAATCGGTCCTTCTAAAAATCCTGAATTTAAAACCATGTGTATTCTTCTGTCAATCAAAACATTTGAATCAAGAATTTTTGCTTTACCAAATTGTTTTGGACCACTTTTTATCAAGCTTGATAAAGGGTCTGCAGCCACCATTGTCAAAACGCACAAATAAAGTATTAAAAAACCTCCAAGATATGTCAGAGACATGCTTGAATTCTCTCCACTTAGCAACCAAGGGGCTGAAAGATGAAGGGAGGATAACAGCAGGTAAAAAATAACTAAACCTGCAATCAAGCCGACTATGCCGGAAATAACTTCTGAAGGTCTTCTTGATGATATCTGGGCAATAAAATCACTATTGAACTTTCTAAATGCAGCTGTAAGCGGAGCAGAAAGGTAACCAAAGAGAATTGTTATTGAGACAATAATTGCATTCTTTAAAGCAATCGTTTGATTTAAGCCAAAAGAATTCAAAAGATAAGGCGCTGCTCTTACGCCTATCATCAGCCCTATGAGCAGATAAAAGAAAATAGAAAGCCTTTTCAAAATAATTAGCCTAAAAAAACAGCCTCAATCAAGGCAAGCAAAACAGCTTACTTAGCAGGGCTATGAAAAATCAATTATCTCCATGATCTTCTCACAAACAGCCTGCATATGAGATTCAATTTTTGCTTTTTTCTCTCCACGAATGCCCATATAGCATTCAACTTCACCTCTTATCTGCTCGCAAACGTCAGATAAAAGCTTTTGGTCAAGTATAGACAAGCGACTATGGTCATCATTATGCCTTGCCAACAAATCTCTAGCAACCTCAGCAACTAAAGATAAATCACCACTTTTAATTTTTTTCAAATTTTCAGAATGATCCCTGTTCCATCTCTGCTTTAATGCAGTTGGAGGGCTTTTTAAAACCCTTAAACATTCTTCCAAATGATGGTCATTTGCCAAATGCCTAATAGCCAATTCTCCCTCTGCAGGTATTTTTATAGTAAGTCCCTTTTGAAACAAACTAACTTGTAAATATTTTCTAATTTTTCCTCCTGGCACTCTCATCTCCTCTATGTTTTTTATAACTCCCGCTCCATGTACCGGATGGACAACACCCATGCCGATTTCAAAGCTACTTGAATCAAAATTCATGATTTTTTCTCCTTTTTCTTCTTTTTCTTTTCTATTGATTTGATTACATCAAATGTAAATTCATTGCCATTTGTGGAAACAACAATTGTGTCCTGCTTTTGAACATCTCCCTTTAAGATTATTTCAGCCATTGGCTCTTCCAGGTCTACCTCAACCTGTCTTCTAAGCTTTCTTGCTCCCTCTCTAGGGCTATAACCATTAATAGCCAATAAATCTTTAGCTTCATCTCCAACAAGCAAGCTTAACTCTTTCTCTTTTAATTTTGCTTCTAGATTAACCAACAATATATCAATGATGTTAATTATTTCATTCTTTCCTAATGAATCGAAGACCGCTATCTCATCAAGCCTTCCTAACAGTTCAGGTCTAAATCTTTTCCTAGC
>DLTY01000019.1:0-719 GCA_002501535.1 bacterium UBP7_UBA7824
ATTACCATTGCAGATGTCTGGCAATGGACTGCGCTTCCATTACTGATTGTCTATTCAGGGAGAGTTTCTCTTCCTCCAGCCATTTATGAAGCAGCAAAGGTGGATGGGGCACCTGCATGGATGGTTCTTAAACGAATCACCTTGCCGATGTTGAAAGAAATCATTGCAATCGCATTCATCATCCGATTCATGGATGCGTATAAATTTGTTGATAAAATCTATGTGATGACCTCAGGTGGTCCAGGTCAATCAACAGAGTTGCCAGTATTTATTGCTTTTCAAAAAGGAATCAGGGAAGTGGAAGTTGGCGAAGCTGCAGCCTATGCATGGTTGATCTTTGTTTTTGCCGCAGTTTTGACAACGCTTTTTCTAAAATACCTCAAAAATGTTCTTAAAGCACAAGCCTTTGCATAAAATATGTCCAAATCAAATATAAACTTAATTAAATTCTTGTTGTTGGTATTTCTGTTTGTTTGGTTAGCGTTCACCCTTTTCCCTTTGTATTT
Organism: bacterium UBP7_UBA7824; assembly: GCA_002501535.1. Classification (GTDB taxonomy): domain Bacteria; phylum UBP7; class UBA6624; order UBA6624; family UBA6624; genus UBA6624. The sequence goes on from DLTY01000019.1 coordinate 507, forward strand.
TCAGTTGATAACGTCGTTCAAACCAGTCGCAGAAATTAACTCAATGGTTCCAACCTTCTGGCCGGAAACATTCAGACCAAGTAACTATACCGGTATTTTTGCAGACCCAGGTAGTTTGAAGTCTCTCATTGACAGTATTATTGTCTCAATTTCAAACACGATTTTATCCCTCTTTCTTGGCACCTTGGCAGGCTATGCACTAGCTCGTTATTT
>DLTY01000019.1:1128-1861 GCA_002501535.1 bacterium UBP7_UBA7824
ATGTTTTTTCTTTTTGATGCAACCCCATGGGGAACCGATAGTTATATCAGTTTAATTTTATTGTATTTGGTATTTAACCTCCCATTGGCGACTTGGCTGATGATGGTATTTTTCCGAGATGCACCCAGGGAATTGGAAGAGGCCTCTTACTTGGATGGATATACTCCTTTAAGAACTTTTTTTAGAGTCACCTTGCCATTGGTATTTCCAGGGATGATTTCAGTTGCGATGCTTTGTTGGATTTTTGCTTGGAATGAATACCTCTTTGCGAATCTCCTAACTGGAACAACGGTTAAAACTTTTCCTGTCCATATTCCTTCTTTTACACAGGGAAGTCAGACTTTGTGGAATCTGGTTATGGCGTTCTCCATGGTTGCCATGATTCCTCCTGTTGGAATGTTTATCATCTTAAGAAAATATATGGTTAGAGGATTATCTTTAGGAGTTGTGAAAGGTTAATCATGGCTCAACTCGAATTAAAAAATATTTGTAAAGGTTTTGATCATCCCGTGATTGATAACCTCTCTTTGGAGCTAGAGAAGGGAGAGTTTTTTGTCATCGTGGGGCCTTCAGGTATTGGGAAGACGACCTTACTGAGATGTATTGCTGGATTGGAAAAATTGGACCAGGGAGAAATTCATATCGAGGGGGAGAACATTACAAATCTGCCTCCCTACAAAAGGGATGTTGCAATGACTTTCGAGAGTTATGCACTTTATCCCCACATGACGGT
>DLTY01000019.1:2276-3070 GCA_002501535.1 bacterium UBP7_UBA7824
TTGAAAATCAGTAATCTGCTCGAGAGAAAGCCTCATGAAATATCAGGAGGACAAAAGCAAAGGACCGCGCTTGGCAGGACACTCGCTTCAGAACCTAAAGTGTTTTTACTGGATGAACCCATCAGTCATTTGGACGCAAAAATAAGAGCTGAACTGAGGTCACAATTTCATAATTTAGAAGCATTGAGGGAAGTGAGTACAGTTTATGTGACCCATGATTACGCTGAAGCATTGTCATTAGGGGACCGGATTGGGGTGATGGGTAATGGGGGACTGATGCAAATTGGTTCAGCAAATGAAATCTATGATAAACCAAACTCGCTCTTTGTTGCCCAACATCTGGGTCAGCCCGGGATCAATTCCTTCGAAGCAGAGCTTGCCAGTGAAGGAGATTCTTATTTTGCCTTTGCTGGAGAATTTAAACTACCCATTGCAGAAGAAGATGGGAAGATCCTCATGGGGAAAAAAATAAGCAAATGTCATTTGGGTATAAGACCTCAATACATTCAATTAGAAGTTGGTTCAAAAAAGATTGAAACAGAAACAACTGTTTTTCAGGGTAATGTGGATGTTTTTGAAGCTTTAGGATCTTATGGGGTAATGATGGTTTCCATTCTAGGAGAATCCTTTACCTTGCTCACCGATCCAGAAGACCGGTATCAACATAATGATAAGGTCTCTCTCAAATTTGATCCAAAAACATTCCATTTTTTTGATATAAACAGTGGTCAAAACTTAATATAAAACTCTATGTCCAGTTTAACGATCAAAAACCTGAATAAGATATACAACCC
>DLTY01000017.1:0-4922 GCA_002501535.1 bacterium UBP7_UBA7824
TGTCTTCTTACAGCTTCAGAAAGCTGGCCCCCCTCATCGTAACCAACATAACCAGGAGGAGCTCCAAGCAATCTGCTTACGGTGTGTTTCTCCATGTACTCAGACATGTCTAATCTTGTGATTTTTTTTCTATCACCCAACAAAAACTCTGCGACGGTTTTAGCAAGTTCTGTCTTTCCTACACCTGTTGGTCCAAGAAACAAAAAACTTCCTTGAGGTCTTGATCTGTCAGTCAATCCTGCTTTTGATTTCCTCAATATAGAAGAAACTTTTGAAACAACATGTTTTTGACCAATAATCCTTTTAGAAATAAATTTATCTATGTCTAAAATTCTTTCAGATTCAGATTTACTTATCCGGGCAACAGGAACACCAGTCCAAATGTGAACAACTTCAGCTACAGCTTCATCATCAACAAATGCCTCTTGCAAAGCCCTAACGTTCTCTTCTTCCTTTTCAAGAGATTCCTCAAGTTCATTTATATCTTCTTTGATCTTTAAAGTTTTTTTATCCTCTGTTTCAAGCTTTTCTCGCTGGGCAGTTATTCTTTCCCTTAAAATTGATGCTTTTTCAAGGTCTTTTGACAGAACTGCTTCTCTTTTTTCAGATTCAAGATCCTCAATTAAAGTCTTAATTTCACTTCCGACGTTAAGGAAATCTTTTCTTTTCTTATCGATTTTAGATTTAATTTTTTCCATCTCTGGGGAACTTGTAGAAAGATTTAACCTTACCTTGGATGAAGCTTCATCTATAAGGTCAATAGCTTTGTCCGGCAAGAACCTATCGGTAATAAACCTACTGCTCAATTGAACAGCTGCATCAATTGCGCTATCACTTATCTCAACACCATGATATTCTTCATACCTTGACCTTAAACCTTCAAGTATTTGAACTGACTCTTCTATGCTTGGCTCACTAACTTGTATTATCTGGAATCTTCTATCTAATGCAGGGTTTTTTTCAATATGCTTTCTATATTCTCCAAATGTAGTTGCCCCAATGCAATGAAGTTCACCTCTAGCTAAGGCAGGCTTCAAAATGTTAGAAGCATCTATTGCACCTTCTGCAGCACCTGTTCCAACAAGTGTATGAACCTCATCTATAAAGAGAATAATATTACCGTTGGAGCCTTTGACTTCTGCTAGTATCTTTTTTATTCTATTTTCAAATTCGCCTCTATATTTAGTTCCAGCAACCACGCTTGCTAGGTCTAAAGAAAAAACCTTTTTGCCTTTGAGCCTATCAGGAACCTCTTGATTGATTATTTTCTGCGCTAAACCCTCAACAATTGCAGTTTTTCCCACCCCAGGTTCACCTATTAACAAAGGGTTGTTTTTAATTCTTTTATTCAAGATATGAATCATTCTTTCTATTTCAGCTTTCCTCCCTATGGTAGGGTCAAGCTTTCCTTCGTTAGCCAGGGAGGTTAAGTTTTCTGCAAATTTTTCAAGAGTTTGAAGTTTGTTTTTTTCTTTCTTGCTAGAAGGTGGAGCGTTTTCTTCCACCTCATAAAAAGATGACACTTCTGCTTGGAGCTCGCCAATAAAAAGCCCACTTTCCCTCAAGGCCTTGCCTGCTGATCCTCCATGTTTGAAAATTGCTGAAAGTATATGCTCGCTTGCTATTTGAGCTTTTTTCATTTGCCTACTTTCATCATAAGCAAGCTCAAAAACTCTTTTAGTATCACTTGAAAAAGAAACAGCGTAATCGGAATTGCCCTCATCTGTAATGATGGATTCAACCTTGCTCAAAAGTTCAGTCAATTTTGCACCCATGTTTTCCAATATCCTGTAAGCATTCGAATTTGGACTTTTAAGAACAGATATCAAAAGATGTGTTGGCTCAAGGGCTTCAGACTTTTGTTGTTTAGCTATCTTTTGAGCTTTTATTATTACTCTTTTCGAATCACTATGAAATTTATTCCACATATTTAATCACACTTAAAGCGTTAAAAGACACACTCGTACCTGACTATTCTACCATACATCTGTAAATCAGCTATTAAAAATTATTTTTAGATAAGAAATTTAAAACATTTTCTTCTGATAAGTCTTGTCCAAAAGATCTGAAGCCAGCCCATTTAAAGCCATTCTTTTCGGCAAGCTTCCAAATCTTCTCAACCTTGGCTATATCTATCTCTCTTCCCAATGTAGACAGTTCAAAAGATTCAGTTAAAGAAAGCAATATGGTTTCAGCCTCACATGCATAAGCGATATTTTTTGGCAAAGGCCAATCATAAGAAAATTCAGGATTTCCCGGCAAGAGGATTTCACCACTCTCTAAAACCAAACAGTCAGTCCTTTTTGCAGCCTCATCTTTGCTTAAATCAGGAGGTAGCGCAATGTCAACAATTACAGATCCAGGATTTAACTTTTCTACAGGAATAGCCTTTCCTGATGAGCTTGTCGCTCCTACGATTAACTTTACATCTTTAAGCAAGTTTGAACTTGTGCCAAAAGAAACAACATTTTTACCTAATTTTCGTGCAAGCGCTTCTAGCTTCTCTTTCGTTTTTGAAACAAGTATCAATCTTGCACCTTTTTTGGCAAGTAATTTTGCAACAGCCTTGCCTATTGAACCTGTAGCGCCAACTATTGCTATTTTTTCCTTCCCGATATCCCTTTTAGTCAGCTCCAGTATCCTCTCTATGCTTTTGATGGTAGCTGCAACAGTTAGTGAATTTCCTGTTGTTACCACCAATGGGCTACGTTCAGCAACTGTCAAGCCAGCATCGCCAACAACACTGGTAAAAGCTCCGAGTCCCATTATTTTTGCTCCATACTTTTGACCCCATTTAGAAGCTTTAACCAAAAGCTTGTATGTTTTTTCTGGTTTTTTTTGAAGCATTAATTTTGGAGTTGAGAGCAAGCCTAAAACCCAACCTTCAGCTTTTTTACCATCAGTTGTCTCTATACCTTTTATTTTAAAAAGAGGAAAAGGCCCTAAGGAGCCAACCAATCTTTCAGGAATGCCTTTTGGCAAATGCTTCAAAAACCTAAGTTGTGGGATCCTGAATAAGTCTTTTTCCTCAGGCGGATGAACCATAAAAATAAACTTTGCTGGTCTCTTCAATTAAGAATCCAACCCTTTCGCTAAATCATTCCAAAGATCTTCGCAATCTTCTACGCCACAGGAAAGCCTAACAAGATTGTCGGTAATCCCTTTTTTTTGTCTTGTTTTTTCGTCAATACTTGAATGAGTCATTTTAGAGGGAACACAAAGTAAACTTTCAACTCCACCTAAGGATTCAGCAAGTGTCCAATATTTTCTCTTAGAGACAAGGTTGTCGAAGTGAATGTTTTTAGAAGCTTTAAAGCTGACCATTCCTCCATACCCGCTTGATTGAGATTTGTGGATCATGTGACCATGATGGCTCTTTAAACCCGGCCAGTAAACAACTTCAACATTGTTATGATTTTTCAATTTACCAGCTATAAAAGACGCATTTTCTTCATGTTTTTCCATTCTTAAAGAGAGTGTTTTTATTCCCCTTGTCAACATATAACAATCAAAAGGGCTAGGAACAGACCCTAAGTCATTTTGAACTTTTTTCAATTTTTCGTTAATCTGATCACTGTTAGTTATTGCCGCCCCACCCAACACATCAGAATGACCGCCAATGTATTTAGTCGATGAATGCATAACTATATCTGCGCCATGATCCAATGGATTTTGAAACTTTGGGCTCATAAAAGTATTATCGACAACTAATATTGCATTTGGAGCTAAGCTTTTTATTTTTTGTATATCAGTAATTTTCAAAAGAGGATTTGTTGGTGTCTCTACCCATATCAGGCTTGCTTTATCCCAATGCTGAAAACGCTCAGGGTCTGTCGTATCTGCATACAAAACCTCAAAACCTTCAGGTTTTAAAAAATCATTCATGAACCTTCCAGTTCCACCATAGAGGTCATCTCCTGCAACTAAAACCTGTCCTTTTTGAAGCAATCTTGTTATGCTGGCAACGGCAGCCATTCCGCTAGAGAAGCTTATTGCATGTTTTCCATTTTCCAAAGATGCCAAAAAGCTTTCAAGTACAGATCTGGTCGGATTGTCGCTTCGTATATATTCATATGAGCCTAAAGGTTTGCCTGGACTAGATTGAGCGTAAGTAGATGAAAGATTTATTGGAGGCATTACGCTACCGGTATGCTTTTCTATTCCTTTTTCATTGTGGATACATTTTGTGTCAAATTTTTTATTTTTCATTTTTCCCAATCCTCAAAACTTGAATAAATATTTTTAGATATATATCTTTCTGAAGAGTCACACAACAATGTCACTACATTAGATCCTTCAGGAAGTTTTTTTGCAACGCTTAAAGCAGCAAAAACCAAAGCCCCAGATGATGCTCCTACCAAAAGACCCTCCTCGCTTGCCAACCTTTTTGTTACAAGGTGAGCATCCTTATCAGAAACAGTGATTATCTCATCACATAAACCTTCTTCCCAAAGCTTAATGGTGCCCATGTCATCTACACCTATGCCTTCAACCTTATGTGGCCCTGGGTTGCCGCCAAGCAAAACAGACCCTTCAGGTTGAACTGCAATACATTTTATATTTTTGTTAACTTTCTTTAAAAACCTTGAAACACCTACAAAGGTTCCTGCTGAACCAATCCCAGCAACAAAAGCATCTATGTTCTTTAGTTGGGAATCTATCTCTGGAGCAGTTGTTTCAAAATGAGCTTGAGCATTATCGGGATTTGAAAATTGCAAAGGGACCCATCCGTTAAGCTCCTTTTTTAACTGCTCTGCTTTTTCTATAGCCCCCTCTATACCTTCACTTGTAGGGGTCCTAACAACCTTCCCACCCAAAGCAACAATAATTTTTTCTTTCTCTTTTGAAAACCTACCTGGCATAACTGCAATCATCTTTATGCCATAAAAACAACAAGCTAAGGCTAATGCAATGCCAGTATT
>DLTY01000017.1:5334-8682 GCA_002501535.1 bacterium UBP7_UBA7824
CCTCCAGGATTTAAATATTCAGCTTTTCCAAAAACCTTTCTTCCTTTAGGGGAAAGCCTTTTCAACTCAATAAGAGGAGTATTTCCGACAAGATCATTAACTCTCATTACTGCCCCATCTAATGTTATTAATCCATTTAATATTGCACCCTATACTTGGAAATTGATGCTTGATTATTTCTTTTTTCTCTAAAAACAAATCTACAGCAGCTCTTAAGCTTTCGCCATTGCATACAACATCATTCCCTGGTCTGCTTTGATCAAACTGACCTCTATAAATCAATTTATTGCCTTCGTCAAAAAGAAAAAAATCAGGAGTGCATTGTGCATTAAAAGCTTTAGCGACAGACTGGTCTTCATCAAAACAATAAGGAAAATTAAATCCATTTTTTTCTGCCTGTTTTTTTAAATTTTCTACAGAATCTTGGGGATAGGCAATTGCATCATTGCTTGAAATAGCAATCACCTCTAATTTATCTTTGTAATCATTCGCAAACAAAGCTAACTCTTTTTCAACATGCACAACATAGGGACAATGCGCACAAATAAACATCACTAAAGTTAACTTCTCTTGACTTGTAGAATCTGAATCCACTACCTCTCCATTAAGAACATTCCTTAATGAAAAAGTTGGCATCTCGGTACCTAAGGCTACCATGTTTGAAGGTGTTAAGACCATGAATCTGAATCCTTTTCCTCAATCAGTCTTGGAGGATTTATGCCCATTTTTTCAGCCTCTTTAAGCTTTCTTTTAAAACCACCCTTACCTTCTAACTTTACATGAAGATCATCCATGGCTTTTTTTGCCGTATTGACATTCTTCAACACACCATAATACTTGCTATACATAGCCTCAACAATATCAATAAGCTTCTGATGACTCTCTTCTATTTTTCCTTGATTCCACCATCTGGAAATAATCTCTATGTAAGGTACAAGAAAAAACGGAGAAACAACCATCACGTTATGCCTTCTTGCCTCCAGGCCAAGACTTCGATCAAATCTTGCAGCAGCTAAAAAAGCATCATCTATAGGAATGTACATAAAAACCTGATCATAAGAATTTTTTGATTTTTTTTGATAGGCCCTTTTACTAAGGTTTCTAATAGTTGCCTTCAGTTGAGCAACATGTTCTTTTAAATCTGATTCATCTTTGCTCTTTACATAATCTAAATATTTTTTTGTTATAAATTTCGAATCAATAATAAATTCTTTGGAACCCATTTTTAAAACTACATCTGGCCTCATTCCGTCAGTAGTTTTCTGTGTATAAAAATGCTCTCCTTTAACCAAGCCATGGTTTATTAGCAAATCTTCAAGCAAGTATTCACCTATCTCTCCGGCATGCCTTGTATGACCTCCCATTGCTCCCGAAAGGACGTCTATTGAATCTGTTAATTTATCATAATTTTTTTGATAATTTATCAATTGTTGATTTAATTGAATTGTTTTTTCTTTCTGCCCTTCCAAATCATCTCTAAAATCTTTCAAGATATTGTTTTTGAAATCATTCAAGTCGTCTTTTAACTGTTTTGACAATTCATTTTTACCTTCTGCTAAAATCATCTTTCCTTCAGCGCTTAAGCTTTCATTCCTTTCTTCAAACTTTCTTTCATAATCTTTTTCATTTTCTTTTATTTCTTTTTTGTATTTTTTTTCTTGAATCACATAAAGGATAAAAGCACCCAAAAGAAGTCCAGCTAGAAAGTCCATTATTTTTTGATTTTTTCAGGCGTAACGATACCTAATGATATAACAGCTTTCATAGCCTCTTCATTTGTCCAACCTGTATCTCTTATTTTATTTTTCTCAACAAACACAACCCATCCAGTTGCCGGATTTGGAGGAATGGGAATAAAGCACTTAACTAAATCTTTTTTTTCTTTTTCATCATGTATATTCCCGCAAATAAAAGCAACAGTCCATTGACCTTCTTTCAAATAAGGTATCAAAACTGGTTTATCAAAAGCTTTTCTTTCCTCAGGCGACAAGGATTCGGCTAATTGTTTTCCAACACTCATTGTTTGCCCCACAATCGGAATCTTTGAGACCCAGGATTCAAAAAGAGCCAAGATGCTTTTTCCAAATATATTGTTTATTAAAACTCCAACAACATACAGAAATATGACCAAAACTAAAAGGCCTAAGCCTGGAATCTCTATCTTTATCAAAGGTTCAATCAAGCTCATTACATTTTTATCTATCGCAATGTAGGTTAGCTCAGCTACCTTAAAAACCAAAAGGATAGGAATGAGAGAAAGCAAACCTCTCAAAATGTTTCTTTTCAAATGCTCCAAAAAATTATTTTTTTTCTTCATAAGCCCCCATCAGAAGAGTTAACTAATTCAAAAAACTCTTCTTTTGTAAATTCTCCTATATGCACAACAGTGTCATCAAATCCATTTTCACTAAACATCAAAATAAGCGAAGGTGGTCCTGAAATGTTATGTTCATTCCTGAATCGAAACTCCTCTTCACTTTCTTCTGTAAGATCAACCTTTATAAACTCCCAATTTGAATCTTCAAAAAAAGCTATTACTTCTTCATCTTTCCAAACATTCTTATCTACAGCCCTGCATGGAATACACCATTTAGCAGTAAAGTAATAAATTTGATTTTTTTCTTGTGCTCCAGACTGAACTGAACCATCTCCGGAATCAAATCTTGACCAAGCCAAAAACAGTCCATATGCAACTAAAGCTAGACCCATTACTTTTTTAATCGTTATCAGCCACTTTCCACCCTTAGGAATCTGAGCTCCCAGTGTTGAAAAGCATATAAAAGGTATAGCCATGCCAAGTCCAAGAGTTCCAAAAAGCTTAAACCCTTCCAGTAAACTTCCAGTCTGTAAAACAGTTGCCGAAGCAGAGGCCAAAACAGGAGCTGTGCAGGGGGTTGCAGCTACGCCTAAAGCTGCACCAAGACCAACTTTCCCTTTTGTTCTTAAAAAATCTGTAAACTTTGATATTTTTGAAGATGCTGGTAAAGTGTAGCCGGAAAGCATGAATACACCCATAGAGATAAAAAGGATAGACAAAAACCAACCAAAAAAAGAGCTTTGCAAAGCAGCACCGCTGCCTTTTCCAAGCAATGCAAAAGCTGCACCACAAATCGAGTATGTCAAAACCAGGCCAAAAACAAAAGGCAGAGAATTAAAAAATGCCTTTAAGCCTCTTTCTCCATCAGCCACAGAAAGAACCACTATAGGCATAATTGGAAAAACGCAAGGAGAAAAAGCAAGACCAAGACCAGCAAGCAAAAGAACCCAAAAACCTAGAGAATTTTGATTGCTGTTGGCGGTAGAAGCAGTCAAAACTTTTTCGGATTCTGCAGCAAGCTCCTCAACGGC
>DLTY01000009.1 GCA_002501535.1 bacterium UBP7_UBA7824
CAATGCGTCTTGTGTTGCCTTGAGTATCATGTTGACTAAATCTGTTGCTTTAATTTGTCTTTTCTTTATGTTTAAAATTGGATAAAAAACAAGCTGTCCAACACCATGCCAGGTCGCCTCGCCACCTCTGTTTGTTTTGAAAACACTAATGTTTTTAGATCTCATTTTAGCTGTCTTTGGTATGTCGTGCTTGGTTGAGGATGTTCCCAGGGTGACAACATTTTTGTGTTCAAAAAAAAACACATGTTCAACATGTTTCTTAGCATCCTCAACAGCCTGCAGCTGTAGATAGTAGCTATCTATCCAGCTTTTTTGTTGAAAATTGTGAAAAATAGTTTTCAATTACGGTGCAGAAATGTAACCCTTAAGGGCGGAATGTGCTGCAACAAGCGGGGAGCTCAAATAAACCAGGGAATCTGGATGGCCCATTCTTCCGTGAAAATTTCTATTACTTGTAGACAAGCACACTTCCTCAGCAGCCATCACGCCCGAGTGCCCCCCTAAACAAGGTCCGCATGTTGGGGTTGAGAAGACACAACCTCTTGATATGCACTCTGTTGCTATCCCCTCGCTAATTGCTGTTAAATAGGTTTTTTGATCACCTGGTATAACAACAACACGGGGAACTTGAGCCTGTTTATCAGGATTGTTTTTAAAAACACCATGAACCTCTCTGAGGTCTCCGATTCGAGCATTAGTGCATGAGCCAATAAAAACTTGGTCTATTTTTACCTTTTGCTTTTCAACCTCCCTTACGGTTGTCACATTGTCAGGGCTAAAAGGCATGGCAACTAACGGTTCTAGTGTAGTTGTATCTATGGTAATTTCCTGACAGTAAGAAGCGTTTTCATCTGGTTGTAACATTTTCCAATCAGAATGCTGAACCCTTTCCCGTGTAAAGATTTCAGTAATAGTATCTGGCACAAATATACCAGCTTTAGCGCCCCACTCTATGGCCATGTTTGAAATAGTAAGTCTCCCCTCCATGTCTATGCCTGTGTCTGTATTATCGTGAAACTCTAAAACCTTATAATTGCCACCACTAACAGTTAATATCTTCCCAAGGGCTAAAGACATATCTTTAGGTGTTACTTCTGGTGATGGTGAACCCTTAAATACAACCTTGATGGTCTCAGGAACTCTTAACCAAACCTTGCCTGTAGCTAAAACTGCAGCTAAATCCGTGTGTCCAACACCAGTCGCAAGACAACCTACAGCCCCATTTGTGCATGTGTGACTATCGGCACCAATAACAATCTCTCCGGGAGCAACCAAACCTTCTTCTGGCATAACAACATGACAGATTCCACCTTTGCCTTCCCCAAAGTAGTGTCCTACCTCATACTCCTCTGCAAAAATTCTCAACTCTTTCCCCAATTTTGCAGCGGCCAGATCTTTAGCTGGAACAAAATGGTCAGCAACAAGAACAACCTTGTCCTTGTCCCAAACCTTATCGATACCTGCCTCTCTCAGCAACGCAGCAGCAGCGGGACCTGTGATGTCGTGCCCCATGGCTCTGTCAACTTTGGCCATAACAATCTCACCGACCTTAACATCATTTTGTTTGGATTTTTCCGCAATAATTTTTTGTACCAATGTTTGACTCATTAGTTTAATTGTATTTGTAGAAACCGATTCCTGTTTTCCTACCAAGCTCATTGTTGTTAACTTTTTCAACCAATAATCCTGATGGTTTATATTTTTCTTCCTTGAAACCAGAATATAAAACATTCATAATGGCCAAACATGTATCAAGGCCTATTAGGTCTGCAAGCTTTAAGGGTCCCATGGGGTGTCGCATACCTAGTTCCATCACAGTGTCTATGTCTTCTTTTGAACCTGTTCCGGATTCAAGGGTTAGTATCGCTTCGTTAATCATCGGCATCAAAATCTTATTGCTTATGAACCCGGGTTTGTCTTTGCTTTTAGCGGGAGTTTTTTTTATATTTTTAATAAAATTCAAGGTTTTTTGGATTGTTTCGGTGCTGGTTGCATCACCTTCTATCACTTCGACCAGCTTCATTATCGGTACTGGATTCATAAAGTGAATCCCTATCACCCTTTCCGGAAAGCCGCTTGCCTTTCCAAGTGTGTTGATGGATATTGATGATGTGTTAGAGCCGAGAATGGTGTGTTTGCAGGAGCTTTGACCAATCTTTTCAAATATTTGTTTTTTTATCTGCTCATCTTCGGAAACAGCTTCAATTATGAAGTCATACCCGCTGTAGTTGTCCTGCCCTAAAGTGTGTAGGTTAGATTTAAAAAAATCAATCTCTTCTTTTTGTCTTTTTCCCTTTTTCAAACCCAAATCCCATCTTTTGTGAATCTGTGTGACTGCTTGTTTTGTGAAGTCTTTATTTAAATCACTTAAAAAAACAGAGTATCCGTGTTCTGAAGCTGTCTGTGCGATTCCGGATCCCATTTGACCGCAACCTATAACTAATATTTTTTGTTTTTCTGCCATTGTTTTTTCCATTAAAAAATAATAAACGATAAATCTTTTTTTTGTCCTTGAATAACGTTGGTTAGGTTTTCTTTTGTTACCTTTTTTTAAAAAAAATAATATATTTTTTTGATGTTTAAAATCATCTTTCATGGAAATTCCAAAAAGCAAAAGACTTAAAGAAAAAATAATACAAAAAATCAAATTAGAGCCCGACTTTCTTTCTTTGACGTCACTTGTGAGAACTTCAAAAATAACCTTTCAGGAGAACACGGTTGTCTTTGCTGCTTCAGGTAGATACAACTTTAAAATCGCAGAGCAAAACTTTGCTCTTTTGAAAAAAATTATTACTGATCTGGATTATAAAGATTTTAAGCTTGTTGAATCAGTTTCCGCAAAGGCAGTGCCTCAGAACGTACCCATAATTACACAAAAAAAACCACATTTAAAAAAAGAAATTTTTAACGATTTCCACCCTTATGAAGGGGTTCAAAATGCCTTTAGGGCAATCAGTTCAATCACGGAAAACAGGTCACAGGGTCAATTGTTTCCAATATTTCTATATGGAAATCCAGGTATTGGAAAAACCCATCTTTTGAACCTTGCGGCCAGGAATCTTGGCGACACTGCCTTCACGTCTGATGAATTTACACAAAAATTAGTTAGTTCTGTTGAAAAAAAAGATTTAAATGGTTTTAAGTCTTCCTTTTTTTCTGAATCATCTTTGCTTATTGATGATATACAAAAATTTATCGGAAGGAAAAGAACACTCCAAGAGTTTTTTAATATTTTTGATTCTTTTTTGGCAAGATCACGACCTATTGTCGTGGTTGCCGACAGGCATCCAAGAACAATTAACGAATTCAGCCCAAGGTTGATAAGCAGATTAACTGCTGGATTGGTGATAAAGATGTCTCCACCGTTAGAGGCAGAGCGCGAAGCTTTACTGTCAAAAATAATTAAAGAAAAAAATTCGGATGTTATACCTGTAAACTTATTTCAAAAACTACCGCCTGACGTAAGAGCGTTGAAGGGGATTGCAACAAGGTTTCTTTGGTCAAAGTCAATCGGCAACCCTGAAGAATACTCTGTCTCTTTTGCCTTATCGATGGATACCTCTTTGCCTGGTTCGTCTCTTTTGGATGAAGTTTGTAATGTTTTTAATGTGTCAAAATCCTCTTTACTTTCTGGGGTGAGGTCTAGAGAGGTTGTTTTGGCGAGACAGGCTGCTTCAATTCTTTTGTGTGGTCGTCCAAACGGTTGCAAGGCTTCTTCATCTCGTGTTTTAAATGTTAAAAAATCTGCAATAACATACTCGTTAAAAAAAGGTAAAGAAAAGCTTAAAAAAGATTCCTTCTTCAAGGATCAGGTTAAATCAATTGCTATCAATCATGGTATATCTTTGGGTTTTGCTAAAGATGATTCAAACCCTGAAAACAATGGGAATTTTACTCTTTTTGAACAATAGTAGTAGAAGTAGTTTTTTTAATTAAATTAATTT
>DLTY01000023.1 GCA_002501535.1 bacterium UBP7_UBA7824
TAAAAAAAATAAAAAAAATGAAACTTATCAAGTCTGTAAGAAATGAAAATAAATCACTCAAAATTGAACCAGATTACAGCGAGCTTGCAGAGGATATTTTTAATTTCTACTCAATAAATAAAAATGTTTTTGACAAAACCGAAAATAAACAAAAATGGATTGTTGAATACTCTCAACCAAATACACATAAGGCATTTCATATAGGTCATTTTAGAAATGTTGTTACTGGTGATTTCATAGTCAGAATAGCAAGAAAATTTGGCATAGATGTAGTTCCAGCAAACTATATAGGTGACATAGGGACCCATGTCCTTAAGGCCCTCTTGGGTTGGGAGTTGGCAGGAAAGCCAAAACCACCTTCTATAGAGGAGGATCCTGATCTTGATCTTTCTAGATGGCTTGGCGAATACTACTCACAATGGGCACAAAGAGAATCAGCCTCAAAAGAAAAATTCATTAAAGAAGCGTGGGACGTAAAAGATTTAATTAATGAAAATTCAAATTTTGAAATAGATGAAAAATTTAAAAAATTTCGAAAAAATAAATTTCTGATCAGCAAAATACTAAAAAAATCAAATGATGGATTCTTTGAATCAGAAAACTTCAAAAGCTTAAATGAATCTGCAATCAACTGGAAGAAAAATCTAGATCTGCAAAATGAAATTGCAGAAAGGTGGAAAAACAAAGATTCAGAACTTGTAAAAGATTGGAAAGAAACAAAAAAATGGTGCATGGATGCTTTTGAAAAAATATACCGACTTCTCGATGTTGATTTTGAAAAAATATATTATGAATCAGATGTAGAAGAAGATGCGATTCGGATATCAAACAAACTTGTAAACAAAAACTTAGCTGAAAAAGAAGGTGGGTCTGTTTTGGTTGATTTCAAAAAAGAACCGTATAACAGTAAAAAACTAGATGTGCTTCCATTGTTACGCTCTGACGGACTACCTTTATATTCAGCAAAAGATCTTGCATTAGCAAAATTAAAACAAAACCAGTACAAAACGGATAAATCTTTTTATGTTGTAGGTGCTCCACAAAGCTTTTACTTCAAACAAATTTTTAAAATACTGGAACAGTATGAAGAACTGTCAGAACTAATTCATATCGGATACGAAATGGTTGATTTACCTGAGGGAAAAATGTCAAGCAGGTCAGGTAATATTGTTGCTTTTTCTGAATTATGGCAAGAAGCTAAGAAGTTTGCAAAATCAAAATCAAATCAAAAAATTTCAAATAAAGATCTTGATAAAGTAATAACAGGAGCTTTAAAACACTTAATGTTCTCAAGAGATTTCAACAAAAAAATATCCTTCAAGTGGGAAGAAGTATTGTCTAACGAAGGTAAAACGGGATCTTATTTGCAATATGCTGCAGTTAGATGCAAAAGGGTGATAGAGAAAAGCGGAATACAACCTGATCTTAAATTTGAAAAAATCAAAATGAACGAAAATGAAAAAGCTGTTATCTTTAATATTTTTACTATCCAAAATGAATTAAAAAGATCTTTTGAAAATATAAGCCCAACACCTTTGCTTGAGTCGCTTCATAGGCTATCAAAGGCATTTTCAAATTTTTACCACTCAAGTCCAATCATTAACGAAGACCCTAAAACAGAAATGTTCAGAGTTAACTTAACCTACTGCACATTAAAAACATTAGAAGAAGCTTTAAAAATATTTGGGATATCAATACCTTCAAGAATGTGAGCATATCCTTAAAAAACATTCAAAAAACCATAGAAGGGACACAAGCCTGTAAAGATGTTTCTTTAGATATAAAAAAAGGTGAAATTGTAGCTCTTCTTGGTGCAAATGGGGCAGGAAAGACAACAACAATAAGAACTTTAATAGGGTTACTGAAGCCGGATTCTGGAAATATACTTTTAAACAACAATAAAACAAGCTCACTAGAGCTTCGTCAGTCTTTAGCTTATGTTCATGCAGATGCAGGTACATACAAAAGATTGACTGCAAAAGAACATATACTGTTCTCTTTACGAGCAGAAGGATTAGCTGAAAAAGAAGCAATCAGCCAAACTAAAAAATACTTAAAAGCATTGAATATCGAACAATATTCAGAAAAAAGAATGGAAACACTTTCAACAGGGAACAAACAAAGGGTCCTTATAGCCAGGGCTCTTGCAAGAAATACTGATTATTTAATATTAGATGAACCTACTGCAACACTTGACTTAGTCGCAACAACCAAGATAATTGAAGACCTGAATCAAGCCAAGATTGAAGGTAGGGGGATACTGATCTCCACTCATCAAGTTTGGATTGCTGAAAAAATAGCAGACTCAATAGTCGTTCTTTCTGATGGTAAATCTGTAGCAAACTGGAAAAAAAACAAATGGCCTGAAGAGAGTCTTTCAAAATCCTTTTTAAAAATAGCTGGTGTGCAACAATGAGGTGGAATCAAGTTAAAGCTATTTTCATCAAGGATGGAACTGAGCTGATACGTGATATAAGAACCATTATTGCAATGGTCATACTGCCTGCAGTATTCGTGCCACTTTTTTTACTTATAGCTGGAATACAAGAAACACAAACATCCAACAAAAGGCTAGAAGAAAGCTACACAATAGGCATTACTGAAAATTTTGCAAATGAAATTTCCTTTGAAAATGAAGAGGATAATGTTGAATTTAAAAAGATTTTGAAATCAGATCTATTAGATTCACTCAAAAGCAAGGATCTTGATGCGTATATTGAACTTAATAATGGTGAATTTGAAATACATTTCGACGGAGCTAGAAGTGATGGGAAATCTCAAAGAGCAAGAGCTCTGCTCGAAGACTATATAAAAAAATGGAATCTAGAAAAGGTAAAAAACACATTAAAAGCAAATGACATTTCTGAAGAAATACTCAATCCTCCAGATATAAAAATTATCAATATAGCTCCTGAAAAAGAGGTTTCGGGCTTTGAGCTTGCTCAATTCTTGCCGCTAATAGTTCTATTAATGGTCATCAATCTTTTAGCTCATCCAGCGATAGATTCAATGACAGGCGAAAGGGAAAGAGGCACTGCAGAAAGTCTTTTAGCCCTCCCCATAACTTCAAAAGAAATAATATTTGGAAAATTTCTTGTAATTGCATCTCTTGCACTATTTGCAATTGCACTGAATGTAGGGCTTTTAATGCTTTCAATAAACATAATTTCTCAAGGACAAATGGGTTTAAATTTTTATTCTCATTTCCTGCTTACGGTTCTGGGCTCAATACCGATGATAATATTTTTTAGTGGAGCTCTTCTTTATATTGCAGGGTCTTCAAGATCTACAAAAGAAGCAAGCAGCTACCTTCACCCATTTGTTTTGATTTTCATGATAGGAGCCTTTTTAAGCCTAAGCACAGATAGTCCATCTGGTTGGATGAATTGGATACCGGGAATCGGCGCTGGAATATCTTTAAAATCATGGCTTACAGCATCAGGAAACCTAACATCCTGGTTGTCTGCAGGATGGACAACATTGCTTGGTTTTGTTTTTCTTAATTTAGCTGCTGATCAATTCAAATCTGAAAATACAATACTTGGTGTGGGCGGAATAAACTGGAAACAATGGTGGACTAAACAGAGAAAAGGAGAAAGGTACGCGACAAGCGCTGAGTCAATACTTTCATTCATACTGATATTTATAGCTTTCGCAATCTTTAGTTATGTATTTGAAGGCAGGTTAAGCCCTAGGATGCTACCAGGGCAAGCAATACTTTATGGAACCTTTTTTGCTCAAATAACAGCGCTAATAATACTGCCTCACTTTATAAACAAATTTCTAGGGTTGAAGAATGATTACATTGTTGATTTAAAAAGGTTTAAACCCAAAACATGGTTGCTTCCAATAAGCATAGGAGCATGGCTCTTTGGTATGCTTTTTGGATACATCGGAGAGTCAATGTGGCCAATGAATGAAGAATTCACAAAGATATTCGAGACAATATTTGATGAAAACTCATTACTTCCTTTGTTGCTTATAGTTGCAGTGATGCCAGGAATAGCTGAAGAATTAGTTTTCAGAGGGTTGCTTTTACATGGATTCAAAAAACTTGGAAACAAAAAGGCAATATTTGTAAGCTCGCTTCTTTTTGCGCTTATGCACCTAGAGCCTTCAAGGCTGCTGTTCACCTTTATTCTAGGAATCATCTTCGCCATGATCACATTGAGGACCGGAACCATATGGTACAGTGCAGTAATACACTGTCTTATAAATGCTACATCAATCATACTTGCCAAAAATGAACTATTTGGAGACGTCTTATCGCCTGAAGCACCAACAAGTTTCTTGCCATTTGCCATCATGGGTCTAGTGGGCTTTTTGATCATTAAATCATTATGGAAAAAAATACCAATTCATGAAGATAAATGAAGATGTTCTGCTGAGCATACCTAACTTATTACTAGGGGAGCATATAAAAGTATCATTAAATGCAACTGGTTACGAGGTTGAGCATGTTGAACCAAAAGATGTCCCTGAACGAATTTCAGATAAAAAATGGGATTTTGTAATTGTAGACTTAGGGGCCCAGGATCCAAAATCTATTGATAAATTTCCTGACTTGCCACACTCGATAAAAACAATTGGATTAGTAACGCATAGAGATGTAAGGATAATCCCGATATGGAAGAAAAAAGGTTTTAATTGTGTATTTAGAACCGACTTCTTTAATGACCCGGGTAAATTTTTATTCCCGGAGGATGAATGAAAGGTATATCCTGGGAGGCTCCAGACATTCCTCCTCCTTCAAAGATACTCAACATTCGCAAAAAAAGATTTGAAGAAGCTGAGGACATGCTTTTAACCTGGCTTGATGATTTAGAAAGAAATGAAATCAAGAAAGCGACAGTCATTCATGGAAAGAGTGGGGGAGTCTTGAGGGAAATGACTAAAAAAACACTTAAAAAAGACAAAAGAATAACAGATATAAAAAACCATGACGAAAAAGGCAATGTTTCACTTGGGGCAATGTCTTTCATCATGGACTCAAAATGACCGACAGGGTTTCCAAGAAAATAAGATCCAAAATAATGTCTCGAATAAGGGGCAAAAACACCAAGCCTGAAATACTTCTAAGAAAAAATCTCTGGCATTCTGGGTACAGAGGTTACAGGTTGAACTACAGCAAAGCATTTGGAAAGCCTGATATTTGCTATGTTGGCAAAAGAATATCAATTTTTGTTGATGGGTGTTTTTGGCATGGATGTCCATCTTGTTACAAAAAACCTTCCTCAAACAAGAAATACTGGTCCGAAAAACTTAAACAAAATAAAGAAAGGGACATGAAGGCAAACATAAAACTTAAAAAAGAAGGGTGGGTTGTTATGAGATTTTGGGAATGCCAGATAACAAAAGAAATTGACAAAGTGTCTCAGGAAATAAAAGAAAAGATAAAAAAACAATCAATCAAAAACCAACTGTAAAGAATTTAGTCTGCGAGGAAAAACCTTTTTCCATATCTTCAAAAAGCCTTTTCTCTAAAAAAGAAGGAACAACCCTGCCATCTTTTTCTATATCTTTTTTTGAAAACCACCCTGGCCAAAGGTGATCTTCTGTAGTTTTTGGATTCTTTCCAATTGATTTTTTTTTCAATTTTGCATGAAAATACAACTCAACACCATGCATTTTTTGATTAAAGTTAAAATCTTCAGGATCCTCTTCAAGCCATGAGTTTTCACAAACGTAAATAAGCTTTTGAACTTCAATATCCCAATCAAGTTCTTCTTTGAATTCTCTTACCAAGCAATCCTTAACAGATTCTCCAAATTCAAGATGGCCTCCCATCAATGAATAAACACATGCTTTATCAGGGATCTCCTGCCTGTTGAACAGTATCTTGTCTTTATAGCTGACTATAGCAGCAACTCTTATCTTGATACCCTTAACCATCTTTCCCTTTGACCAGGTAAAAAAGAATAAAGGAAATTAAAGTTCCTGCTACAACCTCATGAACCATTTTGAAGCTTGGCCAATTTGCAATAATATAAAATTTCCAAATTAAAACTGAAGAAAAGCCTGAAATAAGTGAAACCCATGCTGCTTTTATCGGCACAGTTTTACTGTAAAGAGAATGAATCAGAGAAGGAAGGAACGCCGCTCCAAAAACTGCTCCTGATAAAGTTGTTAATGCAATTATCTCTGCAGGGTTGTATAAAACCAAAAAAGCAGGAAGTATGCTCAAGACCACAACAATGACCCTTGTTGAGAACAATTCATTTCTTGTTTTTTTATAAAAGAAACCCCTTTGAACGCTTCCTGAAACAGCAAGTAATATCGAATCTAAACTACTCATAGCAGCAGCAAGAAAAGCTGCAAGGAAAACATAACCCAAAAAAGGATGGACTACTTCAGGCATTGATAACAATGTTGGAACAATTGCATCAAGATCCCCTTCATAGGAGCCCAAAAAGCCTCTAGACAAAAATCCTACAGGTAGTATAAAAAGATAGGAAATTGCTAAAGTCCACAAGGCTATCTTTTCTCCTTTTTTTATTTCCTTACTGTCTATTGCAAAAAACCTGGAGATCTGTCTAGGCTCAGACATCATCTTAAAGCCTCCTGCTAAACCAATCCCTATAACAGCTCCAAGTGGAGCCATTGCCCATATATCAGAAACAGCAACTCCTGCATCAACAGAAGAAGACTCGACAAGGTTCTGTACACCTCCATAAGACCTAAACATTGAAAAAGGCAAGAATAAAGAAGCAACAAGCATTATGAAAGCTTGCACCACATCAGTTTTTGCAACAGCATGAAAGCCACCGGCAACCGTGTAAACAACAATGATGAACCATGCCAAAACCAAAGATACTGTTGATGAGAGTCCTGTCATTTGCGAAACAACCAGCATCACACCTTTAAAGACAGCCTGCATAAAAGGTATGCTTGCGAGCAATATAACCAAACAAGCTGCTCTTTCGTAACCTTTACTCTTAAAAGAATACCCAAGATAATCAGAAAGGGTTAGGGCGCCTAATTCTTCTGTACGAAGCCTAAGCTTAGGTGCAATGAATCTCCATGAGACCCATGCAAAAAGGATAAAGAGTATACCTGAACCCCATATCGAAAAACCCCAAGAATGAGACCTTCCAGCCAGACCAAGAAAAGAATTCGTGCTCATGAAAGAAGCATAAAAGGATAAACCGATCACGAAACCCGGCAAACCTCTGCCAGCAACATTGAAGTCAACAGAGTTTTTAATTTTTTTATTACCTGTCCACGCATGGAAGAACATAAATGAAACATAAACTAAAAAAACAAGCAAACCTGTATCCATACACCCATTTTAAAAAAGATAATCGAAAAACAACATTTATGAACCCAGCATCGGAAATCACTGAAAACGTTGAAAAAAGAATGAGTAGGGTGATTTAAAAAGTTTTTTTAGTTGTTTTTTTTTAACTGAAAATTAACTAGATATCTTTTTTCCAGTTTGTTTTTTAACTGATTTTAAGCATTTTTTATGTTGTTATATATTGTTTAATGGTTATTTTATGTTAATATTTATGCGTATATGTTATCGGAAGGATCAAACAACGATTTTTTAACTGTGGAAGAAGTTGCAAAACTACTTTCAGTTAAACCCTTTACAGTAAGAAAGTACTATAGAGAAGGGCAGATGTCTGGAATAAAGAGAGGAAAGAGAATTTATTTTCATAAATCAAGCATTACGGAGTTTATGTCTGAAACAAAATCAAAGCCTTCTGCAGTACTTCAATATGAAGTTGAGTCATCTCCAGACCCTATGACAAAAGGAGACCACAGGTTGCTGAACTTACCAATAGCAACAGTTGAAATAAGGTTAAAACATGAGATTTTTGATTGACAAAGGCCCACTTGTTGCGACATTTATAAGATGTCCGGAGACAGATGAGTGCAGAGAACTTCTAAGCTCTCTTAAAGGAGAAAGGTGCCAGTATGGTGATGTACAGGGAATAATATCAGGCTACCATATAGGTGAACTGTTTACGAAACTTTCAAATCCATCCATAATATACCCTCCATTCAAACATAACCTCATGAATAGCATAGTAAAAGAACTTGAATCATTTGGCAACATGCGTATATTTCATATGTCAGCATACCACCTAGACAAAGGTCTTGAAAAAATGGAAGAAGAAAGGTTCTATACATCTGATGTCGAGGAAGCTAATCTGTATTGGACTATTAAAAACAATGACATAAAAAGAATAGTGACTTTCAACAATCATAAATTCAGAGGATTTCCTGACATAAAAAAACAAACACCAAAGGAATTCTTAAAAGATCTAAAAAACTTTACCTTTAGAAATGCAGGCTTCTAATCAGCTTTTTCCCTCTTGAACTTTACGAAAGAGATCAGGTAATAAAAAAACAAATAAAAAGAAGCAGGTAGTACCCATAAGCCTTTTCCAAGCCAAAAACTATCAAAAAGATTAGATGCAATGAAAGAGCATGCTATAGCAATTAAACCATTAAAGCTAGCTAAGCCGAGTATTGGCACACATAAAGCTAAAAGGAACTTCTTCATCGTGCTAATGATAAAGGATTTAAGACTTAAAAAAACAGGATTCCCTCTGTTTTTTTAACTATGTAACATAATCTTGATTATCGGAAATACCTATATAGAGTTAAAAGTGCCCCACTCGTTAAACATCCTTTTCGCCCCAAGTGTCACCATAGGTGCCTTTTTGCATTATCCTGACGCAAACAACAAAGAGGATCAGAAAGATGCCGGCTAACGAATAGGTCGAAAGATTGACAAACTTAATCAAAAGGAGAGGGATGAACCAAAGGAATATCATTCCGCTTCTAGCTCCTGATAGGTAAGCGATGCATAGGCATGTCAGCACAAAGAATAGGTTATAGAGCATAAATCGCTATCAAACGTTAATAAAGGGCTTTACTATTTCAGAAACCTTGGAAAGACCTTTGAAGCCTAAATCCAAAAGGTTGTCAAGATCTTCTTTCTCCATCGCCCTTCCCTCTGATGTGCCTTGAACCTCAATGCATTTTCCATTCAATGTCCCTACAAGGTTCAAATCAACCTCAGCGGTTGAGTCTTCTTTGTAGTTAAGATCAAGAACAGCGTCTTCACCAACTATTCCTAATGAAATCGCTATCACTGGCTCTGTTATGAGTTTGCTGACAGAGGCCAGAAGGCCTTTTTTAACCATTGATTCAGCTGCAATGCTTAAAGCTATCATTCCACCTGTAATTGATGCAACACGCGTTCCTCCGTCTGCCTGCAACACGTCACAATCAACAGATATGGTCCATCCAGGTATCGCAGAAAGGTCACATGCGCCTCTCAAGCTTCTTCCTATAAGCCTTTTTATCTCAGTGCCTCTGCTGTCTGGCTTCAGGCCAGGCCTTCTCTTCCTTGTGTCAGTAGAACCTGGGAGCATTCCGTAATCACCGGTAACCCACCCTTCGTCCTTTTCCTTTTGCCACATTGGAGACCTGTATTCAACTGAGGCCGTACACAAAACCCATGTCCTGCCCCACTTTATCAAAACAGAACCATCAGGGTTCTCTGTCCAGTTTGGAATGATCTCAATTGGCCTAAGCTCATCAAATTTTCGTCCATCAATTCTCATAGTGCTATTTTATTTCCTCTTAAAGCCTCCAGCCCTTGCATAACCGATCAATCCGAACCCTATCCATATCATTGCCAATACTGCAACTGCATTTCCATTTGGAGCCCCAAAAAGAGCACCGAAAGTGACAATGAAAGCGAAAAGCGCCCATTTGAAACCATTCGCAACAGGGTTGACCTTTCCTGGTTCAGTTTTCTCAGGACGGGACTTCACGTCTTCAAGAACAATGTAAAACCAGAGTGGCGCAAATACAAACCAAAGTGACTCAAAAGCTGAACCAACCTCTCCAACGAGACCTCCATGAAGCCTTGCAAAAAGATAGAGCGTGAGAGGCAGTGAAAATGCTGGCCTCTTCAGGAATGCAATCCAGTCTTTTTTCAGATCTTTCCAGAAGAGAGCAATAAACACAGAAAGGTACAGGGGAATCATGGGCCACATCAAGAATATCCAACTCTTGAACACCCAGTACAGCAATGTCAGGAACAATGCAAAAAATATTTTATTCATCCTGAATACTATAACATCTAGCCCTAACTCTTAACATTGACCTTCAGTCCTTTATTCTAGGTTTGAGATCAGTGGATTCCGCCCTCTTTATCATGTAGATGATC
>DLTY01000044.1 GCA_002501535.1 bacterium UBP7_UBA7824
CGAATCTGTGACTTCATTTTTTTTATACCATTCAGTTTTGAGATTTTTTAGATCTTGTTCATTTGCATCTTCAAAAATATATGAATAGATTGACAGCTTCTCTTGTTCTTCATAGGATCCTGGTAGCATTCCAAAAAATGGTATTGCAATTTCTGGATCAGCTTTTGTTTCCGATTTTTTTATGTTAGCGACTGATTCATGTAGCATTTCAGCAAAAAGCTCTAAACCTAATTGCCAAATATGTCCAGATTGATTTGTTCCTAAAACTTCACCAGCACCGCGAAGCTCAAGGTCAGCTTTTGCTATAGAGAATCCGGCTCCCAAATCACTATATTGAGCAAGTTTTTTGAGTCTTTCTTCTACTTTTTTTGAAGTTGGAGAACCAGGGGGGGTGAAAAAACAAGCTGTACCTTTTTTATCCCTCCTTCCAATCCTGCCTCTTAACTGATGAAGCTGGGCAAGACCTAATCTTGTTGCATCCTCTACGATAATTGTGTTTGCATTGTCAAAATCAACTCCATTTTGGATTATTGTTGTTGTTAGAAGTATTGATTTTTCGTTGTTTGTAAATTCAATCATCCGATTTTCTATTGTTTTTGGATTTAGTCTTCCGTGAATCGTAATGACATTTTCAAATCGATCATTGAGCCAGGATTCTCGTTTTTTTATTGTGTCTATTTTGTTATGAAGAAAGAAAACTTTGCCATTTTTTTGCATTTCATTTTCTATAAGTTTTACTGCATCATTTTCATTCCATTTTTTTATTACTGTTTTTATGGGCAGTCTACCCCTTGGAGGGGTGGTTATTGTTGTTGCATCCTTTAATCCAACCAATGACGTGAATAGGGTTCTTGGGATTGGAGTTGCAGATAATGTCAAAACATCTACATTTTTATTTTTTAAAGTTATTTTTTCTTTATGTTTGACTCCGAATCTTTGTTCTTCATCGATTATTAGTAATCCAAGTTTTTCAAAATTTATTTTTTCATTAAGTAATGCATGTGTTCCGACGATAAAACAGCATGATCCATTTTTTATTTCAGAATAAGCTTTATTCCTTTCTGCTGCTGATGTCATTCTGGACAGATTGAAACATTTGATATCAAAATCTTTCAATCTACGTTTTATTCTTCTGTAATGTTGTTGAACTAGAACTGTAGTTGGTGCCAGCAGTGCAACTTGAAAATTATTCATCAACACTCTGAATGCTGCCCTTAAGGCAACTTCTGTTTTTCCATAGCCAACATCACCTGCAAGAATCCGATTCATTATTTTTTCTGAAGACATGTCTTGAAATATTTCATTGAGAGCAAGAAGCTGTTCACTTGTTAATTTATGTGGGAATTTTTTCGAAAAGAGAGATTCAAGTTCAAGATCTTTTTTCCAAAACAACTCCCTCTTCGCATTTTTTCTAGCGTTGTATAGCTTGAATAAATCTTTTGCAAATTGAAGTGTTTCTTTTTTGGTTTTATGTACTTTTTTCTTCCACTTCTTGCCGCCAAGTTTGTCAAGTTTTTTTACTTGAGGGCCTATGTATCTTTGTATTCTAGTTAGCAGCATTATTGGAACAAGTATTTCATCCGATCCATCAAAAACTAATCTCAAGAATTCTTTTTTCCTGCCTGAAACCGTTGCTATTTTTAATCCTCCAAATTTACAAATACCATGATCTTTATGGACAAGATGATCACCAATTTGCAAATTGTCTAAAGAGAATATTCTTTTTTTTGTTTTCTGGCTTGAAGGCTTCGGTGAAACCCATATTTTTAAATCTTCCCAATATTCATGTGATGTTAAGTTTGTATCCCACTCTCTACCCCAGCCACATTGAATCAGGTCCACTCCTTTTTCTGCCAGGAAATTTTTCCATTTTTCTTCTTCACCAACATTAGAAAAGATGTTATCACTATAAGTGATTCTGAATATGTCTTCTGTGTTAGGGAAGCCAGTAATTCTAGTTATTTTTAAATCTTTTGGAAGGTTTGCTTTATCTTGGATTTCTCCATCTCTATACAGCCACCAATGTCCTAAATTTGCATAATCTTCTTCAAGTATATTGTCACCTTCAACCAAAGGGGTTATTGCAATTTCTTTATATCTAGGATCATCCAAGGTTTCTCCAAAAAGCTCAATATCAATAGGTCCTTGTTCATTTGGTGTAAATATATAAAGGCGATCTCCAGACATAAACCATTCTCCGACCGCCTCTGGTTTGTAGGATTTTCTGGTGTATCCAATCAGATCAAGGTATTCTTTGAGCGAGTGTTTTTTATGAATTTTTTGACCACTCTTCCAAAGGATATCTTGTTTTGATTTTTTATTTATTTTTATGATTTCTTTATATGTCAGTATCAAAATTCCTTTATTCTTAACAGGAAGGCAATTCTCTTTTATAGGTCTATATGATTTTTTAAATATTTTTTGAAAAACTCTTAAATCACTCTCAGGAACAACAAGGACAGATTTTTTTTGTTTTGCAAGTATTATTGCTGAAAGAAGAAGGGGAGATGGTGAGCCAAACGATTGCGGAAGGTCGATTTTTTTTAATTTACTTGCTAGTTTTTTTGGTAATTTCAATTTTGATTTTCTATTTGAAAAATTAATACTCTATTTGTCCCAGGGTTTGTAACGGCTATAAAATTTTGATCATCTGAAACTGTTACACCAAAAGGGTTATCAAAAAGCCTTGAGCCGAACTGTTCGTTTCCATACATGATTCTTAACACTTGGTTTTCATCCCACGCTTGAATTCGAGAGTTGCCTGTGTCTGAAACAAACAGCCAACCATTATTGAAAGTAATCCCATGTGGCGCTAAAAGCTCTGCGGGGCCAACGCCATTTAAGCCAATTTTTTTGACCTCACCACCATCAGAGTTATAGCCAATAATTGAACCAATTGCTTCATCAGGAACCCATAAAAGATTTTCATTTCCCCATTCGATATCTGTTGGTTGGGCAAATGGGGTGGATATCTTTTTGTTTAATACAAATTGTTTTGTTTTTTCCTCTAGTTTTTTAGTTTCTGTATTCATGATTTGCATTTTTGCTTTGCTTCCATCTTCATTAAGCAGCACAGCAGTAGATCTTTTTTTATCTATTGCCCAAATTCCCATTGGGCTTGATGTTAAGCCTTCAATTTTATTGACACCTTTTGACCATTCGACCAATTCATTGTCTTCTACTTTGTATATGAGATCTTTTCTAACATCTGAAATATAAAGTTGATCATTGTGAATTGTTATATGTTTTGGTTCTAGCAGCGATCCTTTTAATCTGCTTACTACATTTCCATCCCAATCAAAATTAATCACCTCTCCATCGTTGTTGTAATGTACAGAAACCCAAAAACCATTTTTATGGGTAGCTATACCTGTAGGAAAGCCTATTTTGCCTTCACTGTATAGTGGTTTTTCATGTATTAGCTTTAAAGTCTTGTCAACTGATTTTGGATTTGAGTTAGGTGGAAGTCTGGATAAATTTCTATCTTTCCATCTTTGTTTTAATGTCATGATTGCATTTGAGTTGCTGAATTGAATTGACGCTCTTGCTGCAGCCTGCAAAGCTCCTCCAGTTCCACCCATGTCAAGAAAGCTTTTCATCATTGACTGCCTTAGTTTTTCATTCCCTTGTGCTTCAGCAATTTTTCCTAGGTAATACATTGCATCACCATTTTGAGGGTTAATTGACAGTGAGTTCCTGAATGCAATTTCTGCATTTTCATAATCACCTTTGAAAAATAGTATCTTGCCTATGTTGTCCTGTATTATCGGATCATTGTTGGCATTTTTTATATCTGAAAGAAGCTCTACAGCAGCATCAAGGTTATCTTGATTTCTGTATATCGATAAAAGACTTCTGTATGCGGGTAAAAAAGTTGGCTCTAATTCAATCAAATTTTTCAAATGAACAAGCCCATATCCGTACCATTTATTATCTAGATATCTGTTTGCCCATGCGAATTCTTCCATTGCATCTTTAGTTCTTGGGATTTGATTTTCTGTCCATTCGATTTCACCATCCACCCCAAGATCTTTCACTAGTTTTTCTGTTGTTTTTGATATTAGTTGATACATATCTTCAATCTCAGATGACTCTTCAATAATTTTTTTCTTTTGGTCGTCTTCAAATACATATATTGTTAATTTGACCTTATTATCTTCAGTGGTGTATTCTCCAAGATAAAATTTATCTATATCCAGGATTTCATTCAAGATTCGAACTTCTTGCAGTTCGGGTAATCCTTTTAACAATCTAGCATGAGTGCCAATACTTGTTCCAAGCCAATGAGGGCTTGCAAAGCCCCATTCAAGTTCTTTTGGCTGTATCCTCCACTGAAGTCCAAATGTTGCAATATCGCCAATCCATAAATCCTCTTCTTCGACTTCCACTGGTGAAAATCCATAAAATCCAAATACCGGTATTGCATCTCTTTGTTCCTGCATGGCATCCATTGTGACCTGCATTTTTTCCAAAGGGTTTTCTTCTTCTACAAAAATGTTTGTACATGATGCAAAAAATAAAACAAGCAATAATGACAATATGTTTTTTATTTTCATTGTTTTCTAATTGTAATTCTTTCTCCATTTGTTGGGGTTTCTTTTTTGGTGCTTTTTTTCAGAGGGTAAAGATTTATAATTTTGTTTAAGTATTTTTGAAAAATTTATATTATGCAATCTGCCTTTTTGGATTAGTTTTTTTTCTTTTCTTTGGGCCAACTGGTGCTTCTGGAAGTTATGTTCTTTGGAAGCCAGCCAACAATCAGGCTTCATTCAAGCCATATTCAATTCTGGCAAAACTTCAAGATCAAAATGTTATCAGGCATCCAATTGCTATTAAGCTGATTTGGTTTTTTAACAAAGGTGACAAAAGGGTTCATGCCGGACCACTTTTTTTAGATGGAACTGAATGGGCTTGGGATATTGCCAAGAAGCTGGAGGTTTATAGACCGTATCATAAAGAAATTATGATTTATGAAGGCAAATCACTTGTTTCTTCATATAAAGATTTATGTGACTTGATTTTTGAAGGCCATGATTTTTGCAATAAAAAAGATTTTTATGATTTTTATTCAGGTTATGTTTTAGGAAATACCTATCAGCTTGACCTGATGGATGCTTTTGCTGTGAATGAGCCTGATTTAAACTTGTTTGAACTTTATCAAAAAAGGTTTTTGAGGATTATCAATCCCATCTTTTCCTACTCAGTTGCCATTGCCGAAAGTAAAGATATACCTGCTGACGAAATGAATCGAATTTTCACCATAGCTTCAATAATTGAATCAGAAAGTAAAGTTGATAGAGAAAAAAAAATCATCTCTGGCGTTATCCAGAATCGAATTGATAAAAATATGAAATTTGAAATGGATGCAACAGTTATTTTTTGCTTTGAGCTTTCTTTGGATTCTAGTTTTTTGACCACAGAAAGACCCGATAGATTGTTTTACAAGGATTTAGAAATAGATTGCGAATACAACACCTATAAAAATCCTGGATTGCCTCCTGGACCAATATCTGCGCCTGGTTTAGTGGCTCTTGATGCTGCAATAAATCCTTCAAGTCATAATTATTATTTTTACGTCCTTGAGCAAGATGGATTGCATCATTACTTTTCGGAAACTTACGATGAGCATCTAGGTTATATAAAATTACTAAGGGGGATTTATTCAGAATGATTTCAAAACCAATATTTTTTTCACAAAATGTTGAAAGTATCAAGTTGGAGCAGTTGAAAAAATACAAAGCTGTTTTGATAGATGTTGATAACACTTTGACAAAACATCATGAAAAGAAATTGACTAAAGAAAAAAAACATTGGATTAAAAATCTGACAAAGAGTGGAAAAAGGATTGCCCTTGCATCCAATACTTCAAAATCAAGAGCAAAAAATTTATCTATAAAATTTGATATGGATGTTTTTGTTGCTTATAAACCTTTCCCTTTTGCCATTAAAAATTGGATGATAGAAAATGGATTCAAAAAAGATGAAGTTGTGATGATAGGAGATCAAATTTTTACCGATCACCTTGCGGCAATTTTTGCTAATATAGACTCTGTTTTGGTAAAGCCGATAACTAATAGAGACTTTATCGTGACCAGGTTAATCTCTAGAAGGTTAGAAAAAATAATTTACAATCTATGGTCGAAATGATAATTGATGGAAAAAATATTTCTTCACTCGTTAGAGCGGAGGTTAAAGAAAGAATTTCTTCCATCAATAGAGAGGTTACATTGGCGGTTCTTCTCGTTGGCGACGATCCTGCTAGTTCGATTTATGTGAAAGCAAAAGAAAAAGCTGCTGCCGAAGTGGGTATTAACTCTCTTGTAAAGCGGGTTTCTGCTGAATCAACTCAAAAAGAGATTAATCAAATTATTGAATCCTGGGGAAATGATTCATTGATCGATGGCATTTTAGTTCAATTGCCACTTCCTTCTCATTTGGACTCTGATGAATTGATTAGAAAAATTCCATCACATAAGGATGTTGATGGTTTAACTCCAGCCAGCCTTGGGGAGTTAGTTAGAGGCGAAAACATGATTGCATCCTGTACGCCAAAAGGATGCATGAGGCTTTTGGAGGAAGTCGGATGTGATCTCAATGGCAAAAACGCAATAGTTGTTGGAAGGAGCATTCTTGTTGGCTTTCCTATGGCAATTTTATTAACTCATGCTAATGCCACCGTAACCCTTGCTCATAGCAGGACTGAAAAATTAAAAGATAAAATAAAAAAATCTGACATTGTTGTTGCAGCAACAGGGATTCCAAATTTGATAAAAGGAAACTGGATTAAAAAAGATGCTTATGTTCTTGATGTTGGAATTACAAGAACTGAAAATGGTTTATGTGGGGATGTTGAATATAAACAAGCTTGCCATTTTGCTAAAGCAATAACACCAGTTCCAGGAGGCGTTGGACCCATGACTGTGGCCATGCTTTTGGAAAACGTATCCATTTTAGCATCTCT
The DNA here is from genome assembly GCA_002501535.1 of bacterium UBP7_UBA7824. GTDB lineage: Bacteria > UBP7 > UBA6624 > UBA6624 > UBA6624 > UBA6624. The sequence goes on from DLTY01000044.1 coordinate 6,962, forward strand.
TAAAAAGTGAATTTTTTATTTCTTTTACAAGGTTTTCTTTTTTTAATTTTCCCTGAATTTTCTTCTGAAGAACTTGTTTATTTTCCTAATGGCTCAATAGAGGCAAGAGGGGGTGTCAGATTTCAGTCAGATGATTTTTT
>DLTY01000045.1:0-4617 GCA_002501535.1 bacterium UBP7_UBA7824
TACCAATTGCCCCAAGGGAGGTTCCTGACCTAAAAACGGCTTTAGAAAATTATTCAGCATTTTCAACAATGAAAATTGCGAAAATTAGCTTAGACAGAAACGAATTAAGCCTTAAGGAGGCCGGGGATGCAATGAGGTGGAATATTGCATTAACAAATAGAGCTTTTGGAAGCAGTGAAGGGTCTTCATTTGGAAACATATCCGATCAAGGAAACACACATACAACAACAATTTCGATTGACGTACCTTTAGATAGAAGGGATGAAAGAACCACGTATGAAAATTCAAAAAACAATTACGCATCTGCAGAAATTGAATATTCTGAAGATATTAAAGAATTTAAACTTGATCTAACTTCAAACCATAGATTGATTGAAAAAAGAATAAGAGAATTAGAGTTACAAGAATCAGCATTTCAACTTGCTACAGAAACATACAATACGACATTACGAGGCTATCAAGGCGGGCTTAACTCTTTACAGGATTATCTAACTGCAGAATCATCATATGTAAATGCACAATTAGGTGTAACCAATGCTGAAGAGTCTTTAAGAAATGCATGGATACAATGGTGGAAACTGACGGATGAAGACCTGGAAAAAATATTCCTGGAGGAATAAAAAATGATAATGAAAATATTTAAAAAATTTAAAATGATACATTTTGTAATACTGGCCTTAGGGCTTTTTGTTTTGATTTCACAATCCAAAAACTCTCAATCAAGCATGAAAGAATCTTTGCCATCTGTGCAATCAAGACAAGAAAGAATGGAGATTTCACTGGATTTAATTGGTGAGCTACAAAGCTTGAATCATGATTATGTCTACCCTAAAATATGGAATGGAAGGATATCTTATTTAAGGCCTGAAGGTTTTGTGAAAGAAGGAGAAATTGTTATCAATTTCGAAACAAAAGGCATCGAAGACGACCTTAAACAAAGTCAAGAACAGCTTGAAAGTGCAATTTACGCTCTCGAAAACCTTAAAGAATCCATAGAGCTCCAAAGAGTACAGGCAGATAATGGTTTGGAAATGGCTAAGAAGAATCTTGAAAATGCAGAAACAAATTACCAAAGAAGAAAAACAGAAATAGAAGAAGGGATCAGGCCTCCAATTGATTTGGCTCAATCCGAAATAAGCCTATTGCAGGCTCAACAGTCACTTGAAGAATCTGAACTTAGTTTAAAAACAAGAGAAAACCAATGGGAGCTTGACCTGTTAGAAAGGCAAAAAACAATTGATTACAGAAGGGAAAAAGTTGAAGAGAAAACTGAAGACTTGGCAAATGGAACAATATACGCACACAAAGACGGATTGATGATCCATAATGAAGGATGGTTTGGTCAGGTGAGAAAATACCAAGAAGGTGATGAAACAAGAAAAGATCGTCCAATATTGGATTTTCCTGAGATAACCTCTTTTATTGTTAGGGTCAAAATAAATGAAAGAGATTTGTACAAGGTAAAGATAGGCCAGGATGCTCTAATTACAATCGATGCTCTTCCTGGCAAGGTTTTTAATGGTACAGTTAATAAGATTGCTGACATAGCTTCAAGCGATATGGGGACAAGCTCTGTTACATTTTCTGCACAAGGAGATTCAAAAGGTTTTGCAGCTGAAATACTTCTTTCACGTGATGACGAAACAAAAGAAGCATCTCCCGTTTTAGAAACACAACCTAAAAACAAAGATGCAAAAGTAAGAGAGGCAAGAAAATCAGATTCCGGGATGCCTGACTCAATAAAAGAAAAAATAAGCAAGGGTTCCATGGCCGAAGAGGCATTTATGGAAAAAGCATCTCAATGGAATAGTAAGGAGTCATCTCAAGAAGAAAAAGACGATTTTTCAAATCTAAGACCTGGAATGACATCCTTAACAAGGATAATCCTAAATGTAATTGAAGATGCAGTCATACTTCCAAGATCAGCAATATTTATTGACAGTGGTCAAACAGTAGTTTACCGAGTTAATGATGACCAATCATGGGAAAAAATAACAGTAGATCTTGGAGCTGTCACACCTCAAGAAGCAGAAGTTAAATCAGGGATTCGAGCTGGAGAGACATTTCTAATAATTGCACCAGAGGAAAGTGCAATAAGCACATCTATTGAAAGTAATAAAGAAGACAGAACCAGCTCTTCAGACGGAAAGCCTTCTTTTGGTGGTTGGGGTGGCGGTTCAAAAGGTGGCTCGAGAGGCGGAAAGTGACAAATGTTGTAACCTTAGACCAAGTTTATAAAACTTATGACCTTGGTGAAATTAAAGTTCCTGTACTTAAGGGTGTGAATCTCAAAATTAAAAAAGGGGAATGGGTATCCTTGATGGGACCTTCTGGATCAGGAAAAACAACATTGATGAATATAGTGGGGCTGCTTGACACTCCCACATCTGGAAACTATTTGTTGAATGAAGAAATGGCTTCAGCAAAGGATGATGACGATTTATCAAATTTGAGAAACAATCATATAGGGTTTGTTTTTCAAACATTCAATATACTGCCTCAACTAAATGCTTGGCAAAATGTAGCATTACCTCTAAATTACTCAACACAAAACCAAACACCTAGAAAGATTGCAATGGAGCTGCTGGACAAAGTTGGGCTTAAGGAAAGAGCAACACATAGACCAAATGAATTAAGTGGTGGAGAAAGGCAAAGAGTCGCTGTCGCAAGAGCTTTATCAAATAACCCCTCTCTTATTCTTGCAGACGAACCGACGGGTAACCTTGATAGTAAGACTGGCAAGGATGTGTTGGAGTTATTTGAACAATTACACTCAGAAGGAATAACAATTTTAATGGTCACGCATGATACGGAAGTAGCTGAGAGGTCTCAAAGAATAATTAATATTCTTGATGGAAAAATAGCATGAAAATCTTAAATCTATTGCGTGAAGCATGGGCAGAAATAACACTGCAACCATTCAGGTCTTTTTTGACGGCACTTGGAATTGTTTTTGGAGTTGGGGCGGTTATAGCCATATTAGCAATTTCAGAAGGTGCAAAAAGAGAAGCTGTTTCACAGCTAGAAGTACTGGGAGCAGGAACGATAAGGGTCAGGGAATCTGATGCTCAAGCAAACTCAACAAGTAATGGTGTAGGAACTTCGGGTGTTTATGTTCAAACTAGAGGATGGTGGGGTTTTTCAGGCCTTTCAGGATCAATGGGCAGTGGTGGCCCTGCAAGACCTTTAGACATGAAAGACCTTGAAGCGGTAAAGGGCCTTGAAGGAATAGATGCAGCTGCAAGTGAGAGAACGAAAGAAGTATCTTTGCCAGGAAGTTTTGGTGACATTTCTGTAACTGTTGTTGGAACAACTTCAGATTATTTGAAAATCCAAGGATTAAAACTTCAAGAAGGGAGATTTTTTGATTCACTAGATATTGAATCAAGAAATAAAGTTGCTGTTATAGGCCCAAAAACGAGAGGTTTAGTTTTTGGCACAGGGCAAGCCATAGGCAATATAGTAAGAATAGATAATGTTCCTTACACCATCATTGGAGTCGTGTCACCTAAAGACTGGTCTGGTGTAACGCTTGTTCAAATCAGAGACACTGGCAAAGATGTGTACATACCCGTTACAACGATGGCAATTGGAACGTCAGAATATCCTGTTGGGCTGAATGAAATAATCTTGAGATTGAAAAGTGGCGAAAACCCCGTCCAATGGGGTTCTATAGTTGAAAAAATTGTATCAATAGCTCATCCAGCTGGCGCATTTGAAGTAATCGTTCCTGAGGAGCTACTTGCTCAACAACAAGAGCTTCAAAGAATTTTTTCTGTTGTAATGGGTTTGATTGCAAGCATAAGTCTTATTGTTGGTGGTATAGGAATAATGAATATATCACTTGCGACAGTAATACAGAGAACAAGAGAGATAGGCATAAGACGTGCCTTAGGCGCTAGGAAAAAAGATATTCAGGCTCAATTTCTTTCCGAAAGCTTCTTGATATCCGTTCTGGGTGGAGCAGTCGGAATTTTTCTAGGCTACGCATTGTCAAAAGCCGTTTCATCTTATGCAGGATGGTCAACAGCAATATCTGGTGTTGGGGTTGTTGTTGCATTTTCAGTTGCTGCAACCGTTGGTGTGATCTTTGGGTGGTGGCCTGCCAAAAGAGCATCTGAAATGCCTCCAGTTGATGCATTGAGACACGAATAAAAGAATATCATCAACACACCCAAAAACACTAAAAAATCGCAAAAATATCTTTTTTTTTGAATATTCTTTATTTTTATATAAAAAATAAAATATACAGATTTTTGGTCTTTTTTTTACTTTTCTCAGATTTGTAGTAGAATTAGCTTAATGTGGTGCAGAGGAAACATAGGTAACTCTCACTACAAATTTATGATTACGGAGGTTAAACGTAATGAAAAAATTGGCAATTTTTGCTGCAATTCTTTTTGTAGCAACTAGCGCGCTAAACGCGGGCGACATTAGAGTTAGACACTGGGATGACGGAGCTAATGATGGTATTAGCACTGACATGACTTGGTCTGACGGTGCAGACATCTCTGACAACTTCAGCGCAGCTTGGGGTTGGAATTTGAGCTGGGACGACCAAGGAAACGGTGCGGGAACAAGCGCAGCTTTGAACCACGCTTACACTGGTTGGAACAA
>DLTY01000045.1:4993-5336 GCA_002501535.1 bacterium UBP7_UBA7824
TGGCATGTGACGACATGGCTTACAACATGGGTATGAATGGTACTTTCAACGGTCACCACATCTCCCTTGGTAACGTAGGCGGTTGGGCACTAAACATCTGGGATGACAGAGCTGGTAACACTGGTATGTCTACAGACCTAAGCGACATGGTCGGTTGGGGCATGACTCTCGGTACTGTTGATAACGGTAACGGCGACTCAATGTGGATTTCTGCTTCCATGGATCTTGGTGGCGCAGCAAGCTTGGACATCGAATGGATGGACGACAACGGTCTTGACGGCACAAACATGACTTTGGGTTATGGAATCAATGATGACCTAGGTCTTAGCATCCAAATGGGTGA
>DLTY01000021.1 GCA_002501535.1 bacterium UBP7_UBA7824
CCAAAACCTCTTGTTACAAAATTAGCTGGATATGAAAATGTTGGTGGATGGTTTAAACAACCAATAAAAGACAATAATGGCAAGCTGATGGGAAGAGCTGAATTTGGAACCTCTTCATCGCCATTAAACATTCCGAAAAATCTTACTGATGGAGACGGCCTTGCTAAAGGCACATCTGTAGTAGTTGAAATGGAATTTTCAGAAAATGGAGAAGCCAAATCGGAGCCAAAAATAATTTTGACAAGCGGATACGAATCCCTTGACAAAAGAGCAATAGCCTGGATGAAGAGAACAACATTTAAAGACAGCTTCAATAGACATCAGATGGAAAATGGTGGCATCTTGAGGATTCAATTTTATTTTCCAGGTGCATCATGATTTTAGCTTTTTTCTTAAGCCTGATTCTCAATCCAATCTTCATCGAGAACCAATTTATAAAAATAAGAGTAAATCCAGGACCTCAGGAAGAAGCCAGATTTGCACTTGACACCACGCAAGGCAACCCAGAAGAGCCTAACGATAATGAAAAAAAATTAATCTATGGCGCAAAAATGCCCTGGTCTAGTTTTGCAATAATAAAAATTGATGAAAAAACATTCATTTTTGGGGGAGCTTCAAGAAACGATAGGAAAAATTTTTTTACGAACCTCCAAACAGGAAACAAAATATCTGATCCCTACGTTGAAGACGAAAAAATAATTTCAACCTGGGAGTTTTCTGGAGTAGAAATAAGCCAAATTCTGTCTTTTGAAAAAGGTTATTCTACAAATCTCAAAGATGCAATGGGTATTACCTATATTGCAAAATCAACAGATCAAAAAGAACATAAGGTTGCAATCACATTGATACTTGACACAATGCTTGGAGAAAATGATGGAGCACCGTTAAGAGCAGAAGGAGCCCAAGGTCTTATCGAGTCAGAGATATGTTTTGAAAAATCTGAATTACCAGAATTTTGGCAAGCTTGGGATACTGAAGACCAAGCAACAATCAAAGCTGAAGGTAGATTAAAAATAAAAGATAAACAAAATCCAAAAAGATTAGTTTTGGCAAATTGGGGAAAGCTTGCAAAAACAAATTGGAATATAGAGTGCCAACCAGGTGCAAGCTTTGTGAGGGATGGAGATTTTGAAGACGAAAAAGACACTGCTGTTGCTATAGTTTGGGATTCAATTACCGTTGACAGCAAACCTCAAGAGTTTCACACTACATATGGAATAGCAGATGCTCCAGCTCCTCCAGAGTGCAAACCTTTATCTGCATACATAAGCGGTAAGCCTTTTGAGATAGCAAGCAATGAAGAAAAATCTTTTTTTGGAAATTGGACAACTGATAAAGATTACCCTATACAGCCAAAAGAAGCAACCCTGACAGTTTACTCTAACGATGGATTGAAAATAATAAATCCAGAAAAATCAATCGATCTTGAAGAATATCCGAACGGCTATCATTCATTCAAAATTTTCAACCCTGGATTAAATAAAAATAATGCCACCTATACTTTAAAAATAGAGTCACCTGAAGGCTTCGAGTGTGCAACAACAAACAAGGTAAAAATATCTAAACCTGCTAATTTAGAAATGAAGCTGATGCAGAAACCATCCATATCATCAATTTCTGGAATAAGGCATGACCCTACAAAATTTTATGCAAATTTAACAATTGAAAACTCTGGTGAAAGTAATTCTGAGAAAGGAAGCGTGGAGATCAGAACAAATCAAATATTATCGATTTCATCAGGTTTAAAAATTGATTTTGAAACCATCCCCCCAAGAGGTAAAAAAACTTTTTCATGGCTTGTTTCGATTTCACCTGAATCATCAGGATTGGCTTCCTTGAACTGGATTTTAAACTATAAAAATGAAGAAAAAATATCTAAAAAAATTGAATTCAACATACCTTCTTTAGATCAACACATGAGAATAAAATCAATACAAAGAAACTTCTCTAACTCTTTAGTAACAGCGGTAAAAATGAAACCATTTTCAACATTCTCAGGCAAATGGGAGCTTCCCGGAAAATGTTTACTTGCCGGAGATGGAGGTATAGAAAAATATGGATACACTGTTGAAACAAAATGCTATGACAACATTGTTGAGGTTTTAATTTCCGGCAATGAGGCTGAATTACCGCCTTTGGTTGGTCTTTTTAGGGTCTTTCATTCTGGAAACCATGATAAAAGCTGGAATCGAATCGAAAATTGTATTAACATTAATAAGACAAACGAGTGTCAAACACTAGAGGAGATATGGGAATGAAAAAAATAACCTTACTATTTATATTATCAATAATGAACATTGCAAATCTTAAAGGCTTAGATATAAGAGATTTATCTGAAGATCACCCTGCATACAATACTGTGCTATACCTTATCGAAGAAGGTTTCTTAAGCACTTTTGATGGTGATGAATTCAGAGGTGGACAATCTATAACTAGGCTTGAAGTGGCAATGCTCGTTGACAAGATGCTCAAGCATGTCTCTTCTGGTGAGAAGAATCCAACAGCTCAGGAAACTGATGCTATTCGCTTGCTGGCAGAAGAATTTAAAACAAACATCATAAGAATTGATGATAAACTTTATGCCTTTGAGCAGAGAATCCAACTTTTAGAAAGCGAGCAATCTAAAGTTGTTGATGATTTTCTAGCAATCAAAATTGAAGTTGATCAGAAATTGACTCAATTTGAAAATGACTTGAACCTCTTACGACAAAGTCTAGAAAATCGATCCATACAGCAAGAAACAAAGTTGATGCTTGACGAAATGAGCCTTAGGCTGACTGATCTTGAAACAAGAATGTCAGATTATGATAAAAAAAATACAGATGGGACAACAAAGGTTGAATCACAATATGTATTTTGGCTTTTCGGATTGCTTGCTTTAGCGTCTAGCTAAACAGATTTGAAAGTTCTAGTTACTGGTGGTGCTGGATTTATTGGCCACACAATATCGAAAAAATACATCGAAAAAGGTTACAAGGTAACAATACTAGATAATCTTTCAACTGGGAAAAAAGAAAATATACCAAATGATGCTGATTTTATATTTGGCGACATATGCGATTCAAAAATTATAAAAAAATTAGGTTCATTTGACCTTTTAAGTCATCATGCAGCCCAAACAAGTGTAACTTTCTCCGTTAAAAACCCTTTAATTGATGCAAGAAATAATATATTCGGAACAATATCTTTACTTGAAAACATGAAGGGCAAAATAAATCAAATTATATTTGCAAGCACAGGTGGAGCAATATATGGCAACATCAAAAAAACAGCAACAGAAAAACATAAAACAAATCCAGAATCACCATATGCATTAAATAAAATGACTGGTGAGAAAATTGTTACTATGTGGGCCAAACAAAACAAAACCAAAGCAACAATACTTAGGTATTCAAATGTTTACGGGCTAGGTCAAGATCCTCACGGAGAATCTGGAGTTATAGCAATATGGATGAAAAATATACTTGAAAAAAAACCATGTGTCATATATGGAGATGGAAATTCAGTAAGAGACTATGTCTATGTAGAAGATGTTGCAAATGCAAATCTTTTATCGATTGGCAAAGAAGGGGTTTTCAATATTGGCACAGGCATTGGAACATCAACAAATACATTATTCAAAATGCTTCGACCTAAAGAAAAGGCGATTTACAAAAAAGCAAGAGAGGGAGAGGTGGAAAGAAGTGTTTTAGATGCATCAAAAGCAAAAAAAATCTTTTATTGGGAGTCCAAAACTAGAATACAAGATGGTATACGTTTAACGTTTTCAAAAGAAACAAAAAGGAGAAAGAATAACAATGAGTAAAAAAGTTGGTTTTGTTGGAGCGGGTTTTGTTGGAGCGGAGGCTGCGAGACAGGTAATGTCTGAAGGAATTGCAAATGTGGCACTAGTTGACATAGTTGGAGACATGGCGAAAGGAAAAGCTTTAGACTTGACAGAAGCTGCTCCAATACTTAAAACGGCTAAAGGTGCAATTGGCGGCAGTGACTATAAGCTACTACAGGGTTCGGATGTAGTTGTAGTAACGGCGGGAATCCCAAGAAAACCGGGAATGAGCAGAGATGATCTTCTAAAAACCAATATACTCATAACAAAAGAAGTATGCAACGGTATTAGAAAATATGCTCCGGGAAGCATTGTGATAATGGTTACAAATCCATTAGATGCAATAGTTTATGTTGCACAAAAATTTCTAGAAGGAACTTGCAAAGTTATTGGAATGGCTGGAGCGTTAGACAGTGCAAGATTTAGAACTTTTCTTTCAATGGAGACAGGAGTTTCTTCGGATGACATACAAGCAATGGTTCTTGGAAGCCATGGCGATGCAATGGTTCCACTTGTTAGTTCAGCATCAATATCAGGAATACCTGCTAAAGAGCTAATAAAAGAAAAACGCTTAGATGAAATTATTGAAAGAACCCAAAAAGGTGGAGGAGAGATTGTTGCATTGCTAAAAACAGGTAGTGCATACTATGCTCCGGGAATATCTGTTGCAAGCATGGTGAAATCAATCATATTAGATGAAAACAAAATAATCCCAACATGCACACAGCTCAATGGAGAATATGGGGAGTCTGGAGTATTTATGGGAGTTCCTGCAATTCTTGGAACAAACGGAGTTAAAAAAATAATAGAAGTCTCTCTTTCCCAAAAAGAAAAAAAACTTTGGGAGAATAGCCTAAATCACGTTAGAGAGCTTATGGATGTTTCAGATTCAATAATCAAAAATGAAAAAATACAATTTTGACAACCTTTCATTAACACATTTCTCATCCGGAACACTCTCTTTAGATGGTGGTGCAATGTTTGGAGTTGTTCCAAAAAATCTATGGAGCAAAGTGTACCCATGCGATAAACAAAACAGAATAAAACTCGGGATGAATCTCTTATTGATACAAAATCGTAATCAAAATATTTTGATAGATACTGGTTGCCTCGGTATAAACAACGAAAAACTCAAAAAAATATATGACATAAAAAACAAAAAACCATTTCAAAAACTTGGTATATCTGAAGATGAAATTGATCATGTTGTGTTAACTCATCTTCATTTTGATCATGCTGGCGGAGCAACAATATTCAATGGTGAAAAATGGATTCCAAGATTTAAAAATGCAACATATTGGGTTGACAAAACCGAATGGAAAAGAGCAACAAACCCAAACGAAAGGGAAAAGGCTTCATACTACCCTGAAACCTTCATGCCTCTTGCAGAGGAAGGGAAACTTCAATTGATCTCTGGTGATAAAGAGATTATTGAAAATATATTTTTCATAAATGCTCCGGGGCATACTCCTGGTCATAGAATCATCAAAATCACAAGCGGACAAAAAGAAATGTATTATCTTGCTGACCTTGTTCCAACCGCAAAACACTTACCAATTCCATGGATAATGTCCTATGACTTAGAACCATTAAGAACACTTGAAACAAGAAAAAAAATTTATCCTAAGTTTGTAAACAAAAATGTAAGATTGTTTTTTGAACATGATGAAGAGCCAACTTCAGGGTTTGTTAAAGAAGAAGATAAAAAAATAACATTTTACAAATAATTTTTTTATCGAAAATATATTTTTTTTTATCATTATTTATCAAAATGTTTTTTATTTTTAAATTTATTTATCTTTATATATGCAAAAAACCATATTTTTTACTTTTTATGAAATGATAACCGTATAAATTATTCAAGGAGTTATATAAACTATGGATTATTCAACTAATTTTGGAAGCTTAACATTCAATAAAAAAGCAATGAAAAATTACATGCAACCAAATACTTATAAAAAAATGTTAAAAATATTAGAAGGCGAAAATGCAATGGATTCAAAAACTGCTAATGAAACCGCTGAAGCAATGAAAAGATGGGCTGTCGAAAATGGATGTACTCATTACTGTCACTGGTTCCAACCCCTAACAGGAAGCACTGCTGAAAAACATGATTCTTTTTACGATCCTGATAATAATGAAAATTTAATTACAAACTTTTCAGGAAAGCTTCTTGTAAGAGGTGAGCCAGATGCAAGCTCATTTCCTTCTGGGGGAATTAGAGATACTTATGAAGCAAGGGGGTATACAGCTTGGGATACCTCAAGTCCTGCTTTCATCAACAGAACTGAAACAGGGGCAACCTTATGTATACCTACAGCTTTTGTCTCTTGGACAGGTGAGGCTTTAGATAAAAAAACACCTTTATTAAGATCAATAAATGCTGTTAACATTCAAGCAATGAGGATGCTTAAAATATTTGGCAACGACAAAGGGGTGAAGAAAACCATAACGACATTAGGCTGTGAACAAGAGTTTTTTCTAATTGATGAATCTTTTGTTGAGGAAAGAGAAGATTTACTTTTATGTGGAACCACGCTAATTGGCAAAGAGGCGCCAAAAGGACATCAATTAGATGACCATTATTTTGGAACAATGAAGGAAAGAGTTTTAGCCTATTATCATGATATTGAAGATCAATTATTAGATTTAGGTGTGCCTTTTAAAACAAGGCACAATGAAGTTGCTCCAGCTCAATTTGAATTAGCTCCTACGTTTGAAAATGCAAATGTTGCAACAGACCATCAAATGATAACCATGCATGTTTTGAAAAAAACTGCAAAAGATCATGGTTTTTGTTGCCTTCTTCATGAAAAACCATTTGCAAGAATTAATGGATCTGGAAAACATAACAATTGGTCAATATCTACAGATACTGGATTAAACCTTCTTGACCCAACAGAAAAAACACATGAGAATATTCAATTTTTAACATTTCTTTGTTCGATAATTCAGGCTGTTGATAAGCATGCCGATCTTCTCAGAGCATCAATTGCTTCAGCTGGCAATGACCTCAGGCTTGGCGGAAATGAAGCTCCACCTGCAATAATATCAATATTCCTAGGAGAAATGTTGACAGATATTCTAGACCAAATAGAAAAAGGCAAAGTAAGCTCAACAAAAAAAGGTGGCATAATGAATCTTGGTTCAACAACTATTGCAGAAATATCTAGGCATAGTGGAGATAGAAATAGAACAAGCCCATTTGCATTTACTGGAAATAAATTCGAATTCCGAGCACCTGGTTCAGCTTGTTCGATAGCATGGCCAAATACAGTTTTAAATACGATAATTGCAGAGTCAATGGATGAAATTGCTACAAAAATTGAACAAGAAATAAAATCTTCAGATTTAGAAAAAGCTGTTTACAAAGTGTTAAAAGCGGTTATTAAAAAACATAAAAAAGTATGTTTTGATGGTGACGGATACAGTAAAAATTGGGAAAAAGAAGCGGTAAGCAGGGGATTACCTAACTTGAAAACCTGCGCTGATGCACTACCTTGTTTAAAATCAAAAAAATCACTAGATGTTTTTGAGAGATACGATGTTTTGACAAACATCGAACTCAAAGCAAGAGTAGAAATCCTTGAAGAGCAATACATTACAAATAAAGAAATAGAAGCAAGGACTTTGGTTTCAATGATGAGTACCCAAATCATTCCTGCTGCTGAAGTGTACCAGTTCGAACTTGCAAAAAACCTTAACGCTGTCTCATCGGCACTGAATTCAAAAAATAAAACCAAAAGCCAACAAGCAAAATTAAAAAATCTAACAAACATGATTGAAGATTCTTTGGACCTTGTTCAAAGATTGAAGCAACAAGAAAAAAAACACCTCTCTCCAGATGATATAAAAAATTCCATCATACCCTTGATGGATAAAATCAGAATCTGCAGTGATGAATTGGAGGGAATTGTCCCGGATGACCTATGGCCTATTCCAAAATATTCAGAAATGCTATTCTTGTTTTGATTTAGTTTATTTTATGCAAATATAAAATTTAAATTTTATTGAATTTAAAAACTCGCAACTTTGCAGACCTGACTTGAGGCATTTTGGCTATCTCTAGCTGACTAGGCTGAATCGGTTTTTTTGTGACACTCTCCCCAAAACCCATTCTTTCCATTTTTTTATAAAAACTCTTCACCTGTCTATCCTCAATACTATGCCATGTTAAAAAAATACCAATGCCACCCAGCTCAATCACTTCCGACATTGAATTAAGCAAGGAGTCAAGCTCTTGTGATTCTTTATTAACTTCTCTCCTCAGAGCCATAAAAACCTTTGTAGAAGGATGAATTCTTTTAACACCATTTTCGAAAAGAATTTTTGAAAGCTGGTTACATGGCATTGAAGAAATATTTCTGTTCCTTACAATCACATTTGAAATTCTTCTATAACTCTTGATGCCGCTTTCTTTAAAAATCTTCCTCAATTGAGGCTCATTGTATGAATTTAATATTTCAGATGCTGTTAATGTATTTTCGTTTTTGTCAAACCTCATGTCGGCTTCTTCAGATCCGTTAAATGACATGTCTTCTCTATAAAGCTGATCTAACCTGGCTCCAAGATCAGCAAAAACAACATCACATTTTTTCCAACCTATCTTTTCCATCATTTTTTTGATCTGGCTATGTCTCGATTGAAAACATTCAAATGAAGATTCGAAATTACCCAAATTACCTTGTGATAAATCTACATTTTGAAAAACTTTAGCAAGTCTTTTTTCAGCTCTTTCGATCGCCTTTTTATCCATATCTATACCAAGAACAGAACATCCAGATTTCAAAAAAATTTCAGAATGCCCTCCATCGCCTAATGTAGCATCAACGACCCTCAATGGAACTTTGTCGGAATAGTCTGAACAAAGAAGCAAAGAGTCAATAAACTCTTTAATCTCTTTAGTCATTGCAGAAGGATGGTAACTAGTCATGCCAAAGCCAAAGCCCCCTCTCCTTATCAAAAAATCTAACTTTTTGATTTAAAGATTGCATAACCATAAACTCACAAACAAACACTTTGCAACCTTTTAAAACATGCCCTCCGTAAGTTTGACCTTTTTTATCAGATAAGCTTATATGAAAATGAGGAAAAATATCATCTTTAAAATTTGAATCAGATTTTAATGAAATATTCCCAGATAAAGAAACTATTTCTAAATCTTCACTAATAGAAATTTCCTCATATTTCTCTTCTTTTTGGTTGTACCAAGCTATATTTGCCTGCTTTAAAGCACCTATGCCAAAGATCCAACATGATTGAATTTTTCTATTTTTTGCAAAATCAAGCAAGGATTCAAGAAGATCACATCCATTTTTCAAAGAATACATTTTCATAACATAATATTCTCATTTAAAAATTTCAAAAAATCATCAGGAAGTTCCATTCTCCTAACCCTTATCCAACAAGGGAAACCTTTTAAGCTCCATCTTGAAGCATCTTTTTTTGTGATGATTACACCGCCGTAAGATCTAGCATTCATGATAGCAAGATTCCTCCACTTAGAAGAAACAGCATGATCAGGTATGTTTAGATTAAAACAATCAATACCCTCATCCCTCAGTTCCGCTTCCAAGTTTTTAGAATTTGCTATACCAGCAGCTAAAGGTAGCCGCATTGACGGAGGGTCTGTTGGCTCCCAATTCTCATTCAGCCAGCTATTCCCCTTTGATTTGATTTTAAATTTCTTAATAGAGGGTGCCCATCTTTTAATTTCTGAAAAATCTGCATTTGGCATCGAGAGCAAACAATCAGCACGAGAGTAAGAGCTTCCCCACTCTCTTAATAAACCTTTTGGAAAGGGTATCGATGCCTTATTGCTTGAAACGGAAACTATATTTAGGTCAACCTCTATTGATGACCACTGAAAACCATCTTCTAAAATAATGACGTCGCATCCAATTTTAGATAACTCTTTACAAAGGTAATTTTTATCCTTCCCGATTGCAACAATCAAACCAGGAACTTCTTTCTTAATTAGACTCGCTTCATCTCCAGCTTCAACATTACAAAAATGTTGCCCAGGGCCAAAAATTTTATTATCCCAGTTTCTCTTGCCCCCATAACCCAAAACAACAATTCCTACATTTTTACGCTTTTCTAATAAATATTTTGAAATTAATATAGAAATTGGTGTTTTTCCTGCTCCACCTGCTTGAACAGAGCCAATACTAATAACTTTAGAAGAAAGCCTGGATGGCCTTTTCCCATGATGCCTTCGTAACAATTCCCTCAAGAAAGAATAAAAAATTTCCATTAATCCAGTTTTTTTCATCAATTGCTACTTACTATTTTAGACAGGCTTGATCAACTTTTATATATTTTACCTAACTAAAAATGGAATAAAAAACACTCTAAATACTTGACAGAGGTAATAATGACGTTATATACTAGTGGGTGAAATTTGAAGAAAATGGCAATTATTGGCACACAAATCACAATCGACAAAAATGGCAGATTCGTCGTCCCTTCTGATAAAAGAAGAATTTTTGATGAATTAAAAAATATCATCGTTGTTCTAGATGATGCAGATGAAATAAGACGTAGAGTTTTAATTTACTCTGGAAAAAGTCATTTAACTCATTTAAATCATTTAAGAAATCTTGCTTCGGAAGGTTTTGTTACAAAATCTGGCGAAAGGCTAACGAAAGCAGAAAGCTTGAGGATTGTTTCAATGTACGAAGAAAACGCTATTGTTAGAAGAATAGATCCATCTGGAAGAGTGTCATTACCTTTAGAAGTTCTTGGATTAGCGGGAATTAAAGATATTGCATATATTGGAGGAGTGCAAAGAATTGCACTTTACTCTCCCCCAATATGGAAGCAACTTGTCGAAGAGAGGGAGCATCTATTGAAATCTCTCAGCTACGAACAAAGAGTTGAATTAGCCGAAATACCCTTCGAGGGCCATGTTGAATAAAAAAAATATGCTGAAAAGGAGGCATTATGAACAATAACAGAAAACCAGGAGCATTAGATTTCTTTTTTGAACTACTAGTTCCTGTATTTTTTCTAGTAATACTAACTGGTTACTTCATTGTTTCAACACTAGTTGTTTAATGGTGGAAAATATACCAAAATGGGCTACAACGATAGTCGTTGGGACTATTGTTGCAAGCGGAATTCTCTTCCTGGCAGGGTCAATCATGGAGGCTTTAATTTAATTGCAAATACAAAAATTAATCTCCACGATTGACTGTCTATATCAAGGCGATCTTAATAGTCAAGTTTCAAAAATAAAAGAAGATTCCAGAAAAGTTCAAAAAAGAGATATATTTATAACGCATGCGGGCGTACGCGCACACGCAATAGAAGCACAGCAAAGAGGTGCGTCAGCAATACTTAGTCCAGTATTCTTTAGAGATCTTAGAGTAAATCAAATAATCGGAGACACAGCAAGGTCAAAAAAAGATCTGATCAAAAATCTTTACAAAGAAACAATAAAAAACATAAAAATTATCGGAATCACTGGTACAGATGGAAAAACAACAACCTCAATGCTTACAAACAGCATCATCAATGAATCAAAAAAATCAGCTTCTATAGGCACACTAGGTGTAAAAGGTAACGATATCAATATCAAAACACAATTAACCACACCTCAAACTTCTGACTTGCTAAACACTTTAAATAAGTTGTACGAAAAAAAATATGAATATGCAGTTATTGAATGTTCATCACATGGTTTATTTCAGGACAGAATAGATCCAATTAAGCTAAAGGCTGCTGCAATCAACAGGGTAACCAGGGATCATTTAGATTTTCATGGAAATCAAAAATACTACTTCAAAGCAAAATCTCTGATTTTTTCAAAATTAAATAACGGCTCACCTGCAATAATTAACTCAAGCTCTCCATGGCTTGAAGCATTGCAAAAAAAATATCCGAAACTCAATTGGATAACATGGGGTAGAGAGAAAGGAGATGTAGTTGGAAAAGTCGTTTCCAAAACATTAACAAAATCAATTATCCAAATCAATCTTCCTGAAAGAAAAAATATCGAAGTGGAAACAAACCTTGTAGGTGATTTCCAAATAGAAAACATACTTACATCTATATCTTTATGTTATAGCCTTGGTTTTTCTGAATCTGAGATGGTAAACGGAATATACGGTTTAAAAAACATACCTGGAAGAATGCAAAAAATAAAAAATGAAAAAACAAATGTATTTATTGATTATGCTCACACACCAAATGCAATAAAAAATTCAATTCAATCATTAAAAAAAATATGTAAAGGAAGAGTCTTTGCTGTGTTTGGATGTGGTGGAGATAGAGACAAGGGCAAAAGGCCCGAAATGATGAAAGCAGGGATGAATGCAGATAAATTATTTATCACGTCAGATAACCCCAGAACAGAAAATCCAGATTCAATAATTAAAGACATGTTGAAAAATTACAAGCATGCAAAAAGAATTGAAGTTGAAAAAGATAGAAAAAAAGCAATTGAAAGTGCAATTCAATCAGCAAAGAAAGATGATGTTGTACTTATTGCAGGAAAAGGTCATGAAGAACATCAGATAATTGGTGAAGTAAAGAAGCCTCATAATGATTTGCTTTTCGCTAAGGAGGTTCTTGCAAGTTGCGCCTAAACCCCCACAGTATAGCAAAAGCTTTGCAAACAAAAGGCAAAGGGCAAATGCCGACTGATGATCTTTACATAACTAATGATTCAAGAAAAATAAAACAAAATTCTTTATTTGTTGCAATAGCTGGCAAAAAAACAAATGGTACAGAGTTTATCAAACAAGCAATACAAAAAGGGGCTTCAGCAATAATTTCAAATAAAAAATTAGACCTTGGCAAAAAGATATGGTTATTGAACTCTGAAGACCCACAAGCCGCATATGGAAAACTAGCGAATAGAGCAAGGAAAGAATGGAATCAAAATGTCATTGGCATAACAGGGTCTGTAGGCAAATCAACAATCAAAGATTTAACTGCCGCAGCACTTGGAACAGCTGATGATGTTGTCGCTTCACCCTACTCCTTTAATAATGAAATTGGGCTTCCCTATTCAATACTGAATGCAAAAGGTACAGAAAAATATATGGTTCTTGAAATGGGTGCAAAAAATCCGGGAGATATCAACTACCTAAAAAAAATTGCAGAACCAGATTGTGCGGTCTATTCCCTCATATGCAACAGCCATGCAGAATACCTAGGTGGTATAGAGGGAGTGATCAAAGAAAAAGGTTCATTGGTTTCCGGCTGGGGAGAAAATAAAACCTTAGTAATATCGTCAAAAAACAATCACCATCAAGAAATATCTAGACTTTCATCTGGTGCAAAAATAGTCAAATGGGGACCTGGTGAAGAAATCAGCTCTAAAGAGGTTAAATTAGACAAATATGGAATTCCTAACTTCAAGATCAAATACAAAAATAAAATATATAAAGTTAACTTAAGACTACCAGGTTCTTTTCAGGTTGAAAACTCTTTAGCAGCATTGTCTACAGCTGTTAGCTTCAATATTGATTTAAATGACGCCATAACAAGAATAGAAAAAGTTAAACCTCTTCCACACAGAAAAGAAATATATGCGATAAGCAATGATGGAGTTTTGCTAGATGATTGTTACAACGCAGGTGTGAAATCAACAAGCGAAAGTATCAAATGGGCTTCTTCAATATCTGCTAAAAGACCAAAAATAATGATACTTGGAGATATTTTAGAAACCGGCAAAGATGAAATAAAAATGCATAAAAAAATTGGAAAAATAATTAAAGATAACAAATATTCTGAATTTTTAACAGTTGGAAATTTAGCAAAATATGCATTAGAGGAGTCAAGAATAAGTGGAAAACACTACCCTACAACTGATGATCTTTTGGATGATTTAAAAAAATATGACTTTTCAGCAAAAGTTACACTGGTAAAAGGCTCAAGATCAATGCAGCTTGAAAAAATTACAAAAAAAATTAGGGAGATTTTTTCTACGTAACAAATGAACATTTTTAATAAGCACTCTATTTTTTACACATTGTGCTTTTTAATAATTTTTAATTTTATTTTCAATCAAAATCTGCATAACAACATTCACATAAGTAATAATTTAAACTACCAAAATCTCTTAATTGGAATATTTATAATCACAATATTTTCATTTAATTCATACTTAAAAATCGCGGACAAAAAAGGCTGGGGTCAGTATGTAAGAGAGGAAGGGTTGGAATCACACCTTAAAAAAACAGGTACGCCAACAGCAGCAGGTTGGATTTTTTTCGTGATGTCAATCGTTCCACTTTATATTTTTTTACCTAATTTTTTAATTGAAGAAAACATCCTATGGGTACCCTTGTTAGCAATAACGATAATGTTCATAACAGGCCTATTAGATGACTTATACAAAATAAACGGTAAAAAAGAGGGTCTTCTTGCAAGATATAGACTTTTAGCTCAATTTTTAGTTGGCTCTCTTTTAGGGTATTACTTCCTACCTTGGGATTTATATACCAACTTAGCTGTTGGTTTCTTATTGTTTGGTACTGCCGTCAATGGTATTAATTTTACCGATGGATCTGATGGTCTTCTGGCGGCAGTTATCCTTGCAACACCAATTGGACTTTTGATGCTTTATATAGTCTCTCAAGCAATGGGTGTAGGCTTTCCCATCGTAGGCTCTAAATTTATCTTTATCTTATTAGGTTTGCTGATGCTTTCATGGATACCTTTCAATAAACATCCTGCTAAATTATTTATGGGTGAAACTGGCTCTTACACAATTGGGGCAATAGTGGGATTCATTGCAATATATTCACTGCAAAGCGAACCGATGGTTACTTTCTTGCTACTTTCTGTACCTGTTTTTCAAATTACAACTGTTGTGATTCAGGTTTTCTTTTATAAAAAATTTGGCAAAAGAGTATTTTTAATGGCTCCGTTTCACCATCATCTTGAAAAAAAAGGATGGAGCGAAAACAAGATAGCTTATTCAGCTTTCTTTTTTCAATTATTTTTAACTATCTCATTAATAGGAAGTGTTACCTACTGATGAAAACACTTATTTACGGTATGGGGATAAGTGGTAAATCGGCTGCTGAATACTTGGAGAGGAAAAAAGAAAAAATTGTTGTTTATGACGATAATAAAAAATCAAAAAAATACATGAACTGGAATCAAGATCTCTCTAACATCAAGGCAATAGTTGCTTCTCCTGGAATACGCTCTACAAATCCAATTTTAAAAAAAGCTCAAGATTTAAACATACCGATACACTGTGATATTGGGCTTGTATCTTTTGAAAAAAAATTACCAAAAATAATTTCCGTAACTGGAACTGCTGGAAAAACAACACTTGTAAGCTTGCTTGTAGATGTTTTAAATGCAGATGGGGAAAAATCAATAGCATTAGGAAACTATGGTCTTTCTCCCTTGGATGTATTGAAAAATAATTATAAATATTGGGTAATAGAGGTTTCAAGTTTTCAATCAAAAAGACTGGCTTTCCTGAAACCAAACATAGGTATCTATTTAAATCTCTCACAAAATCATCTTGACTGGCATGAAACAATCGAAGATTACAAAATCTGCAAAGGAACAATTTTCAAAAACCAGGATTCTAATGATTTGAGAATAGTAAACCCTGATCTTGAAAAAAAATACATAACAGGCAAAGCAAAAGAAAAAGAAATAAAGAAAAATGAATTTTCAAACCTAAGAGAAGATATTCATGAAGACACTTTATCTACTCTTGGCTTATGCATAAAAGAATTAAATCTAAATCACAATATAGCAAAACAATCAGTCATGAACTTTAAAACATTAATGCATAGATATCAAAAAATCAATACAAACGATGGAATTCATTGGATTAATGATTCAAAAGCAACAACACCTCTTGCCACATTGACAGCTATAGAAAGAACTCCTGCTGGATCAATAGTCTTAATGGGCGGAAGCGACAAAGACCTTAGCTATAAAAAAACATTAGAAAAGATAAAAAAGAAAAAAATGAAATTAATACCATTTGGAGATATATCTCATGCACTACATGAAGAAGCAAACAAGCTTTCAGTAGATTCTTCAAAACCATGTGAATCATTAAAAAAAGCAATTCAAAAAGCGAAAAATAACGGAAAAGGAAAAACCATATTGTTATCCCCAGGAACGGCAAGTTTTGACGAATTTGCAGGCTATGAACAAAGAGGAATGTACTTTATCGAAAAAATAAAAGGAGGTTGATTATGGATAGTCAAAAAAATATACACTTTATAGCAATGGGAGGAAGTGGCATGGAGCCGCTTGCCAGATGGTGCGCAGAAAAAGGATACAAGGTTTCAGGTTCTGATATTTCAGAAAAATCAGTAAAAAAACTAACTGAACTTGGTTTTGACTGCAAGCTAAAACATTCGGAAGAGAATATTCCAGAAAATTGTAATCTTGTTGTTTATTCAAATGCAATACCAGAAAACAATATAGAAGTTCAAGAAGCAAAACAAAGAAACATAACAAGATTGCATAGACCGATATTTCTTGCAAAACAATTTAACAAAGCAGAAAAAAGAATAGCTATAACTGGAACCCATGGAAAAACAACAACGAGCTCTTTAATATCATGGATTGTATATAAATCTGGAAGAGACCCCAATGTTCTTATTGGTGGAGAAATGCTTAATTGGAATGCTGGCTACAGAGTTGGAAATAATAAATACTTTGTTGTTGAAGCAGATGAAAGTAATCCTGAATTTGTCAATCTAGACCCAACAACACTTGTTCTAAACAATCTAGACTGCGATCATATGGATACATACAGAACAATGGAAAATCTTGAAAGGTACATTACGGACTATTTAACAAGCCGTGATGAGAAATGCAATTTTGTAATGCCTAGAGAAAAAGGATTAGGAATGTCAAAAATACTTGAAAATAGCTCCATTAGACCAGGCAGCATCATTACAACAGCCCTCATTGAAAGTGACAAAGAACTTGGGCAAGGAAGCATGGCTGATAGAGCATTGCTGGAAGGGAAAATAATTAGCGAAGGCGAAAGAGGGATGCTGATGAGGGTTCTTTATTACGGCTTGCCTTTAGGTGAATTCTTTTTGCCTCTTTCTGGCAAGCATAACGCAAGAAATGTCCTTTCAGCAATTGGTGCGTGTTTAACATTAGGGATGGATGAAAATGAAATCTACGAAGGGTTAAGGTCTTTCAAAGGTGTAGGCAGAAGAATGGAAAGAATTGGAAACACTGCTGTAGGTGAAATTTTTTCAGACTATGCACATCATCCCACAGCGCTAAGAGAAACACTAAAAAGTATTAAAAGTAAATACAAAAACAAAAAAATTGGAATTGTTTTCGAGCCACATAGATATACAAGGTTACAAAAAACACATGAACAATTTTCAAATGTTTTAAATTCTTTTGAATTCAATCAAAAACTTATATTGCCAATCTATACAGCAGGGGAAAAAGAAATTGATGGAATTAGCAGTGAACTTCTTGTAAGCAATAATTCTGATTGCCAACTTGTTCAGCGAGAAGACATGATTGAAAATCTTGTAAATGGTGAAAATGACATAATTATTTTTCTAGGAGCGGGAAACATACATAAAATTGCTAATCAAACATTCCAGCTTTGTCAAATTAATTAATGCTACAAAAATTCAAAGACTTTGATGGAAGAAATCTAACCACCTTCAAGATTGGTGGGAGGATAAAGAAACTTCTAATTGCATCAACTCTCAAAGAGCTAAAAGAAGCAATTGAAATTCTTTCGAATAAAAAAAGATGGCTGATTTTAGGTGCTGGAAGCAATGTTTTAATATCAGATAAAGGA
>DLTY01000003.1 GCA_002501535.1 bacterium UBP7_UBA7824
CATGAAGATTTCCGAAAAGCCTATCTTGCTCATGAGCAGAGTGGC
Source organism: bacterium UBP7_UBA7824 (assembly GCA_002501535.1). Lineage (GTDB taxonomy): Bacteria > UBP7 > UBA6624 > UBA6624 > UBA6624 > UBA6624. Next base: position 46 of record DLTY01000003.1, read on the forward strand.
CTTGTTCTTTTTGAGCTCTTTAAGCACTGCAGGATTATCGACCACGCCATCCTGATTATTGTCAAGCCATTGGGCTGCAACATTTGCCGCATGGGCAATTTTTGCTTGTGGAACCATTGATGTTCCGCACACAAGGATGCTTTCAAAGACTATTGCACCTTTGTCAAAAATTTTGGTTGGACATTGTTTTAAATGCTTATCTTGAGTTTTGAATTCATCGCTACATGCGGATGAAAGGAGCAGGAGACAGCCTGTTAATCCAGATAGAAGATGTCTGCTTGCAGTCATTATTAAACATTATATATAGGGGGGAGACTATAGAGGGGGGTATGTATAAGGGTGATAGGAGAGATGGTGTGGAAGAGAGGAATAGGGAGCAACAAGGCATTCAGATCCATCCCTTTCTCGCACACATTATGTGCGCACATGCGCATCGCGCATCTCAAGGGGGGAGACTATAGAGGGGGGATTAGAAAGGGATGGTCTGGAAGGGGGAAGAGTAGTATAATTTGATTCGAAATTGAGATACCTTTCTTTGTTTTTGGCCTTTTTTTTATGTGCTGCTGCACCTAGCAAGATTAATCCGTCAAGAGGTCCGTCCCAAGCAAGAAAGGACTATTCAGCAGTTCAATCATTGGTCAGGAAATCCTTGAATTCTGAAATCGCAAATGAGAATCCAGGTGAAATCGATCTTTTTTTCCTGGGTGTTGCTCTTTATGGTGACCAGGATGTGTTCATGAGGGAAACACTATATGCTCATAATCTCTTTGAAGACAGGTATCATGACCTGTATGGTTCTGGCAAAAAATCTTTTGGTTTGTCGTTAGTTAACAATGTCAAGACAGCAAACAGGTATCTTTTTGCAACAAAGGAGAATATTGCTGAAATATTGAAATTTTTGGGCAAAAAGATGGGCCAAGAGGATATTCTGTTTATTTATTTCACATCACATGGCTCAAGAAGTCATAAATTGTCAATGACGTTGCCGAGACAGTTCAGAAACAATTTGGATTCAGAAGAAATAAGAACAATGCTTGATGATGCAGACATACCCTGGAGAATGCTTATTGTATCTGCATGTTTTTCTGGCGGATTTATTCCAGGTCTCGAATCACCAAAGACCCTTGTTGCCACAGCTGCAGATCCAAATCACAGTTCTTTTGGATGCACAGACACAAGGAACTTTACATATTATGGAGAGGCTTTGTTCAAAAGACAATTGAACGAAGGCACAGGCTTGCTCGATTCCCTTTACAGGATGCCCCCCATCATCAAGGTTATGGAGGACGAGCAGGGTTACAAAAACTCTAATCCACAAATGGTAATCGGAAATGATTTTTTGCAGCATTGGCAAAAATATCAGGATGATTTAAGGCAAAGATTGACATATCGCCAGGAAGAAGCGCCTAAAACACCGCCTAAAAGAGGCTGGTAGTAAAAACTTAACTAGAATAGTACAAATCATTACACAAGGAGATACACATGGCAGACAGAGTAAAAGGCACTGTAAAGTGGTTTAACGAAAAGAAAGGCTTCGGCTTCATATCAAGAGACGACGGAGGCGATGTATTTGTTCATTTTTCTGATATTCAGAGTGATGGCTTCAGAACATTAGCTGAAAATCAAGCAGTTGAATTCGAAATAACCACAGATGACAAAGGCGAAAGAGCTACTAACGTTTCAGCAGCTTAACTATTTGGTTTAATAATTTCCTTAATTAGTTGATCTTGGCTGCTTGTGCAGCCATTCACCATTGATGCTTGAATTGCACCCCCTAGGGGAGCTGTGTCACATTCAGATAATACCGCAACGTTCGAGTTGAATATATTGGCAATCATTTGAACCCATAATTTGTTCTTGGAGCCACCACCAACAATCCTGATTTCTTTTGCAGGCTTGCAGGCGGTGCAAACCTTGTCGTATCCTGTTTTCAAAGATTTCGTTATGTTGGATATTTTTTTCAGGTAAACCCTGCCTTCCTTTTGGTCGGGGTTCTGAAACGCAATCTTGGCTAGATTTTCATGACTCAAATTAAAACGGTCAGTCAATGCATCTAACCCTAATGCGCATTCATTTAGGCAAAAAAGAGGCAGCCAGCCACCTATGGCATCACAGAAAGAAGAGACTTCCGGGTCTGAATCCTGGAGACTCTTTTCACTATGGCAAAAAACCGTTCCACTGGTTCCAAGACTGATTGCAAATATACCACTTTGCAGAATTCCCGAACCAAGCGCACTCATCATATTGTCACCACTTCCTGGTGACACTATGGTTTTTTTGTTAATTCCAAAAAGCTCTGAGATCTCTCTTTTGATATTGCCTATGGGTTGGAACTGGTCAACAAGCCTTGGAACCGAACCCTCAAGATCATCATCTATTGCTGCTATTGCTTTTTTGTCAAAATCTCGATTTTTAATATCAAAAAAACCAGTGCCACTCGCATCACCAGCCTCCATTACTTTTTGACCAGTTAGGTAAAAATTAATGTAATCATGTGGCAGCAGAACGGTGTCAAGCTTTTTGAAATTATCTGGCTCTTTTCTTTTCATCCATAATATTTTGCTTGCTGTGTAGCGAACAGGGATTGCTTTTCCAACTACGTTGGAAAGATCTTCTGCCTCGTTGCGCGTCTCTGTGTCGCACCATAGTTTTGCAGGTCTTATTACTGTGTTTTTTTTATCCAAAGCCACGAAACCATGTTGTTGTCCAGAAACCCCAATGCCTTTTATTTTCTGCCTGTCTTTGATGTTCTCAAGCGCTTTGGCGAGTGATTTATTGACAGCATCAACCCACACAGATGGGTGCTGTTCCGCTTTGCCATTTTCATTTGAATCCAAGCCGTAAGAATGTTGTGCCTTGCTTATGACAGTCTGGATTTCAGTATCCCAAACCAGAGCTTTGGTGCTTTGTGTTCCAATATCTAGACCGATATATAAAGACACGATTATCTAGTGCCCATGATGTGCTCAATTGCAATCTGATCAAGTTTTTCATACTGCAATCCTGCTTTAGACAGTTTTTCTGGATCTACATCCATCTTCCAGATTGTTTCAGCATTGTGTTTAGAGTAAGAGAGAATGCTGCTTAAGTTTTTTGAGTCACTATGGTTTTCAAGAAGTATTTCTTTTACTTCAGGATCTTCATTGAATGAATTTGCTTTTTCGGCAAGCATTTTGTAAGTCTTCATACAGCCTTTTGCAAAATCCCAAACCCCTTTTTGGTTCTCTGTGCGATAGGCATGGGCATCAAAATGTTTTGGGCCATCATATTTTGGATATCCACCACATCCTTCAAGCAAGCGCACCAAGAAGAAAGCACCCTTGATGTCTTCGCTGCCAAACCGCAAATCTTGATCGTATCTTCCTATCTTTTGTGCGTTGAGGTCAATGTGGAAAAGCTTGCCTGCCTCCATTGCCTGTGCAACAGCAAACACCATCGAAAGGCCAGTCATGTTTTCATGGGCAACTTCAGGGTTTACTCCACACATTTCCGGTTTGTCTAGAGTGGAGATGAAATGAAGCATTGAGCCTGTAGTTGGATAGTAGATATCCCCTCTTGGCTCATTCGGTTTTGCCTCAAGTGCAAATTTGAGATTCCAACCCTTTTCGACTATCCAGTGGCTTAAAAAGTTGATTGCATTTCGATACCAACCAATTGCATCCCTTGGATCTTTGCCAGAATCTGTTTCCGCGCCTTCACGACCGCCCCAAAAAACAATTGTTTCAGCCCCCAATTCAACACCCATACTGATTGATTGCATGGATTTTTGTAATGCAAATGCTCTAATTTCTGGATCACTAGACGTGAATGCCCCATCCTTGAATACGGGGTGATGGAACAGGTTTGTCGTTGCCATTGGAACTTTTAAGCCAGTTTCTTTTAGGGCTTTTTTGAATTTTTCGATAATTGCTTCTTTTTCTTTTTGGCTGCATCCAAAAGGGATTAGGTCATTATCATGCAGGTTTACGCCATAAGCGCCACATTCGGCAAGTCCGTGAACTATTTGGACAGGGTCAATTTTTTCCCTTGTGGGCAATCCAAAAGGATCTCCTCCAGGGTTGCCGACTGTCCATAAGCCAAATGTAAATTTGTCATTTTTTTCAGGCCGGTACATTTCATTCATTGGGTATAGATTGTATGTGCGCATATGGTCAAAACCACCATGCGCACAACACTCTCTACTTAGAGGATCTTTGGGCTCTGGACATCAAACCCATAGCAAAAAGGGTCCATGCCAAGAAAGGCTCTACGGCATCATTCCAGGTCCAACTGTTGTTTACGGCTTCCATTCCAAGCATCCAGCCGATGCCTGCCCAAACACAAAACCAATCAAGATCAATCTTCATAATCGCACCTCCTTAAACATATATACCTTTAAATTTTCAGCAAAGTTGCTTCTTTCCCCCTTCCAGACCATCCCTTTCTAATCCCCCCTCTATAGTCTCCCCCCTTGAGATGCGCGATGCGCATGTGCGCACATAATGTGTGCGAGAAAGGGATGGGCATCCGGCATGCATGCTTTTCCTAGTCCTCCTTTGTAATCCTCCTTTAACCTTTGTATATACCCCCCTATAGTCCCCCCTTTATGTATAATCATCATTTCGTTTCCTTGGAGGTTGTTTGTATGAAAAAAATTTTATTGAGTTTGGTTTTTTGTTTAGCGATTGTTTCTTGTGGCGGTGGAGGAGATTCCGCTCCAGCGGCATCATCGCATTGGAGAATGCATTCTGCAGGTGAATGGTGGGTGGAATCAAGAACACCTGCAATCACTGGTGATGAACTTATTCCTGATACCAGGTATGCGCTTGCTTGGGGGAATTTTGGTGTAGAGGACATCGGTAATGAACCAATGGCAACCACTATTGTTGATGTCACCAGGCTGATGAGTGGCGCTGATTTCTGCAGTTCAGGAGCAGATGCTGCAGGAGGGTGCACAAATGGAGAGGTCATAAATCCAGTCACCCAAACAACCTATGATTTGATTTCATGCCAATGGGGCCTTGATGTCAATGGATGGGTAAGCTTTGAAGCGTCCGTCAACACTGTTCCCGCAGATGCAAATTGCGATATTTACAGGTATCATCCTCATCCTGAAGATAACGATTTGATGTATGCAGGCACTTCCGCAGGCAACACAATTGAATGGTTTGCTACAGCGGTTACAAATTGGGACGATGACACACGTCCAGGAGATGATTGGGCATTCTGTGTTCCAACAGGAGGAGCGGGGTCGAACTGCTTTGAATGGAGGATACAGTCATCAGCAACTGTCAACACTTTTATGGGTGATGACTATGACACATGGTTTGCGCTCAATTCTGCACCAGGGAACAATGATTGCGCAGAGGTACGTTCAGTGACCAGGGAGCTTGGACCACTTGTCAGCATCAGGAGAAACTCTTACCTTGGTGACTGGGGCAACGGGACAGAGTGCCATCAATCAGATTGGCCAACAGCTTACTATTGATTTGAAACCGACTTAGGTTTTTTGTAGAATAGGGTTTGGAGGTTTTGTTATGTTTTTATGGTTGATAATTTTCATGATCATCTCATCGGCGGTCCAGAATTCCGTAAGGAGATCCATGGAGCGCGGTCACAGGATTCCCGAAGGGACTGGAATGACTGGAGCGAAGGCTGCGGAAATGGTACTTGAGAAGAAAGGGGTCTCCGGCATCATTGTCGAAGAGGGCCGCTTTGACCACTACGACCCGAAAGCCAAGGCAATCCGGCTGAGTCCGGAGAATTTCAGGAACTCAAGCGTGACTGCCGTTGCGGTTGCACTGCATGAGGCTGGACACGCCATGCAGCATGCGGAGAAGAGCATGTCCCTCCAGGTCCGAACAGCATTTGTTCCCGTTGCGACATTGGGAAGCTCAATGGCGACACCGCTTCTGCTTTTCGGATTCATAACCGGAGCAATGAATCTTGTCTGGCTTGGCATCATAGGCTTTGCCTTTGCGGTTGTTTTCCACATAGTGACACTGCCGGTTGAGTTTGACGCATCAGGCAGGGCACTGACTATGGC
>DLTY01000049.1:0-3680 GCA_002501535.1 bacterium UBP7_UBA7824
TCTTTCAAGAAGTGGCCAAAAGAAATGCGCTTGATCACACCTTCTTTTACAACAAACTTTTACGGGCAAGCTGACCTTAATTCAATTATGGCGAGAAGCTCTCCCGCTTATTTTCTCAGAAAAGAACATCCAACTGGCAAGGAGTACGCTGAGTATTTGAAAAGCCTAGTGGAATATTGCAATCTGCCAATTGTTGAACATACAAATATTGAAAAAGTCACCTATTCAAAAGGTGTCTTCAGTTTGAAAATAACCAATGGCAAAGAGGTAAGGACACGTTTCCTCATTTGGGCTGCAGGAGAGTTTCAATACCCTAATATGACTGTTTTCCCAGGATCAGAATTGTGCTTACACAACAGTAAAGTCAAAAGCTGGAAAGATGTAAAAGGAGACGAACATTTCATCATAGGTGGTTATGAAAGCGGGATTGATGCTGCAGTTCATTTAAGCCGTTTAGGCAAAGAGGTTTATGTGTTGGATGGCAATGCCCCCTGGGGAGACAGAACCACAGATCCAAGCTTAAGCTTATCGCCCTTTACCACGGAAAGGCTCGAGGAAGAGATGAAGCATGGCCGAATTAACCTGATAGGAAAGTCGAAGATTAAAAAGGTTTCCAAGAAGGGCGATGAATACTTGATTGAAATAAAAGGAAAATCAAAAATACATACAAGTAAAACACCACCTATCTTGGCTACTGGCTTTAAAAGCAGTCTCACCCTTATTGAAGATTTGTTTGAATGGGACAAAGAAGAGTCCTATGCTTTATTGAATGAAGAAGATGAATCAACAAAAACACCAGGTCTTTTCCTTGTTGGCCCACAGGTTCGTCATGAGAATCTAATTTTTTGTTTCATATATAAGTATCGCCAAAGATTTGGCGTTGTTGCAAATGCAATTGGTGAAAGATTGGAATTGGATACAGAGATATTGGAATATTATCGCCAAGAAGGTTTTTACTTAGATGATTTGAGCTGTTGTGCCGATGAGTGTGATTGCTGATGAGCAAAGATCGTATTCAAAAAAAAGGTAATTCCAAAATAAATCTTGAATGGCTTTTTCAATCTATTGCGAGTGTTTCCTGGATCGTTTCTGTTATTGTTTATGGCTCATATGAACTTGGTGATTGCTTGCAGTTGCTGGCAGCTACATCCTGGACAGTTTCAAATTTTATGAACTACCTTAGTCAACAAAAGGCACAAAGTTAGGCAAACAATCAACTTCAAACACCTGAGAGCTTGACGCTCTAGCGCATTTGTCCCCATATTTAGAGACCTGCATGGCGATATAAGCTAGATCTAGCATTTTCCACAATACTAACAACATGACAATAAAACCAACAACCTTGTTTAAAACATTGACCTTTTTTTGTGCTGATGTTGGATACAAAGCTTCTTCTTGTTTTCTTATGCTTTTTATGTCAGCACCTTTTTCAAACATCGATAATGTAATTCCAATTCGATTATTTGTATAGTTCCATTGCGCTTGGAAGTTTTGCTTTCTCTCAACCGATGCACCCAAATCTCTTAGGCTGGTTGATATGTCCAATAATTGCTTAATTCCTTTTGCAACTATACTGGCTCTTTCGTCATTACCGCCAATTGTCAGCGCTACCGGGATGAGGTTTTTTGCAATCCATTCTTTTTCTCTGGCCAAGGCGTCTTCTTCATCGGTATTTGTTTCTGGCATGTCATGAGCTCCAGCACAAAGTAGCCATGGTTCAGCAATTGCTTTTATCCTTTTCCAATGCAGCTTGAAATCCTCAAGATTTTGCAATGATTTTTTTGTCATTTTTTGTTTACTCTTCATGAAATAATAAAACACTTAGATTTTCGGCTGCACCAGGGAAATCAGAGTCCTCCTTAACAACCATTTTAAGAAATTTAATAGCATCTTTTGATCTGTTGGTTTTTGCATAAATTATTGACATGTCATGAAGTGCATGTATGTGGTTGGATTTTATTTTCAATACTTTGTCAAACATTGTTTCCGCATCTTCAAGCTCTCCTTGAGATAGAGATATTTTCCCGATATGGTACAAACATGTTGCCCTAGTGTTTGATTCGGTTTTTTTGCTTAAGTCAAGTGCGGTTTTGAAGCTTTGTTTTGCATTGGGGTCACTAGACCAGTACTGCGTCAAACCCAGCATCATCCAAGCTTCAGATGATTTTGAGTTCTCACTGGTTAGGTCTTGTGACAGATCCATAATCTGTTTTAATAGTTCCAGTTGGTTTTCAGCATCACCTTTTTCAAGTGATAGAAGCATTTTTCTTGCAAGCTCAAGTTGCTCTTTGTAAGAGCTGTTTTTTTTGTTACTCATATTCTTGAGCTGCTGCCAATGCGGCGAGTTCGACAACTTGTCCAACACCACAGTGTCTCTCAAGAACATGAACAGGGTGTTTCATGCCTAGCAATATAGGTCCAACCAAATGAGCCTCTCCTAAAGATTGTAACAACTTGTAAGATATGTTTGCGCTGTCAAGGTCTGGACACACAAGAACATTAACTCTTGATTCATTTGCAAGGGGTGAGAATGGGTATGTTTTCTTGATTATTTTTGTATTAAGGGCAACATCAGCTTGCATTTCACCATCAGCAGGTATTTCAGGCCATTTGCTTCTGAAGAGTCGTAAGGCTGCTTGAACTCTTGCAGCTTCATCATCCGGGCTTGATCCAAAACTGGCATGACTTAAAAACGCAACTACAGGATCCAAGCCGATTGATTCAGCAAGATCAGCAAGAAGCTTTCCCGATTCCGCTAGATCTTTTTTCGATGGCTTTATTCCAATGGTTGCATCACCAAGGACTATCGGAGATATATTTTCATTGTTGGGAATAATTACATAGCCCCCTATTGCATGTTCCACCTTATTCGCTGTAGGCAGAATTTGGAACAACGGTATGAGTGAATGTCTATAGTAAAGATTTTGTCCAACAACCAGTCCATGCGCATTTCCGAGGCGAAGATGCATTGCTCCAAAAATGACAGGTCTTTTTATTCTTTTGTCGGCTTCTTTTTTAGTTAAGCCTTTTCTTCTCCTGAGTTCCAGGTATTTTTTTGCGTATTCTTTTCTGTCGGGGTGTTTCGCTGGGTCCAGTATTTCCATAGCTGAAATATCAACTTTCGATTGTTCAGCAGCGGTTTGGATTTTTTTGGTGTTTCCCACGAGAACCGGTTTTGCCAAAGCGTCTCCAAGCAGTATTTCAGCAGCTTGCAAAATTACAGGTTCATCACCTTCTGGGAAAATGATTTTTCTTCCTTTGCGAGCTGCAGTTTTGAATATTGGTTTAAGAATTCTTCGGCTTGGCTCTATTTTTCTTTGAAGCATGTATCCATATGTGTCAATATCAATTTGCTTTCTTGCAACTTTGGTTTCTATAGCAGCTCTTGCAACGGCTGGAGCGACATGATAAAGAACCCTTCTGTCTGTTGGTTTCGGAATTACATAATCTGGCCCAAAGGTAAGATCTGCCATCCCATAAGCATCTTTGACCTCTTTGGTCACTGAGCTTCTTGCCAATTCCGCTAAAGCTTCACTTGCAGCAACCATCATTTCATCATTGATTGCTTTAGCAGCTACATCAAGTGCGCCTCTAAAGATAAAAGGAAAACCCAAAACATTATTAACCTGGTTTGGAAAATCAGACCTTCCTGTTCCAACGATTGCATCTGGTCTTGTTTT
>DLTY01000049.1:4079-22517 GCA_002501535.1 bacterium UBP7_UBA7824
TAGGTGTAACAGTGTCTCTTACAGAAACCCCAAGAAAACAATCAGCACCATCTAAGGCATCAGCCAGTGTTCGTTTGTCAGTTTTCGTTGCAAACTCATCTTTATATTTGTTCATCCCATCTTTTCTTCCGATATAAACAACACCTCTGGAATCAACAAGTATTATCTTCTCCCTTTTGTGGCCTAGGTGACAAAGCAGCCTTCCCATCGCAATACCAGCAGCTCCAGCTCCTGATATGACTGTAGTCAAGTCTCCCCATTTTCGATCTGTAAGCATTAAGCTATTAATTACAGCTGCACCAGTAATGATTGCAGTTCCCCATTGGTCATCATGAAAAACTGGTATGTTTAGTTTTTCTTTTAGCCTTTCTTCAACCTCGAAACACTCAGGAGCCTTGATGTCTTCTAAATTTATACCTCCAAAAGTCGGCTCCAAAGCCTGGGTGACATTAATGATTTCTTCTGACGTCTTAGCATTTATTTCTATATCAAATGCATCAACATTAGCGAATTTTTTAAACAAGACCGCTTTACCTTCGCCAACTGGCTTAAAGGCTTCAGGGCCAATATTGCCTAACCCAAGAACAGCAGTTCCATTAGACAAAACAGCAACCAAATTTGCTTTATTTGTATACTGATATACATCCTGTTTGTTTTTGTGTATTTCCAGACAGGGTTCTGCTACACCAGGTGAGTAAGCAAGTGTTAAGTCATCTTGAGTCAAACAGGGTTTGGTAACTTTTATCTCAGTTTTCCCCGGTTTGGGGTTTTTATGGTAATTTAAGGCCTCGTCTTTTAGAGACATGATTGTCCAATTCTAGTATTAGTAATATGATTAACGGTTAAACTCATAAAGAAAATGAATTCAAGCAACAATAAAAGTGACAATCGGTTAAAAATTTTCATTAATTTATTAAAACCTCATTGGAAATCTTTATCACTAGGTATTTTCATATTATTGGTTCTAGATGTGATTCAGGTTTTGCTTCCACTCGTTACAAAAGAAGTTATTGACAGAATCGAACAAGGAACCTGGAACAGCGAAACAACAACACAGGTTTTCTGGGTCTTTTTAATTGCCGGAATAGCCACGCTTGTTTTGAGATACTCATGGCGAGTACTGATATTTGGAGCATCAAGAAAGGTTGAAAGGGAACTCAGAAAAAAGCTTTATAAACGGCTTACAGGGGTTCCAATGAAGTTTTACGATAAAGTCCAGATTGGAGACCTTATGGGGCGAGCTAGTAATGATATTGAAGCTGTTAGGAATATGTCCGGAATATTAGTTATTTGCGCTTTTGATGGCATTGTTTGGGGTGTTTTAACCATTGGTTTCATGTTTTCCTTAGATTGGCATTTGACTCTTGCGGTTTTGGTTCCGTTCCCTTTAATAGTGATTTTCACAAGGTATATGGGTCAAGCTTTTCATAAGCAGTTTAAATTGGTTCAAGAGGCATTTAGTAAACTTTCTGCACATGTAGAGCAGGCTGCTGGAGGCATTTTGGCTCTAAAGGGATTCCGACAGGAATTTGGTGAAGCCAGGCTTTTAACTTCAAAAGCAAGTGACGTTAAAAATGAAGGTTTTAAGCTTGCAAATTTAGATGCTTGGTTTGAACCTGTTTTCAGAGTTGCTGCAGGTATAGGCATCACTGTTCTGATTGTTTATGGTGGAGGACGAGTTGTATCTGGCTACCTTACAGTCGGAGACTTAGCTGCTTTTTTACAGTATTTTAATTATCTTGTTTGGCCTTTTATGGCACTTGGCTTTATGGTTAACCTTTATCAAAGAGGCACAGCCAGTTTAATGAGGATACAGGAGATGATTGATGAGCCGCAAGAGTTAAGACCACAAGGCTTCAAGCCACAGTTAGTTGATATTGAGCTTAAGAATATGTCCTTTAGATATTCTGAAGAAAACAATGTTCTAAACCAAATATCGCTCCACCTCAAGGAAGGGGAAAAATTAGCGATTGTTGGGCCTACAGGATGTGGTAAATCAACAATTTTTAAATTGATAACAGCTCTTTATTCTGCAGAAGAAAAAACCATATTAGTCAATAATCAAAATATAGAAAACATCGATAAAGATGCATGGAGAAGCATGATTGCCTGGTCCCCACAGGATCCAGTCACATTTTCAGAAACAATTAGATATAACCTTGATCTTGGCAAAAGCATAGAGGACGCCAAGCTGTGGGAAGCTTTAAGGATTGCCGCTTTAGATTCTGATGTCAAAAAAATGTCAGGACAACTGAATTCAAAAGTTGGAGAAAGAGGCATTTCTCTATCAGGTGGACAAAGGCAAAGGCTCGCTCTTGCAAGAGCAATATGTCAAAATAGAAAATTGATATTACTAGACGATGCTTTAAGTGCTGTTGATGCAGAAACTGAATCAAAAATATTAATCAACCTTATTGATGTCATCAAGGATAAAACAGTTATTGTTTCTACACATAGGATATCTTCAATATTTTCCTTTGACAAGGTTCTACTTCTTTCAAAGGATGGAGATATGGAGGCCTGTGAAAAACCCGATAAGCTGCTGAAGGAAAATAAGAAATTCGCTCAAATGTGGAAATTAAGCCAGGGAGAAAGTGTCAAATGAGAGGAATGAGCACGCTTGATACAGGTGACGTTCCTGTAGTCCCACAAATGACTCTTTTGAAATGGCTCTGGGACAGGGTTAAACACCATAAAAAGAAAATTATCGGCATTATTTTTGCACTAGTTGGTCTTGTTTCGACAACAGTTTTTCAGCCTTTACTAATAAGAGAGTTGATTGATAAGCATTTGGTTGTTGGGGCTAACGCTTCAAGCAGCGAGATCTTGACAATCGGGATTAAGTACTTAATTTTAGTTCTATTAGCTTTTTATTTAAGCTGGTGGACCACCAGAAGCCTAGGCAGGCTGGCTAATGAAGTTATGTATGAGTTGAGACGAGATCTTTTTAATCGTTTAGTTAGCCTGAAGGTTTCGTTTTTTGAAAAAACTCCCGTTGGGGTTATAGTGCACAGGGTCAGCAATGATGTCCAGTCAATAAGTGATTTATTCACACAGGTTTTAACTACCCTTGTTAGTGATTTGTTCTTGATTGTTGGTGTGACCATTGCCATGATCAGAATTGCTCCATCGGTTTCTTTATGGGTTCTTATCCCATTGCCGATCATCGTAGCAATCATGCCAACTTTTTCCAGATGGGTTTTTAGGCTTTTTGACATAATCAGAAACAGATCAACCGAAATGATCATCTCACTCAATGAAATCTTGAGAGGTTTAGCCCTCTTAAGAGCTTTTAACTCGGAAAAAGAGACTGATGAAAAATATTTTGATCTAAACCAGAAAACATATGTTGCTCATATGGATAGCATTAAATCATTCAGTTTGTTTGACCCATTTGTGTCGCTGTGTTTTTATTTCTCAATGGCCATTTTGTTCTTGAAAGGCATCCCATTAATTAATGTAGATTCTGGAATTACGGTCGGGATATTGATAGCGATGTTGAGTTACACAAAATCGCTTTATCAGCCGATGCATGATATTGCACACAAGATCCATTTAATCCAAAGCAGTCTTGCTGGGGTTGGAAAAGTGCATTGGTTAATGAATATTAATGATCCAGACGAGTGGAATCACTCTGAAAAACAAATCAACCCTTGGCCTTTGGAGGGAAGTTTCAAATCAGAAAATTTAGTTTTCGCTTACACTGAAAATAAAACAATTATCGACGGAATAGATTTTGAGCTCAATAAAGGAAAGAAACTGGCTATTGTTGGGTCCACAGGTGCAGGAAAATCAACCCTGGTTAAATTATTAATGGCATATTATTCACCGCAGAAAGGAAGGATATTTGCAGGTAAGCATTCACATTTTGATGCAAATCTTGATTCATGGCGTAAGGGAATTGCATTCTTGCCACAGGAAGTGACACTGTTTAATCGTTCCATATTGGACAACATACGTTTACACAAGGATATCCCGAAAGAAAAAATAGAAAACATCATAAAGATATTGGGATTCGAAGACAGAGTCAACTCAATGAAAGACGGCTTGGAGACTGTTCTAGCGGAAGGCGGTAAAGATTTATCTCTGGGTGAAAGGCAGTTGATATCAATTGCCAGAGCACTTGTTTTTGACCCTGAGGTATTGGTGCTTGACGAGGCAACAAGTTCTATTGATCCTGAATTGGAATTAATAGTCAACAAGGCTATAAACAAGCTGCTGCAAGGGAGAACAGGAATCATTATTGCCCACAGGCTTTCAACAGTAAGGCAAGCCGATGAAATATTGGTTGTTGATCAAGGCAAAATCAAAGAAAGAGGAACACATGATCAGTTGATGAAAAAGAAAGGTCAATATTATTATTTGATTCGTTTACAAATGGAAAATTAATGCCGGTGGAGGGACTCGAACCCCCACGCCCTCACGGACACTAGTTCCTAAGACTAGCGCGTCTACCATTCCGCCACACCGGCTTAATGATGTATCCTAATCAAATAAGAGGAAAAAGAGATCTTTTTTTTAAAAAAAATGATAAAATATTAAAAACCAAAAATTACTTTAAATTGATGGTTTTTTAGCCCTAAAAAAATATGAGTGATCTTTTTGAATCTTTAGAACGTATACACACGGTAGATCTTTCTGAAACTATGGAGGATGCATATTTAAATTATGCTATGTCCGTTATCTGTGGCCGTGCTCTTCCTGAATCAAGAGATGGATTGAAGCCAGTACAAAGAAGAATCTTGTTTGAAATGGGGAACATGAATCTTTCGCCTGGAAGGCCATATAGGAAATCTGCTCGTGTTGTTGGTTCTGTCATGGGTAAATGGCATCCTCATGGTGATAGTGCTATCTATGATGCTCTGTCCAGAATGTCACAACCATTCTCATTGCGTTATCCTCTTGTTGATGGACATGGAAATTTTGGATCTATAGATGGTGATAGGCCAGCGGCACAAAGATACACTGAATGCCGACTGTCGCCGATTGCTATGGAGATGCTGGCTGAAGTCGAACAGGAAACTGTAGATTGGCAGCAAAATTATGACTCTTCAGATGAAGAGCCTGTCTTGCTTCCAAGCAGACTTCCAACACTTTTGATGAATGGATCAATGGGTGTGGCAGTTGGTGTAAGCACTGCAATACCACCACACAACCTCACAGAGCTTTTGGACGGTGCTTTGATGCTTCTAGAAAATCCTGAATCTGAGGTAGAAGATTTAATGGCCGTAATCAAGGGTCCCGATTTTCCTACAGGCGGTATTATTCAAGGTAAATCTGGAATCAAATCTTATATTAAAACAGGTGTTGGCTCAATTCGAATGCGAGCAAAAACAAAGATTCAAAGAGCAGAAGGAAGAAAGAACGCACAGATAATCATCACTGAGATCCCATATTTAGTTAAGAAACAAAATATCGTTTTACAAATGCATGAAGCTGCAAACAAGGATCGAATAAGAGGAATAAAGGCGATTAGGGATGAGTCTGGACGAAAAGGCATCAGGATAGTTGTTGAGGTTTCAGCAAGACGAGACCCAAAGCTTGTTTTGCATCTACTTTTTAAACACACTGCTCTACAAAGTTCATTCCCGGCCCGAATGATAACCCTTGTTGATGGAGCACCCAAACCTTTACCATTAAAAGAATCCTTATTAAATTACATTAACCATCGTTCTGCTGTTGTAAAAAGAAGAACTGCTTTCGAATTGCATAAAGCGGAATCAAGAGCGCACATAGTTGAAGGTTTATTGGTAGCTTTGAAGGATATTGATGCTGTTATTGCAATCATTAAAGCAAGTAAAGATAGAGAGGCAGCAAAAGAAAACCTAAGCAAGAAGCTAAAGATTTCTTCCTTGCAAGCCGATGCGATTGTAAGAATGCAATTAGGAACCCTGACTGGTTTAGAGGTTGAAAAATTGGAAGCTGAAATGAAAGAGCTTCAAACAGCTATTGATTGGTATAAGAAAATATTAGGCGACGAAGAAACTTTAAATGGTGTTTTGCGAGAAGAGATGGAGGGTTGGAGAGACAAGTATGGTGATGCACGTAGAACTAAAATTGACACAAGAGAAGCTGGTGACGAGATGGTTATACAACCAGAATTACAAGTCGTCATATTTACCGAAAAGAACTATATAAAAAGAATACCTATTACTGATTTCAAAACATGGAGAAGAAGAGGACAAGGCATTAAAGGGATTACATTGCAGCAAGGAGACACTGTAAAACAGCTTGATCTTTGTTGGAATACTGATGAGCTTTTCATGTTCACAGATAAAGGCAAGATATATTCAATCCCTGTGTATGACGTTATTGAAGGGGGCAGGGGAGCAAGAGGCATTCCTGTACAAAACTACAGAAAAGAACTTCAACGCGAGAAGGTTGTGTGTATCAGGGCTAGAAAACAAGAAAAAGAAAGTCTTTTGATACTTACAGAAAAGGGACGCGTAAAGCGATTAGCTCAAAAAGATGTTGCGAAAATCATGAAACCTGGAAAAAAGGTTATGAGAGTTGATAAAGGTGATCGAATCGTAAATGCTTTATGGGTAGATGGTAATGATAGGGTTTTGACAGTTACAGCAAATGGCAAAGCTTCACATTTGCCAGCTTCTGAAATTAGAGTGATGGGGAGAGCTGCTGGCGGTGTTAAGGCAATGACGCTTGAAGCCACAAAGCGGGGCAAGATAATCGACAAGATTGTTGATGCTGGTATTGTTGGTTTGGAAGCTAAGGTTTCAGGGCGACTATCTTCAATTGAGGAAAAGGATGATGGTTCAAAAACTTTGACCATAGAGCCAAAAGGAATCACAAAATTTTCTGGAAAAATTATTGATGCAGAAGGAACCAAGGATAACTACATTGTCAAGATAGACACAGGATTAGCGCCTTTCCCAGAAAGAAATTTAAAATTCCCAGCAAGAAGCAAGCTGTTAGTTGAACCAGGAACAAAAGTTAAAGCTCTTGATGAGATTGTCCAAATGCCTGCAAAATACCAAAAACCAGTCAAACACACTGTTCCACAGCAAATGACCCTAGGTGTAAAGATGGTAAAAAATAAAGAAACCATAATTCTCGCTGGTGATAGCCTAACTGTAGGAGATAGGGTTCTTTTTGTAACAGAGCAAGGTTTGGGCAAGCTTATGGACGCTCATCTAGTACGAAAAACACATAGAGGCTCAAAGGGTGTTAAAGTTTATTCAATTAAAACACCCAAAGGATCTAAAAGAAAAGGTGTAGGAAGTCTTGCCAGATGTAGGGCTATTGGAAATGAAAAAGAGGTTGGCATAGCAACAACTGATGGAAAGATTTATAAGACTGAAATCCAAGAGATATCACAACAAAAAAGATCTAGTCGGGGTGTTATTGTTATTACGTTAAAGCCCGGTGACACTGTTGCAGATCTTGCAATTGTCTAATTTTGATTTTTTTTATCTTGGGAAAAAATCCCTCACAACACATTTTCATTACAAGCCTGAAGCATTAAGCTCTTTCAATAAATTTTTAAATTCAGGAGGCATGTGTTTTTTTGAATCTTTGATACCAGATGATATATTCAAAGATGCCCGACTAGAACGATCAAAAAGATATCTTTCTGTAAGGGTTTGTTCAACAGGTGTTTTTTTGAGGGAATTTCCCACAGGAAAGAATACTAAAATTTCTTATTCTGAAATGGATTTAAAAAATGAAAATGGATTATTAGGCGTGCAAATGAACCGTATTGCTCAGATGGTTAATTGTGCTGATTATGCTTTCCTTGTGGTTGATTTGCATGAATACGACACCGAAAACAAGAATGATCAAAATGAAATCGAAAAGCTTGATCCTTTTTGGTCATTGTTGCAACTTTTGAGGAAGGTTAATTTGGTAGTTTTTGAGCATTCTTGCAATGTTAAAACAAACAGATTGATGATTGACTTAAATAGTTTCCTGTTTTCAAAACTTTCAGCGATTGTTTTTAAAAAATAGCTTTAATCAGATATGTTTTGATACAAGCCAAAAAGTTTTTCTTCAAAATTTTGTTCATTAAACCTAACAACAGCTCTAACAACATTATTTTTATCGACTAGTAGAAGGTAGTTAGCATGAGCAATATCGAATAAACCATCATTTTGAACTTCATCCATTCCGCTCTTGAAACCATTTACTACAATGTTTCTGATTTCATCCTTGTCACCGGTTAGGAAACTCCATTTTTTTTCATTTAGTGACATTTCTTGGATATATTCCTTCAGTCGCTCAGGGTTATCGTGTTGTGGATCAACGGTAATGCTGATTAGCTCAAGTCCAATACCTGGATACTGCTCTTTAAAGGTTTTTAATTTGGACATTTGCATTGGACACACGCTTCTGCATTTCGTAAAAAAGAAATTTACAGCCCAGTATTTTCCAACCATTTCTTCACTGGAGAATTGAATTCCATTTTGATCAATGAGGTTAAAAGAAGGTGCTTCAAAAAGTTCTGGTAATGAATTTTTTCTCATATTGATTGCAAAATAAATTAAAACAATTGGAAGAATAATCATGATTATGAATATTGGCTTTATCCATTTTTTTGCTTCGGAATAATCTTTAGGTATCTTTATCATGTTGTCTAATTTTATTTTTAAAGTTTAGAATCGAGTCTTGATTAATGATACAAAAAAATCTTAAAATTACAATTTTTGCAACAATTTTTTTAATTGCATTGGGTGCTTACACGACTGCAAGTGGGTCAGGAATGGGTTGTGCTGACGTCTATCCTCTCTGTGATAGTGGTTGGTTGCCAAATTTTGATAATCCTGAGCAAGTCACAGAATGGCTCCACAGACTTGGAGCAGCCATTGTAGGACTTTGTGCATTTTTTGCATTTTTTAAATCTTTTAAAACACCATTTAAGAAAATTGCCACTATTTCATGCTTGATTCTTTTGTTTCAGGGTGCGCTTGGGGCATTTACAGTAAAAACAGAATTAGAGGAGCCTTGGTTGATTTTTGGACACCTCTTTACAAGCATGTTGTTTTTGGGTTCATTAGCAGCCTGGTATTCAGCTACAGAAAGCTTAAAAGTTAATCAGGATACTTTACCATTCAAAAAGATATCTAAAATTTGTTGTATATTCACAATGTTGCAGATTGCTATTGGCGCAATGCATGTGCATCTTTTCAAGGGTTCTGCACACGTTTTAATAACTCATATTGTTCTGGGCTTTTTGGTTGCAGGTTTTTCTATGAGTTCAATGGCAAGGGCAAAAAGAACCAAACAGGATAAAAAAACCATCATGAGAAGTTCATGGGCTGCTTATCTTTCGGTTGTACAAATCCTCTTAGGGGCGGGCGTATTTTTATCTATGGCAGCCCCTAGCTATCCTCCCTATATCACCCTGCATTTAATGATTGCTGCGATTATTTGGTTTATTCATGTTTTGAATTTTTTCACAAAGGTTGAACAGCCTAGTTGAAAAACAGTTATCCATATCTTGATATCACAAAGCCAAGAATAACCTTTTTGGTTTTATTAAGTACCGCTGTTGGTTTTTTTGCGGGTATTGCTGACTGGAACTCAGACCCCTCTTTCAGGATTGCTTCATCTTTACCAACATACATAGAATCACACGGAGGAATTGCTAAGTTTTGGCAAAGTTTTTTGTTTTTGCTTTTAGGAACCGGTTTGGCTTCTGCAGCTGGTAGTGTTTTCAATAACATCCTTGATCGAGACATGGATGCTTTAATGGATAGAACGAAAAAAAGAGCCATGCCCAGAAAAAAAATCAAAGTAAAAGATGCTGCATTTTATGCTTATTTTCTTTTGTTTTCTGGAGTATTAATTCTTTATTATTATTGCAATTTCATCTCAGCAGTATTGGTTTTTTTAGCAGTTTTTCTTTATGTAGTTTATACATTTTTCTTAAAGCGAAAAACTTCATTTTGCACTGTTGTAGGTGGTGTGCCAGGGGCTTTGCCACCCTTGGTTGGGTATGCTGCAGCTCTTAATAGCTGGGGTGATCTGTCCGGTGTTTCTTGGATGTTGTTTTATGTTATGTTTTTTTGGCAACCACCTCACTTTTGGGCTTTAGCACTAATGTATAAGGATGATTACAAAAAAACTGTTTTCAAAATGCTACCTGTTACCGATTCGATTGATACAACAAAAAAACAAATTCTTATTTACACAATTGTGATGGCAGTGTTTGTTTTTATGTTCACAATAGAGTTCGTCAATCAGTTATTTATACAAATCCTTTTGGTTTTAGTAGCGCTCCATTATCTTAGAGACACTTTGCTGTTTGTTTCAAAACAGGGAAATAAAAAATCAGCAAAAGCATTATTTAAAACATCAGTATTTTTTATGGGCCTGTTTATGGTGTTTTTGTTGATTGAATTTGTGCCTTTGAGCTATTGAACAGTTATACAATACCCTTTGGTTATGTTTTTAGATTTTATTCTTGCGCCACAAATGTATGACTGGCTTGATCCAGCAGGCCCCGTAGCATCAGACCAAAAAGATTTATTCTTTTTCACCCTTTATTTATGTGTCGGAATATTTGTTATCGTGGGCGGCTTTATGCTTTATTCAATTTTGAAATTCAAAGCTAAGCCAGGTGATGAAGAATTGCCCGATCAAGAACATGGCAGCACTCAGTTAGAGGTTGGATTAATGATTGTTTCTGGTATCCTTGTTGCCATAATAGCGGTTCCAAATGTTAAGCTTCTTTATAAGTTAGCCAAACCCCCAAGAGGGTCAGATCCTTTGCAAATTAATGCCATAGGACATCAATTTTGGTGGGAGTTTGAAATACCTGAATACGGAGTTGAAACAGCAAATGAATTTAAGATACCAGTCGGTAGGCCAGTAGAGTTTAACGTTAGCTCTGTAGATGTCATTCATAGTTTTTGGGTTCCTAGACTAGCTGGTAAGGTTGATGCTGTACCAGGCCGTGATAATTATTTATGGTTTCAAGCTGATGAAGAGGGTTGGTATTCTGGGCAGTGTGCTGAATTATGTGGTGCCTCTCATGCCAAGATGAAATTTGAAGTTCAAGCTGTTAATGAGGAAGATTTTTTGCTTTGGGTCGAAAAAGAATCCTCTCCTGCAAGACAGCCTACTACGGATTTAGCGAAAGAGGGAAAAGATCTTTTTTTAACAAAAATGTGTGTTACATGCCATGCAGTCAAAGGTTATGATGGTGCTATTGGCATCACTGGACCAAATTTATCTCATTTTGGAAATCGAAGAAAGCTAGCTGGCATGTGGATCGAAAATAATCAGGAAAATCTTGAAAATTGGTTGGCTAATCCAGCCAAATTTAAGCCAGATAATATCATGGCCCTTCAGGCACCAATGTATATTGATGAAAATTTCGCTTTAACCAAAGATGAAATTGAAAAATTAGCAGCATATCTCAAGGAGCTTTACTGATGTCAGGACACGGCCCTAAACTAGCTTTACCAAAGTTCCTTTCATTTTTGCGCAATAGGCCTACAAAAGAAAATGGTTTAGTTAGTTGGCTAACAACAGTCGACCATAAAAGAATTGGAATACTTTATTTGTACACTTCATTTTTCTTTTTGTTTGTTGGCGGTATCGAAGCCCTGTTTGTAAGAACTCAATTATCAGCCAATGATTTAGAAATTTTTGTTGGTTCAACTTATAACCAGTTGGTTACCATGCATGCTACAACAATGATTTTCCTTGCAATAATGCCGCTTGCTGCAGCATTTTTTAATTTCATGATCCCCTTGCAGATAGGTGCTCGTGATGTTGCTTTTCCAAGGTTAAATGCTTTTTCTTATTTTATGTATCTGGCTGGTGGGATTGTTTTGAATGCTTCTTGGTTTATGGGCGGTGCTTCAGATGTTGGATGGTTTGCTTATGCACCTTTGACATCATCAACATACAGTCCAACGCATGGTGTGGATTTTTGGATTTTAGGATTAATTCTTACAGGTATATCTTCAACTGTAGCTGCAATTAATTTCATAGTCACAATCATCAATATGAGAGCCCCAGGAATGACACTAATGAAAATGCCTGTTTTTTCATGGATGGCTTTTGTCACAGCTTTCTTGCTTGCTTTTGCTCTTCCGGTAATAACCATTGCGCTCATTATTCTTTTCATGGATAGAAATTATGGCACAACATTTTTTCAAACTGCAGCAGGCGGAGACCCTATATTATGGCAACATCTTTTTTGGGTATTCGGACACCCTGAAGTTTATATTATTGTTTTGCCAGCATTTGGTATAGTTTCAGAAATAATACCTGTTTTTTCAAAGAAACCTTTATTTGGGTATAAGTTAGTTGTGCTTTCAGGTGCTGCTATTGGATTTATGGGCTTTACGGTTTGGAGCCATCATATGTTTACTGTTGGCATGGGGCCAATTGTGAATTCTGCATTTTCGATTACAACAGCAGCCATTGCGATTCCAACTGGAGTCAAGATATTTAATTGGATTTTGACACTTTGGAATGGAAAAATTAAATTTTCTGTTCCAATGATGTATGCGACTGCATTGGTCTTTTTGTTTATGGTTGGTGGTTTTTCAGGGCTGATGCATGGTGCAGCTGCTTCCGACTTCCAGCAACACGATACTTATTTTGTTGTTGCGCATTTTCATTACACAATTTTAGGTGGTGGTCTGTTTGGATTTTTAGCTGGTACTGTTTACTGGTTGCCCAAATTTTTTGGAAAGATTATGGACGAAGAGCGTGGCCGAAAAATTTTCTGGTGGATTTTTGCTAGTTTCAATTTAACGTTTTTCCCTATGCATTTCTTAGGCACAGGCGGTATGCCTAGAAGGATATATACATATTCAGCCGATATGGAATGGACTGCATTAAATGGCTTTATAACACTGGCTTCATTCGTTTTAGGAATTACTTTACTTGTCTTTTTTATAGAGGTTATTAAAGCTGTTAAAAGTAAAAACAAAGCTTCAGCAGATCCATGGGATGCACGTACTCTTGAATGGAGCATTCCCTCACCTCCGCCAGTCTACAACTTTGCAGATTTACCTAAAGTTGAAAAGGTTGATGAGTTTTGGGAAAGTAAAATTTCCAACAAGCCAATCAAAACATTGCCTAGGGACCCTCATGGAATCCATATGCCAGGTAAATCATGGATGCCATTAATCACCTCAGTCGGTTTAATGTTAGCTTCTTTTGGAGCTATTTATCAATCTGATTTGAGGTATATCGGATTAGGTATTTTCTTATTAGCTTATTATGGCTGGGCTTTAGAGGGGGATGCTGAATATTATCTTCCATACCCAAAGAAGGGAAAGAAATAATGGAAGCTTTAAAGCTGCAACCTGTAATTACAGCTTTTTCTGTATTTGGTGTCTTTGTCTGTATTGTTTTGACCTATTACGCCTTGGTGAATCTTTTTAAAAGCTTCCCTCGTATAAGGTCCAAAAAAGATAAAGAAGCCATAATGGATGAAGACGCCGATGCACATCACCATGTAGAAACATACACAGGAGAACCAAATATAAAACTTTTTTGGTGGGTATTTTTAGCTTCTGACTGTATGTTTTTTGGATCCTTGATTACAGCTTATTTGATTTACAAGGGCCAAAGCCTTGTTGGTCCTTATCCATTGGATGTTTTTGACATGGAACTAACCACAATAAGTACATTCATCTTGCTTTTGAGTAGTTTTTTTATGGTTTTAACTTTGTCATCCATTCAAAAAGGAGATTTAGGCAAGTTTAGATTTTGGTGTTTTTCAACATTTTTATGCGGTCTTACTTTTTTAGGTTTTCAGGTTTATGAATTTGAGCACTTCATACATGAGGGTTTGCGATTAAAAACCAATTTGTTTGGAAGCACTTTTTATCTCTTGACAGGTACCCATGGTGTGCACGTTGCGATCGGTGTTTTGTGGCTTTTGGGAATGTTTATTTATTCTTTCTGGGGTGGTATCACCAAGGAAAGGGCTATAGAGGTGGAGATTGCCGGACTATATTGGCATTTTGTTGATGTTGTTTGGATTGTTATTTTTTCTGTAATTTATTTAATGGAGCTACCAATCGGAGGTTAATTTTATGTCAGACAATAAAGACCATGCATCTGTAAAACAATATACACAGGTTGCAATTATTTTAGCTTTGATAACTTGGCTTGAAGTAGTCATGCCGAACTGGCCTGTTCAGTGGGTCTTTACATTTGGCTTGCTGATTTTGGCAATTTTTAAATTCATCTACGTAATACAGATTTTTATGCATCTTAAATATGACAACAAGTTTTTCACAGCATTGTTGTTGTTCGGATTGTTTCTAGCTGTAGGAACAATTTCAGCATTAATGAAAATTTATGATAGAGACTTTACCCTTCCATCATTTATGGTGCAGTCAATGGGGAATGAAGAGAGCAGTAAGGATAACTCTGATGACTCTAATGAAGCGAATGTAGTTGAAGATTGTGACGAAAGGGTGCCTTTTGATATAGAGATTATTGCTTCTGATCCTATGAATTTTGATATAGATGAAATAGTGGTTCCTTCTTGTTCAACAATAACACTAACTCTTGTAAATGATTCAAACATGGAGCATAATTTTGTTCTTATATCAGAGGGAAAAGGAAATGAAATTGCTATAGCTGCAGTTGATGCAGGGCCTTTGAATAACTATGTCCCAGAATCAGAAGATATCCTTTTTGGAGGAGCTCTTGTTAAGCCTCAAGTTACTGAATCTTTTACATTTGACTCTCCTCCAGTTGGCGAGTATGAATTTTTATGCACTTTCCCCGGTCATTATGTATTCATGAAAGGTTCTTTTACAGTTGAGTAAAGCTATTGTTGTTAGGTTTATTTCTTCATCCTAGTTCCGAGCACTCAGCTCTTGATGGTCCTTACATATGGAATCATTCCGTGCCAGTCATATCACTTATTCTCGGAATGTTATTTGCTTATTTGTTAGTGGTTGGCCCAAGAAGAAAAGATTGGGTGGAAAATGAATCTTTTCCATCAAAAAACTTCGCTTATTGGATTTTGGGTCTTGTGTTTTTGTATTTGGCTATTGCCTCGCCAATAGATCATATTGGTGAAAAGTATTTGTTTTGGGTTCATATGGTTCAGCATATTATTTTGATCTTTATATCACCCATTTTTTTTCTTTTAGCAATTCCTTCCTGGATGGCAGAAAGGCTATTTGCAAAGAATGCAAAATTAGAAAAAATTACGCATCCATTTTTTGCTGCTTTGATATTTAATACTATTTTTATTTTTTGGCATGTTCCTTATTTTTACGAATTGGCCTTGGTGAATAAAATGGTTCACGATCTTGAGCATTTGACCTTTGTAGTCGGGGCTTTAATTATGTGGTGGCCTATTGTCAGGCCGGTGAAAAGTTGGCAAAAACAACCTGGTTCAACCTTGCTTCTTTACCTCTTTGTGATTGTGACCTTTCAGATTCCTCTTTTTGTGCTTTTAACTTTTTCTCCTGATTTATGGTATCCGTTTTATGGCGAGGCTTCAAGGCTTGAAGGTTGGTTGGATATTTCCGCTATGGAAGATCAAGCTTTAGGCGGATTAATCATGAAAACCATTGCTGGTTTTGCATACTTTATTGCTTTTGTATATGTTTGGCTGAAGTGGGCTAAGGATTAAAATCCATTCCCAGTTCATCAAAAACAAAAGCCCATGTATCTGCTAATTCTTCAATTACTTTATGCAATGGTTTTCCAGCTCCATGACCAGCATTTTTTTCGACTCGCAAGAGGGTCAGTGATTCTGGGTGTAGCTCCTGAACAAGCGCAGCAAATTTTCGTGCATGTAGCGGATCTACCCTTGTATCATGATCAGCAGTTTTCAAAAGAAGGTTAGGCCATTCTTCGGTTGATGGAACATTATGGTAAGGACTGTATGCATGCAGCCATTCAAAGTCTTCTTTCCTATCAGGATCTCCGTATTCAGCTCTCCATAAACTTGCAATTAGGAATTTAGGGAATCGCACCATATCCAGTAATGGAACGTCACAAATTACAGCTTTAAAAAGCTCTGGTCTTTGTGTCATTGTTGCACCGACCAATAAACCACCATTGCTACCGCCAGAGATTACTATCTTTTTTGAGTTTGTATATTCGTTTTCCATCAACCATTCAGCAGCTGAAATAAAGTCATCAAAAGTGTTTTGTTTATTTTCCAACATGCCATCATTATGCCATGCAGAACCATACTCACTACCACCTCTTAAATTTGGAAGAGCAAAAATTCCACCACTTTCCAAAAATGGAATTATGCTTGATCGAAATCCGGGAGTTTGCGAGATTGCAAATCCACCATAACCATGTAGGAATGTCGGATTATTTCCATTGAGAACAATGCCTTCTTTGTGAACTATAAACATTGTCACAATAGTCCCATCTTTTGATTCATACTCAACCTGTTTAACGATTATGTCATCAGTGTTAGCGTTAGATTTATTTTCCTCCCAGGTGATTGTTTTATTCGTCTTGTTGTCCCATCTGTAGATTGTTGTTGGTGAATTAAATGAAGTGTATGAATAATAGTAAGGACCCTGTTCTTTTCTTGCACTAAATGTTCCAATACTTCCAATACCAGGAAGTGGAACATCAGATATTTTATTTGTTTCAGGATCTAATAATTTCATTACATGGTGTGCTTTTTCCATGTATCTAAGCACTATTTTTCCACCTGCCCACCAAGCATCAAACATATTTACACCTGGCTCCAAAATCAAAGTCCATTTATCTTTTTGAATTTTTGCATCATCGAGCTCAATACTCCAAAGCATGCCATTCGGGTTATCTTCACTTGTTTCACTTGTGTAAAAAAAATCATCCTTGAAAAACATTTGACCATAATATGTTTTGCGGTTCATTTCTGTAATTGGGATTATTTCATTCGAAGTTTTTAAATTTTTGATGAAAATTTGACTTGTATCCCAGCCATTCCATGCATTTAAGATCAGCCATTCGCCATTATCGCTCACCAAAGGCACTGGCCATTCTTCTTTTACCCTGTCTTCTCCAAAAATATATTCATCATCCATCCAGTCATCACCCATCTTATGAAAATATATTTTTCGATAATAGTCTTCATCTCCTGCAGGGACTGTTCCTGGAACAGGCCATCTGCCATAAAAAAATCCTGAATTATCTGGTAGCCATGCTGGTGAACCCCAACGTGCGTACGGGATTTCGTCCTTGTACTTGTAGCCATCTTCAATTCTTTTAATGTGGATTGTTGATTTTTCATCTCCATTTTCGCTAACACCATAAGCTATATGGGTTCCGTCAGGAGATATGCTGTACCAATCAAGACTTGTAGTGCCTTTTTCATTCCATGAATTTGGATCAAGAAGAATTGTCCCCAATCCATCATTTGGATTTAATTTTTCTTGGATCGGGTGTTTATCTGAATTTGGATAATTCTTCCAGAAAAGTACGGAATGATTCTGTCCAGCTTTTCTTTCTGACCAAAACATACGATTTCCAAAAAATGTAGGAGCACCAGTGCTGTCGTTACTTGTAAGTTTTTCAAAACTATGTTTTAATTTTTCATAGTTTTTCAAATCATGCAAATATGTTCTGGCTTGCTTGTCCTGCATATCAGACCATGCAAGCACTTTATCAGACTCTCCATCCTCCAACCATCTGTAATTATCTGTAATTTCAACACCATGGATATTCTCTATGACTGGAATTTTTTCTGTTTTTGCAAGTGTATCAACAATTGCTTTTGCAACATCTGAACCCCTTGCTCTAACTGATCTGCTTTGTTCCATATGTATGAATCTTCCACTTGCTTTTTGTGCAGATATCAAACATGGCTCAGATACCCCGTTGATATCTCTACCTTGAACATTGGTGCTACCACATAAGTGAAGTTTTCTTGTTGCTCCCTCGTATTCATTACATGTTGTCACACTTTCATTTTTGAATCTTTTTGAAAGATTCTCAGCCAATCTAGCAACAACACTTTCTTTTGAAGTCTGTAACGAGGTGCCGTCTGAAAGGCTGATCCCTTTGGCAGCCATGCCATGAATGCTTATAGTTATTGATTCAGGAAAAGCTTCATTTGCTTTTTTATGCATTGTATGAAAAAGCGTTCTGTCGTTATGTGCAGGATCTGATATTCCATACGCCTGTCTTTCATTTCTTGAGCATGCTGTTGTTGTTCCTGAACAACCGGAAGGTTTTTTATTTGTGCATCTATGTGTACCACTAATGATTAAAACTTTTGCATTTGCATCTTGGAATATTTCCAAACTTTGTTTTAGCGTTCCATCAAATATTGGATGCGGTGTTTCCAAAATCAAATCCAAGCCCTTTTTTCTCAAAAGCATCCAAGGCAAACCTTTCTCCAGTGGTTGCCATTGATAAATTTTATTTTTTTTATCAACACACAACGTATAACCAAATTGTTCTGCTTTTTCGACAGCTAAATCAAATTGGTTTTCAAGAAAGTAATCAAATGACATTTCCCATGATTTTTTTAAA
>DLTY01000034.1:0-1142 GCA_002501535.1 bacterium UBP7_UBA7824
CGGCTGAAGAGGTCGTTGAGGAAAATGAAAACATCTATCCAACAAAGTTGATGGCTGATATTGAACCAAGTGATATTCACAAATGGCTAGAACCAATCAATTTAATGTTTTCAATTTTTAAAAACATTGACTTGGAAAAACTGGAAAAAGAAAGAGTTTTTCAGCAAGATTTCAAATCAGGTTATTGGAAAAGCGTATGGATGCCGCAACAAGATTCAATACAAATAGATATTAGCGGAGTGTTAAAAAGAAAAATGCATTGGCCCCCTACAGGTTTACCTTTTGCGCCCTTGCTGTTCCTTGAAGATGAAGTCAGCTACGAAATCGAAGGTGGTATCGAAATCAAAACAATGTTAGGCTCAAATGAAATTCTTGATATTCAATTCACGACTCAAAAGAAAATAGATGCTCCTTGGAGTGAATCAATTAATGGAGAACGTGAAATAAGAATAAAGATACTAAAAAATCAAAATGAATAAAAAACAAGAATACGAATTTCAAAAAAGAGATTCATTTTGGCAAAAAACCTGGGAAGACAAGCAGGTTTTCAAAACTTCGAACAACTCTAAAAAAGAAAAAAGATACATCTTGGATATGTTTCCTTATCCTTCGGGGGAGGGTTTGCATGTGGGACACCCGAAAGGATACCTTGCTACAGACACATACTGTAGGTTCTTAAGGATGTCAGGATTCAACGTACTTCACCCTTTGGGATGGGATGCTTTTGGTTTACCTGCGGAACAATTTGCACTAAAAACAGGCAAGCATCCAAAAGAAGCAGTAAAAAGAAATGTAAAAAGATTCAAGTCTCAAATAAAAATGCTTGGATTGGGTTTTGACTGGGATAGAGAAATAAACACAACAGATGAAAAGTACTACAAATGGACACAATGGATATTTTTAAAACTTTTTGAAAGAGATCTTGCTTACCAGGCTGAAATACCTGTGAACTGGTGTCCAGAATTAAAAACCGTTCTTGCAAATGAAGAAGTTGTCAATGGTGTTTCTGAGATAGGAGGACACCCAGTAGTCAGGAAGCCAATGAAACAATGGATGTTAAAAATCACAGCTTATGCAGACAGGTTACTTGAAGACCTCGATGACTTAGATTGGCCTGAACCGATCAAAGAAATGCAAAGAAA
>DLTY01000034.1:1479-4246 GCA_002501535.1 bacterium UBP7_UBA7824
AAATCTGAGGGTGCAAAAATCATTTTTAAAACAACAAAAAAAGATAATATTGAAGTTTTCACAACAAGGCCTGACACACTTGAGGGTTCAACATACTTGGTTCTTGCCCCAGAACACCCCTTGGTTTCCAAGATATCATCAAAAGAAACATCAAAAGAAATTAAACAATATCAAGATGAATGCTCGAGGTTAAGCGATCTTGAAAGAACAGGACCAGAAAGTGAAAAAAAAGGTGTAAATACAGGTGCTTTAGCAATCAATCCTCTAACAAATGAAAAAATGCAAATATGGATAAGCAGTTATGTTTTAGGCCATTATGGCACTGGTGCAATCATGGCTGTGCCAGCACACGACCAAAGAGATTGGGATTTTGCAACAAAATACCAATTACCAATAAAGCCAGTTGTTCACCGCCCTAACCTAAAACATGATTTTCAAAAATCAGCTTTTGAAGAGTATGGCTTCTCTTCAACACCGGAAAAAGAAAACATTTCAACAGAAAAGGCGATCGAGTCAATGATTTGCTGGATTGAAAAAAACAAAATAGGTGAAGGTTCAATTTCCTACAAATTAAGAGATTGGCTATTCAGTAGGCAAAGATATTGGGGTGAACCAATTCCCATCATACATACTGAAAATGGACCCATTCCTGAAGAGAATCTACCTTTAACATTGCCATTACTGGAAAAAATACAACCCACAGGCGATGGGCAAAGCCCTTTGGCCCTTGCAGAGGAATGGCTAAATGCAAAAAAAGGAACCCGAGAAACAAACACAATGCCTCAATGGGCAGGTTCATGTTGGTATTATTTAAGGTATCTCGATCCAAACAATTCTGAAAAACTTATCGATCCAGGGATAGAAAAAAATTGGATGCCTGTCGATCTTTATGTTGGAGGAGCAGAGCATGCTGTTTTACATCTTCTTTATGCAAGATTTTGGCATAAAGTTCTTTATGACATAGGCGCTGTTTCCACAAAAGAACCTTTCAAGAAGCTACTAAATCAAGGGATGATACAAGGTTCTGATGGTCAAAAAATGAGCAAATCAAGAGGCAATGTTGTAAACCCAGATGAAATAATCGAAGAATATGGTTCTGATGTTTTCAGGATGTATGAAATGTTCATGGGACCCTTTGAAGGCTCTGCCCCTTGGAACACTGAAGGGATATCAGGCATAAAAAGATTCTTGAATAAATCTTGGAAAATTCTTTTATCTAAAAATTCACAAAAAGACCTTAATGAAAAAACAAGGCACAAAACAATACTTAAAGTAACGGATGATATTGAAAAATTTTCATTCAACACATGCTTGTCATCATTAATGATATACCTTAAAAAATTAGAAGAAAATGGCAGCTCTGAAGAGGATAAGGATGCATTCTTAAAATTACTTACTCCTTTTGCTCCGCACATGTGTGAAGAGGTTAACATGATTCAAAAAGGGTCAAAAATGGCATGCGAGCTAGATTGGCCTAAAGGTAATGTCGAAAAAACCATTGATGATATTGTGGAAATGCCTGTGATGATCAATGGGAAATTACGAGCAAAAATGCAAATCAAACAAGCTGATTCAACGAATGATAAGCTTTTACAGAAAATGGCCCTAAAAGAAGAAAATGTAATAAATTTTCTTGCAGGAAGGAATCCAAAAAAAATAATCGTCATAAAGGGAAAGATAGTAAATATAGTTATTTAAGATGAAAAGCTTTCACGAATGGTCAGAGAGTTTCAATCCCACTGAAGATTATCTTCAGGGTTTTGAAGCAGGAAAGTCACATGCATTCTCAACATCAAGCAAGCCAACATTGATTATAGGGATGGGCGGGTCAGGAATTGCTGGCTCTATGCTTTCTACATTCTCTCCAAAAAACAAAAAGATACATTCCGTTAATGACTACTATGAAATAGAAAATTTTCATGAACAGGTTACTGGCAATCACAAACCAAAAAAATTCTTAAGCAATTCAAAAGGCTGGGCAAATTTAATATTTTGCTCATATTCAGGCAACACTGAAGAAACATTAAGTTGGCTTAAGGTTGCCTCTTTGACCAGTTTTTCGATAACAACAGGTGGAAAACTTGCTGAGATGTCATCAAGAAAAATCATCATGAACCATCCTGGACCTCCAAGAAGATCAATTTATGAATGCTTGGGTATCCTTGATGGTTTAACAGCAAAAGGAGATCGTTTTTGGGATGGACAAAAACCCACTCAAGAATTAATTCAAAAAACAATAAACACAGCCAAAGCATGGGCGGTTGAAAAAGTGCTTCCATGGATGTTGGTTCCATCAAAATGCGATCCAATTGCAAGAAGATGGACTGGAATGATTCAAGAAGATGCCAAAATACCAGCTGGATTTGGGATAATCCCTGAAGCGGCACATAACCAAATAGAAGCACTTGGAAGTGATTTTATTAAGACAGGATTGATCTTAATTGATGCAAAATCAACAAAGAAAGAAAATTCAAAAATTTTAAGAGTTTTTGAAAATAGACACAAAATGATGCTTCCGCAAATACACCCAATTCAGCTTTGTATTCTGGGTGATTATTTTGCAGCCTCTCTAGCAGCATCATTGAATGTTGACATGGATGCAATTCCAACTATAGAAAAATATAAAGAATCTTGATTTAATACAAGCCCATGTAACCGGCTTGATCACCAACAGTGATATTATCATCAATCTCTTCAACACCCTCGACAGCCTTGACAATGGCTATGATTATTTCTTTTTGCATTTCATTGTCAACATTGCCATGCA
>DLTY01000043.1:0-1833 GCA_002501535.1 bacterium UBP7_UBA7824
TATGAAGAACAAGAGAAGCTGTCAGTCTATTCATATATTTTTGAAGATGCAAATGAACAAGATCTAAAAAATCTTAAAACTGAATGGTACAAAAAAAATGAAGTCACAGATTCGGTAGAAGATCTTCTCTTAAGTTCAATGATTTACAAAACAGCCAAATCGCTGCCAATAAAAAAAGCATCATACAGCGGTAAATTTCTTGAAATAACACTGTTGAAAAAACCAAATAAAAAAATACCTAAAAAGTGGATAATCAAAAACGAAAGCTTAAGAATAAAAGTTGAACCAGATGCAAGAAAGATCCTGGAACAGCTTGACAATCTTGAACAGGTGATTTCTTAAGCTATTGAAGCTCTTGTAACTTTTCCAATAACGCAGGAAGTGATGGTTTATCCCAACCCTGGTCTAATATTCCATACCAATCAAGAGCACCATAAGTTCTTGTTTCACCATTTGCCATTGTGCCATTCAATGGCCAATAAGCCCAATCAATATCTTTTTCATATAGATACCTAGTGAAATTCAAAAACCAAGAACCACTTACTGAAGAATCTTTTACACAATTCGGATCATTGCTGCATGTTCCAAATTCACCAATCCAAATGGGAGCGGTCCATGGTTTATCTTCATCCAAAACAAAACCCCAGAGATAATCAAAACCCTCTTTCATTTCTTGATAGCTCTGAAAATCAGGATGAAACCAACTGTAATCATGAATTGAATAAACAATTCTGTTTGGAACGGAATAAACAATAGGCTGTTCAAATACACCTCTAAGATCTGAAGCATAATTTATACCTTCAACAATGATTAATTTACTCGGATCTATTTTTAATAAAGCCTCTCCTGCACGTATCGCTGCTCCCCTCCAGTCAGTCTCCTTAGGTCCTCCCCATGTTGCTCCATTTCTCAATTCATTCCTCAAATCAAAACCAACAACAGCAGGATGATCCTTATATCTTGTAGCTATCCTTTCCCATGTTTCTATCCATACTTCTTCAGGGTATTCATCCGTATACCAAAATCCATTCTCCAAACTGTACCAAACGGCTTCACTTGAATGATTATCAAGAATAACAACCAAACCCTGTTTCCAAAGAGAATCGATAACAATATCCATAACCTCAATTGGCGTCAATCCTTTCATTTCAGGATTTGCAGCAACAACATTATCTGAAACAGTATTTTCCTCAAGTATCATTTCTATCGAAAAAGGAAGTCGAACAGAGTTGAATCCAAAAAAAGACACTTTTTCTGAAATTTTATCCACATGTGCTATCTCTAAACCAGCAGGAACATAATCAAGCTCTTCAAAGCCATACCAATTAACGCCAGCCAGCTTGAATCGTTTGTTTTCTGCATCCATAATCCAACGATTTTCTGTATGAAGAGGAACTTGAGGTTTTTGGATGTCATTTGAAAAAAGCAAAAACAAATGAAAAAAAATCATTTTTTTTCTACATCGTAGGTTACTATTTCCAACCTATGGCCATCAGGATCATCAAAATAAATCGAATAGCAATTTCCATGATCAACAAACTTGTATTCAATGTTTTTCTGTTTTAATTCTTCACAGCTTTTTTCCCAATTCCTAAAATCTGAACCAAAAGCTAAATGCTGGAATGCCAAATCATTTCTTTTTGGATGACTCCCTGGATTTTCACCTGCAGCAAAAATTGCCAACCATTGATCTCCTAGAGTTATCTTTAGTGGATTTCCAGGCTTGTTTACACCTACAATTTCAAACCCCAAAACATCTCTGTACCATTCAGCTGATTTTTCTGGATTTGTAACTGTTAAAGCTACATGATTTATTCCATCAAGCTTCATGCT
>DLTY01000043.1:2199-30704 GCA_002501535.1 bacterium UBP7_UBA7824
ATAACAACAGACTTAGTTGCCATGTAATGCTCTAAGGCCTCATAGCCATGCTCTGCACCAAGACCGCTTTCTTTCATTCCTCCAAAAGGAAGCTCATCATAAATCTTTGAAATGCTGTTGACCCAAGTGTAGCCAGATTCAATTTTTTCAGCAGCCTTCATTGCAGAATTAACATCTTTGGTCCAAACGGAAGACCCCAAACCAAAAGGACTATCATTTGCTTTTGAAATTGCTTCATCCATCCCAGAAACCTTCCATAAAGGTAAAGCTGGACCAAAAACCTCTTCGGTATTCATCTTGCTGTCAAAAGAACAATCTTCCAAAACTGTTGGCATCAAGTAATTGCCCTTGTCATATGCATCACCTGATGGCCTTTTACCGCCTATAAGAATTTTTGCCCCTTTGTTAACAGCATCGTTAAACTGATCTTCAACCTCTGCTCTTTGTCCCTCTGTATGTAATGGCCCCATCCTATTTGATGTGTCAAAACCTGAACCCACTGTAATCTTTCTCACCTTCTCAACAATCTTCTCTTTAAACTCTTCGTAAACTGGCTCATCTACAAAAACTCTTTTAACAGCAAGGCAAGCTTGTCCACAATTAAAAAACCTTCCAACTGAACAAGCAGAAACAGCTTTGTCGATATCTGCATCGGACATAACAATAAAAGGATCGCTACCACCTAACTCCAAAGTAACCCTTTTAACCGTTGATGCTGCTTTGCTCATGACACCTTTGCCAACTGGTGTTGAACCTGTAAAACCTATTTTTGCTATATCTGGATGAGTAGCCAAACGATCTCCTACAGTTCCTCCTGGACCACAAACAATATTCAATACGCCTGCTGGCAATCCAGCTTCAAACATAATTGAAGCTACTCTCAAAACAGTTAGAGGTGTTGTGCTTGCGGGTTTTAAGACAAAAGTATTTCCAGCAATCAAGCCAGGGCCTAATTTGTTTCCAGCCAAAGATAGTGGGAAATTCCAAGGTGTGATTGCTCCGCAAACACCCAGTGGTCTTTTTAATATAAGCCCCATCCTTGCAGGATTATGGTCTAAATTTGGGACAGAACCACCCCTTAAAGATTTCGCCATTCCAGCATAATGCTCTAAAGTATGTGCGAATCTGAAAACCTCCATTTTTGCTTCCTTTATTGGTTTTCCCTGCTCTGAGGTTAACAATTGAGCTAATTCATCCGCACTTGACTTCACAGCATCAGCACAAGAATAAAGAATATCACCTCTTTTCGCTGCTGAAAAAGACCACCAACACTCAAAGGCATTTTTTGCTGCACTAACAGCTTCGTCAACAATTCTTTCATCACCTAAGGCGACTGTCCCAACAACAGAGCCATCAGCAGGATTAAAAACTTTTGATGAATTCTCTCCCATTAATTCTTTTCCATTTATAAAAAATCCCATGTCAATCATTTTCCACATCCTTATGTAAATCCATTAATTTTTGATAAAAAACATCTGCAGCAGTCGAAACATGCTCTAAAGCAGAACCGTTCAATTCTTTTTTAACCTTGGCAGGAACACCAGCAGCAAGCATTTTTGCTGGTATATCATCACCCTCTCTAACAACGCTTCCAGCAGCTATAAGTGATCCAGCGCCAACACTTGATCCATCCAAAACACATGCATTCATTCCAATCAAAGCTCCGTCTTCAATCACACAGCCTTCAAGAACGGCTCCATGCCCAACGGTAACACTATTCTTAACTATTGTTGGATTTATATGACTTGTATGAATCACGCTATTATCCTGAATGCTTGAATTCCTTCCAATTCTTATATCAAAACCTTGATCAGCTCTCAAAACAGCTCCATACCAAACATTTGCCCTTTCACCAATATAAACTTGACCAGCAATAGTTGCATTACTGGCAATAAATGCTGATGGATGTATAACAGGGGTTTTTCCGTTTACTGTCAATATGGTTGGCATTATTACTCTCCTTTAAAAAAGGGTTTTCTCTTTTCTCTGAAAGCCCTAACTCCCTCTTTATGATCTTTTGATAAAAGCATTTTTGTTTGAGATTTATATTCCCTCTCAAGAGCAGAATCTCTGTCTGTATCTGTCATGCTATTTAGTAATTTTATAGCTTCTCCAGTTGCCATTGGAGCTCTTGCAACAAGCGCTTTTGCCCAATTGAGAACAAACTCAAGAAGACCCTTGCTTTCGACAACATGGGAAACAAAACCCATTCTTAATAACTCATTTGAGCTTGCCAATCTTTGAGAAAGATAAAAATGTTTAGCTTTAGAAAGACCTAATAACTTTACAAGCCTGTATGTACCTCCATGTGAAGGAATTAAATTTAGCTGATGCTCCCTGAAGCCAGCTTTTGCTTCAGTGGCTACAACTCTAACATCACATGCCATTGCAAGCTGTAAACCTGCTCCAGTTGCAACACCATTCATGGCAGCAAACACAGGTTTTGGTAAATCCTCTAAAAAATCATAAAAATCACTTACAACTCGACTTTGTTTGGTGAAGTTATCAGCATTCCATTTTTTTTCAAAATGACTAATATCACCTCCAGCACAAAAAGCTTTCCCTTCCCCTGTGAAAACAATAGCTTTAACATTTTCCTTTGCCAGTATTGGTGTTAAATTTTTAAAATCTTCTCTCATTCCATCATCAAGAGCATTTAAAAAATCAGGTCTATTCAAGGTGATTAAAGCGATACCGCTTTCTAGCAATTCATACTTAACTGAGTTCCAATTCATTTTTGATCATCTTTCCATTTAATTATTGAAAATGGGGAACTACATTCAACGCAATGGTACTGCGCTGACATATGAAAAGGCCCAAAGATGCCTGTTTTTTCTATATTTGTAGACCCACAATGAGGACAACGTTGTTGATTTTTTCTTATGTTTACTTGTTTTTTTCTTTTTTCAAATATATTCAATTTAAACTTTCCATTAATGACTGAATTTTTGATTCAAATGCTTCAACTAATTCATCTGAATCTTTATTGATAACTTGCTCCTGTTTAGCAATTTTCATCAAATTTTTATCTTCAAAAGAAAGCCATTTAATTGTTTCGGGGTATATCTTTTCTACCGATTTCTTTAAGTCATCCTTAACTTCTTCTGACAATAAACCAAACCATCCAAATGAAAAAATTTCATGGTAGTTTTCCTCTTGTAACATTTTAGAAACCCTAGAGGAAAAAAATTCAAAACTGCTTTCTTTCAAAGATTCTAGAACAACAGTCATAGCAGTATCAAAAACACAAGAAATAGCAATAAAATCAGTCCAACTATCCCAATCTTCTTTTAAGAATTCTGGAACCTTAAAATCAGTTCTATCAGAAACTACAGTCATTTCTTTTGGAGCATTTTCTAACTTTCTAAACAAAGGATACAGAACCCTTGCATGACCAACTTCATCACCTGCCATAGAAGCTGCTGCTACAGAAGCTTCAAGTGTTGGTCCACTACAGCACCAATGCCCATAACGCCTGCCAAGGCAATATTTTGCATCAGCCAAACGCACCAAAATTTGCACAATTGAATCTTCTTTTAATTTACTCATATAACTTTAATTATGGCATCTTCAGGAATTGCAACCAACTCCAGCCATTCATCGCCGTATTCCTTTAACACAGCATCTTTTGGAGAAATTGCTTTGATCAAACCTAAAAAACCTAAAGGGTCTTCCCCTTGTTTTCTTCCAAAAACATGCCAGCTAATCATCTTTGACCAAAACCCCATCGTCTATTATTTGAACAGTCTTCTTTCTCGCAACTGTAATCATTTCAACCCAGGTGCTTTCTTGATACATTTGATAAGCATAGGCTTTTGCCAAATGAGGACTTGGAGCAACAACATCTCCATTCAATTTAATAAATTCATCCTTTGTCGACCTTGAATAAACGTCATAAACGTCTCCAGTGCGTTTTGAAAGATTGGTATCTCTTATTCCCATTTGATAACACCCCAGTCATTCAAAACATTTACACCCTCTTCGGAAAGCATGTTTTGGTTCCAAGGAGGATCCCAAACAACATTGATTGACACATCTTTAACATCCTTTTCAATTGCAAGCCTCTCAATAACATCATCGGACATAAAATCCAAAGCAGGACAAGACATTGAGGTAAAAGTCATATCAACTATTACATGTTGTTTTTTTTCATCAAAATGAACACCGTAAATCAAACCCATGTCAACAACATCTATATCAAATTCAGCATCCTGGACATCATGAAGAGCCTGGTAAAGCTCCTCTTCCCTAAAAGTTCTTTCTTTTGGATCTTGAATCATTCTCTTTCTAACATTTGGCAAACCTGCTTGTGGCCTTTTTGCAAAATGGTAACAAATTCATCATTCATTTCGCCTCGATTTCTCCATCTCTTCATCACGCTATACCCATCTGCATTTGGTTCAATCCAAGGAATCTCACCTTCTTCAAAAAGCCATTTTTTCTCAGATGCATCGAATTTAGACGGAAACGGAAATTCCAAGACATACTTCTTTTCATTTTCGCAATAATGTGCTGGGACCTTCAGTCCAAGACTTTCCGCAAGAGGAACAGCAGTGCTCATCCATGTCTGCCTTAACTGGTCATTACTTTGGCCTTTGAAACCATATTCAAGTTGAATATTTTGAGTTTTAAGACTGTCTGGAAGACCAAACCACTCCACAGTTAAAGGAAACATCCAATCTAAAGCTTTTTGTAATGATTTTCTACCATCCACATCTTTGGATAATTTTTTCATCCATGTTTCACCATGTCTCAAATGAAAACCTTCCTCTTTGCCGACTTTGACTAAAGCTCTTTTCCATGGCCCAAAAGTTGTATTGTCAAAAACATCATCCAATAAAACAAAACCTGCTCTGTCATAAAATGCATTTGCTACAGCTAATTCTGTCCATGTCAATAATGGAACATCAAAAGCATATGGATATCTAAAACTTTTTGGATCTCTATCGTAAATAAACTCTTCTTTATCAACACCAAGATCCTCCATAAGCCTGTAAGCTATATGTGCATGCCCTAATTCATCCTGGATAATACCCATTGCAGAAATGAACGCATTTGTAGTTGGCGCATCTTTAGCTGCTAAATAATAAGCAGGAGCACTCATCAGTTCAGTGTCAGCAGAAACAGTTAATATCTTTTTGATACCATCCAGATATTTAGGAGACATCATAGAAAGATCCTCTATGTATTTTCCATCACTCAACCTATCTTCAACAAAGGTTTCTTTTTTTAAATTTAACAAACAGTTACTCCCCCTTGAAATCAGCTCTTCTCTTTTCAACAAAGGCTGTTAAACCTTCTTTTGCATCATGGCTTCCAAAAAGAGGTCTCATGTGCTCTCTTTCATTTGAAAGAGCATCACTTAATGACATATTTAAACCTTGATAGACGCTATTTTTTATATGTGCAATTGCCATGGAAGCCTGTGAAGAAACTCTCTTTGCCCATTTAATCGTTTCTTCTTCAAGCTTATCAATCGGAAAAAGTTTATCAACAATTCCGTATTCAAGTGCAGTCTGAGGATTAACAACTCTACCAGTTACCATCATGTCTAAAGCTTTTTGGCATCCAATCAATCTTGGTAACCTTACAGTACCTCCATTACCTGGCAAAAGCCCTAAAGTAACCTCAGGTAATCCCATTCTGTATTCTCCTTCAGCAGCGAATCTAAAATCACAAGCAAGAGTCATTTCAAGACCGCCACCAAAAGCGCCGCCATTGATCATTGCCACAAAAATCTTGCCAGAATCAGCCATTTTTGATAAAGTTTTATGTGCGTAATTAATCATGTCAAGATTAGCTTCAAGATCATCTAGATTCTCAATA
The DNA here is from genome assembly GCA_002501535.1 of bacterium UBP7_UBA7824. Taxonomy (GTDB): domain Bacteria; phylum UBP7; class UBA6624; order UBA6624; family UBA6624; genus UBA6624. The sequence continues at coordinate 8,026 of DLTY01000043.1, forward strand.
AACTTCTTTATGTTTGCACCGGCGCTAAAAAGTTTTGCGCTACCGCTTTTCATGATTACAACTTTAATCTCTTCATCATTAATGTTTTGGTCAATAACCGTATTCAATTGCTTCATTGTGTCGATGTCGTAAGAATTGACCTTGCCATCATCAAGAATAATGAAACCCACCGAACCGTCTTTATCAAAATGTACTCTTTTTTCCATAATTACCTTCCTTGTTATATTTTATTAATTTAAATACTATCTAAATGTATATCCTAACTCTGTTATATATAAAAATTAACCGAAAAATTTTTGTAATTTTTTAGTTCTAAATTGAAATATCTTCTCAACATCTTTTTCTACAAACATCTTATAAGCCAGAGAACCGCCTGGAACAGCAAATTTGATTGAATCAACTACCAATGTGCCCCCGTCTTTCTCTTCGAAAGAATGTAAATGGTCCCAATAAACATAAGGTCCCTTTCTTTGGCAATCCTCAAAAGAAGATATTGGTTCCCATTTTGTTATTTCACTCTGCCATCTAAAAGGTATTCCATGGAGCTTAAGCTTGTAATCAATCAAAAGACCTTCTTTCATTTCTATATCGCCTTTGTTTAAAACTTTGAATTCAAGGAAAGATGGAGTAATTTTTTCAAGATTTCTGGCATTTGAGAAAAAGGAAAAAACCTTATCTATTTTTTCCGGAACCCAGAGTTCATATCTTTTCGATACATGATGTATAAAAAACGACATGAGCAAAGTCTAAATCCTCGTTAGGATTTTATCAATGCCAAAACATTTCCTATTCGGCCTCAAAGTTCTTTTTTTGATTTTCATCATCTCTTTTTTCTCTTATTTTCCACCAAAGGCAAAAAACTTAGGGGCACCATTAGGTGAATTTTCATCCGCAAGAGCCTCGTTGACCCTTCTTGACTTACTGGAGAATGAAAGACCGCACCCTTCCGGATCAAAAGAGAACGAGAGGATAAGAGATTTAATTATTGAAAAAATTATTGATATTGGTCTTGAGCCTGAAATACAAAGTTTTGAAGCCACGATAAAAGGAAAAAAAGAAACTCTTTTCAATGTAATCACAAAAATAAATGGCAAAAATTCTAACGGTCCAAAAATATTGCTTTCATCACATTATGACTCTGTCAGAGAAGCTCCTGGAGCAGCAGATGACATGCATGCTGTAGCTGCAACATTTGAAATCATAAGAATATTTTCAGAAGGCGGTAAGCAGCTTAATCACGATCTCATAATCATGTTCAATGATGGGGAGGAGGTGGGATTACTTGGATCAAAAGCATTTATGGATGGACATCCTTGGGCAAAAGAGATTGAGTATGTGATAAATATGGAAGCAAGAGGAACAAGTGGGCCAAGCCTCATGTTTGAAACAAGTGAAAACAGTTCAAACCTTATTGAAATTTATGGCTCTTCAGTAACGCATCCGAGATCATCATCAATTTTTTATGAAATATACAAAAGGCTTCCAAATGGAACTGACTTTTTAATATACAAAGAATACGGACTAAAGGGCTTTAATTTTGCATTCATAGGTAACGCTCAAAACTACCATACTGAAAATGACAATATAGAAAATCTAAATTTTGACACCCTTCAACATCAGGGCCAAAACGTACTCCAGATTCTTGATGCTTTACAGAAAAAAGACCTTTCAAAAATTCAACATGATTCAAATAATGTTTACTTTGACCTAATAGGTAAATTTTTCTTTAGCTGGCCAGAAAAAAACAATATAGCTCTATCTTTAACCACAATGGTTTTGCTGTATTTTGTACTCATGAGGTTAGGAAGACTAAAAGCACTAACCTGGAAAAAACTTGGCTGGGGCTCTTTAGCTTTTCCCGGCCTTATCCTTGGAACAACTGGGGTTGGGATAGCTTTTGATGTTTATATCTTTGAAAGCTTCCAGCTTTATGGATGGTGGCCTAAAGATCCAGCAGCCTCAATATTTCTTCTTTTTTTGATTCCCTGTTTGGTGTTTTGGCCAATACTTAAATTCTTAAGAAGAAGAGCAACATTTTGGGGCCTTTGGGGAACAACATGGAGATTTTTCTGTGGCCTTTCGATACTAATGGCCTTTGTTCTTCCGGGTGCAATATATCTATTCCTTGTCCCATCATTCATTGCTGTAATTTCAGGATTGATCCTTACAGGCACCAAAACAATAAGCGGTCCCAAAGCAAAGCTACTGGCATCAATTCCTGCACTTGTTGCATTAGGTTTGATATGGATTCCTACAGGTGTATTGCTTTACGACGCAATTGGTTTCTATATGAGAACATACATCTCCTTAATTTTTGCAATGACACTTGCAGGACTTATACCTTTAAGTGCCCCTATTGAAAAAAAGAACTAAATTCCGCCTATTACGGCACCTTTGTTTTCAAGGTAATAATCAACAGCTTCAGGTCCATGCTCGTGACCTATACCGCTTGCTTTCACTCCACCGAAAGGAAGTTCATCAAAACCATAATGCAACATGTTTACCCATGTAACTCCTGCCTCAATCTCTCTTATTGCCTTATGTGAATCAGCAAGACTTGCTGTCCATATTGAAGAACCAAGACCCCACTCAGTATCGTTTGCCATGTTTATGGCTTCATCTAAACTTGAAACTTTGAACACAGGTAAAACAGGACCGAAAACTTCTTCGGTAACCAATTTGCAGTCACTTGGAACATCCACAACAATAGTAGGTTCAAAATAATAACCATCTTTAAGTTCAGGATTTTCTGGCCTTTTACCACCACAAATCACCTTTGCACCTTTTGAAACAGCATCAGCAAGCTGATCTTCTATCTCCTCTCTTTGAAAAGCTGTATGTAAGGGACCCATTCTCAATTGGCCTTTTTCTGGACGGCTCTTTGGATCACCAGGAATATAACTGACAGTTGCAGCCTTAAGCATTTCTAAAAATTCATCATAGATATCTTCATGAAGAATTAATCTTTTAACAGCCAAACAAGCTTGTCCAGCATTCCAAAATCTGCCAATTCGACACCCTTGAACTGCAGCTTTAAGATTTGCATCAGGCATTACTATCATTGGGTCACTTCCACCAAGTTCAAGTGTTATTCTTTTGAATTCAGGAGCTGCTGCTTCCATTACTTTTTTACCAGTATCAGAAGCACCTGTAAAAGCTATCCTTCTAACAATTGGGTTTTCTAAAAGCTCTTGCCCTACAGTGCTACCAGGGCCAGTAACAACATTCAAAACTCCAGCAGGAAGACCTGCTTCCATGAATAATTGAGCAATTCTCAATGTTGTCAATGGTGTTGTTCCCGCAGGCTTAACAACAACAGTGTTTCCAGCAATAAGAGCCGGTCCTAATTTTGTTCCAAGCAAGGTTATTGGGAAATTCCAAGGCACTATTGCTGCACATACACCAACAGGTCTCTTTATAACCATCCCATATGCATTCTTACCCATTGCACTTGGCAAAGGAACCTGAGCACCTCTTATTTTGCTTGCAAGACCAGCATAAAAATCCATACCATGGACAAAATGGTGTATTTCACCATTGGCTTCAAAAGGAGGTTTCCCTTGCTCTTCAGAGAGCATGTTAGCAAGCTCAGCCATGTTTGCCTTAACTAAACCCATCGCCTTGTTGATGATTGCAGCTCTATGTTCAGCATCTGTTTCTTTCCATGTTTTAAAAGCTTCACTTGCAGCTGAAATTGCCTTACGAACATCTTTAACTGTCCCTTTGGGTACAGTGCCTGCAATAGAACCATTCGCTGGATTCTTTATCTCTGATTTTTCTCCTGATTCTGATTCTGTCCAAACCGGTATTAATATTTTTTCAGGGTTTCTTGGCCCAACTCTTTTTTCCGGATTGAATTTTGGATTATCTTTCCATTCTCCACCTATTAACATTTTGAAATCTGCCATTATCTTTTCTCCTATTTTGGGATTTACTCTAATCCTAACAAATCATCACACTTTGCTGCAAAAACAAAGTCACTTTCTGTCAGTCCGTCAATCTTATGTGTCCAGATTTTGACTTTAACCTTGCCCCAGGAAAGTTCTAAGTCTGGATGATGGTCCTGTTGTTCTGACATCTCAGCAACCTTATTCAGATAACCCCATGCTTCTTGGAAGTTCGGAAAATTGAATTCCCTTTCAAGGTGATGCTCTTTAACTAGGTTCCAATCTTCGCTTATCTCTTCCATCAAGGATGAAAGCTCTTTTCCTTTCAATGGGGGAATACCGCCTTTACAAGGAACACAATCTCTTTCAGAAAAAGAATTCATTTGACGATCGGTTTCCATTTGGCTGCGTCAAGACATGATGCTACATGAACCACCCAACCAAGAAGAGCGAGAGTAAAAGCATAAATAATTACAGCAAGAAAAATATGACAAAAAGCAACCCAGCCTCGACCTTGAATCAACTGCCCTAATCCTGGCACAAAAAAACTCGCCAAAGCAGCAATCGTATTTCCTGCTGAACCCTGTCCGCTCATATGAAAAAGATCCTATTTGTAATCATAAATACCTTTTCCGGTTTTCCTACCCAGCCTGCCCTTCTCCACCAATTCCTCAAGCTTTTTGCTTGGCTTGAAAGCAGGACCAAGATGTTTCTCAAGATTTTGCATGCTTGCCAACCTAACATCTAAGCCGACAAGGTCAATCATCTCAAACGGCCCCATTGGATGATTAAGACCCAATTTCAAAGCTTTGTCAATATCTTCAGGTGAAGCAACTCCTTCTTCCCACATCCGGAATGCTTCAGCCCCTATAAGAGCATTCATTCTTGATGTGACAAATCCTGCAGCTTCATTAATCTCAACTGTCTGTTTTCCCATTTTTTCTGAAACCGCTTTAACAATCTCGTAGGTTTCTTGTGAGGTTGAGATGGACCTCACAATCTCAATCAGTTTCATAATGTGCACTGGGTTAAAAAAATGCATCCCTATCACCTTGTCTTCCCTTTTCGTCGCATTGCCCATTTCAGTGATTGATAAACCTGTTGTGTTTGTTGCGAAGATCGTTTCTTCATGAACGAATTTTTCAGCATCATTGAATATCCGTTTCTTCAATTCCATATTTTCTGGGACAGCTTCAATGATAAGGTCTGAATGCTTTACAGCTGTTTCAAAATCTCCTGTAAAAGACAAGTTACCTTTTGCATTGTCTCTTTTTTCTGCAGCAATCTTACCAAGCTCAAAACCTTTATCGAGATTCTTGTTAATCTTCGATTCTGCAATATCAAGTTGCTCTTTGCTTATGTCAAATAGTGATGTTTCAAAACCAGCCATTGCAGAAACTTGTGCAATACCGTTCCCCATTGTCCCTGAACCTATAACAGTAATTTTACTAATCATCAAAAACTCCTTGCACAGACTTGTATGAAAGATTGTCCTTGTCTTCTTGTGAAATGGGCAAACTTAAGATAGCATCAAGGTTCTTCCTTATTCCGGGAACGCCAGGGCTTGGCCAATCTGTCCCAAATATAACCTTATTGCCAAGTTCAAATAATCTTGGATACCACTCCAGCATTCTCTTTGGAGGTATTGAAGAAAGATCCCAATAAACATTCTTATGCCTTCTAAAAACAAACCAGGCTTCATTAATCCATAGTGGCCTTCCTCCATGGGCCATAATAATTTTCAAATCAGGAAAATCAATTGCGATATCATCAATCTCCATCGGATTTCCCCATTTACTTCTTGCTCCAGGAAAGGTGCTAGTACCAGTATGGATCAAAACAGGTTTTGAGTATTCTTGACACATTTCATAAACAGTTGCCAATTCAGGTATAGACCCATCAGCATATGCATTTGCAGGCATATCTTGATGGGGAGGATGTATCTTTAATGCATCAAGTTGACAATCTTCAAAAATTATCCTCATCTCGTCTTTGACATTTTTGCAAGCAGGTGGATGTATTCCCCCAAATGCAATAATTCTGTCAGGTGCTCCTGATCTATACTCTGCAGCCCATTGGTTAACGCCTGAAGTGAATCCCATAATATCTGGAGCTACATAATTAATAACACCAACTTTTGAAATCCTTTCCTTGTCCAAATGTTCAGCAAGAGCTTTTGGTGAATCTAAACATCTTTTCACAATTTCAGAATCAGGCCTTCCACTTTCGATAAATGCAAGTGCTCCTGGAGACATCATTTCTCTAGGTTGCATGTGTATATGAATATCTATGGCTTTCATTTATTGTTTCTCTTTTCCAAAAACCTTGTCATTCTCTGTTTCTTGTCTTCAGACTCAAAAAGTATTGCCTGGTATTCACTTTCAATTTTTCCATGGTCATGTGAAGGTGATGCAGCTTTGTTTAAAGCTTTCTTTCCAAGCCTGATTGCTTCTGGTGCCATTTTTGATATCTTAACCATCATCTCTCTTGCTTTCCCGATAACCTCACCATCTTCAACAATGCAATTCAACAAACCTATCCTGTATGCCTCCTCTGCATCAATAATCTTTCCTGTAAAAAACATCTCCCTTGCTATGCCTGTGCCAACAATCCTTGGCAACCTGTAAGTTCCACCAGCAGCAGCAATTATCCCTAATCTTGCCTCTGGTTGCCCCATTTGGGTTGTCTTGCCTCCCACTCTTATGTCACAAGCAAGAGTCAACTCGCAGCCTCCACCAAGTGCATACCCTTTGATTGCCGCAATTACAGGCCATGGAAAATCTTCAACTTTCTGAAAAAGCTTTTGATTGATTCCCTTTAACGCATCCTCTCTTCCCCTTTTTAACAAAGCTTCAATATCAGCGCCAGCAACAAAAGCTTTATCTCCAGCACCCGAAATGATCAACCCCATAATCGCTGGATCATCCTTCAATTCGTCTAATGCTGCATGCAGCTCAGCTACAACATCATCATTTATTGCATTCAGCACATTAGGCCTATTGATGGTTATTTCTGCCCATTTTTCCTTTTTTTCAACCAACAAGGTCTTGTATTTACTCATATTAGTGATTCTAGATTCAAATTAGTGCCTAAAATTAAAGATATGGCTTCTCACCTACCGATTCTTAGCGTTACGCAAATGCGAGAGCTTGATAAAAGAACCGTTGTTGAGGATATACCACTTTTAACATTAATGGAAAATGCAGGAAGATCTGCATTTGAATTTTATCTAGAAAAATGGGATGACAGTCCAATGCATCTAATGATAGGAAAAGGCCATAATGGTGCCGATGGAATAGTTATGGCAAGATGGGCAGCAGTACATGGGATCAATGCAACGCTCTATGGGCAAAAAAACGAATTAGGGAAAATCGCAAAAATACAATGGAGGCTTGCTGAAAAAGAAGGTGTCAAATGGTCTAAAAAAGATTATGAAAACCTGGGTGACAAAAACGGTGTAGTGGTTGATTGCCTTTTGGGAACTGGAACAAAAGGAAAACCGAAAGAATCTTATTCCGCATGGATATCCGCAGCAAATAAAGCAACATTCAAAGGAAGAATGGCTCTAGACAGTCCAAGTGGTATCAATATGGACGATGGCTCAAAAGAAGGTGTTGCCTTCAAGGCTGACTTAACTGTAACTTTTGCTTATCTTAAACCTGGACTGTTATTAAACCCTGGAAGAAAATATTCAGGTGAAATATGCATTGCATACATAGGCATACCAACTAAACTTGACTTTAAGCCGATGGGCTATATGCCGAATAAAAGCTCAATAAAAAATATGCTAATTGATTTTCCAAATGATGGTCATAAAGGAACTGCTGGCAGGCTTGGACTTTGGGCTGGAAGCAAGAAATACCCAGGTGCAGCAAGGCTTGCTATCGAAGGTGCACTTAGAAGTGGCGTTGGTGTTGTACATTGGATAGGTGAATCTAAAGATGTTCCACCAGAAATAGTAAGGGAAACTGAATCAATTAGCAATGTGAGAAAAATGAATGCTTGGACAATTGGGCCAGGGTTAGGAAGAAATGCAACAATTGCCAAAACAATAAAGTCCCAGCTTCAAAAAATCAACTGTCCAGCAGTTGTTGATGCAGATGCATTGACTGCTTTCTCAGGAAAAGAAAATCCTGAAAAAAGATTGCAAGGTTTAGGTTCAAGTATCGGTGAAAGGATCATCACTCCCCATCACTCTGAGGCTGCTAGCCTTCTTTGTGGGGATGTAAAAAGAATCGAATCAAACAGAGTTGAAGCTGTAAAAACAATATCGCAAATGTCACAAGCCATAACACTCCTAAAAGGCTCTCCAACTTTAATTTCATCTAAGAGTGAACCTATTTTTTTTATTGATTCAGGAAATGAAAATTTAGCAACCGGTGGAAGCGGTGATGTTCTTTCTGGATTGATTGGAGGGCTTCTTGCCCAAACGATAAACCCTTTACATGCCACAATTATTGGAGCATGGATACATGGCAGGTCAGGAAGCATCTTATCTGAAAAAGGAATTCCGAGACAATCGGTTTCTGCTTCAGATATTGCTGAGTCTATAAAATTAGCTTGGATGGAATTGAATGTATAGAAGAGTTTGGTCTGAGATAAATCTTGATAATCTAAAACACAATCTTAGAGTCTTGCAATCTCAAGCTAATAATGTTGGAATTTGGGCTGTTGTAAAGGCAGATGCTTACGGGCATGGAGCCATTGAGGTTTCAAAAGCTATACAAAAATCAAAAATACGAGGCTTGTGTGTTGCTAGCCTAGAAGAAGCTATAGAGCTTAGAGAAAATGGAATCAAAATTGAAATTTTAGTTCTAGGTGAAACTATTCCTGAAGGGGTCCCACTGCTTCAACGATACAAAATCACACAATGTTTATTTAGACCAGAACATCTTGAAGGATGGGAAAGGCAACTAGACCCAAACCTCCCTGCACCCAATATACATGTGAAAATTGACACTGGAATGCATAGATTGGGTGTTCCCCCAGCAGCATTAAAACAACTTGCAAAAGAGTTTAAAGAAACGCCATTTGAACCTACCGGAATTTTTTCTCATTTTCATGTTGCAGATACTGACTCAAGATCAACACTAGAAGCTTTAGAAAAATTTAGAAAATCACTAAAAGAATCTGATTGGATGGAAAAATTTCCAAATTGTGAAAGACATATAGCAAACTCTCCTGCATTCTTGAGAGGTCCTGAATACTATATGGATTCTGTTCGAATTGGATATCTCTTATATGGATCAAAACCAACTGGAACAGATTTGAAAAATGCTCCACCAGTCTTGCCTGTTATGAGTGTTCATGCAAGAGTAATTGATAGAAAAACAATAGAAAAAAATGAAGGATTTGGATATGGAAATATAACCAAATTTAACAACCCTACAAGGCTTGCAATTGTTCCGATTGGGTATGCTGATGGATATACACGAAGCTTATCCGGACACTCTGAAGTGCTAATAAGAGGGAGAAGAGCACCTGTTGTTGGAGCCATATCGATGGATTTTCTTTATGCTGACATATCGAATATACCTGATGTAGAAATTGGAGACAGGGTAACCATGCTTGGAAAACAAGGTCATGAAGAGATAACTATGATGAACTTAGCAGAATGGGGAAAAACAATACCTTACGAAATGTTATGCTCATTCGGTAAAAGGCCTCCAAGACAATTCAAAAACACAGAAAGCAAATTAGCAATTTGACCAATACAAAAATAAGAGACATAAGGGGTGTTGGCCACATGTTAGCTATATCTCTTCTTTTTTTACCAATAATAAAAACAACTATTGATGCATTCTTTTTATCATTATTTGGTTTAATTTTAGCAATACTCTGGCCACAAATACCTTTCTTAAATACGCTGTATAAAAAATGGCCAGACTGGGGAATAATCTCATATCCAATATCTGTTGGATTATCCATTTTTTTATTCATGCTAACAGCAGATCTGCACGGAATGGAAGAAGATTCCATTTTGGATTTTGCAAGAATCACATGCTTATGTATGGCTATATCAGATCCACTACATGGATTCATTGGAAGACGAATAAACAATAAAAATAAAAAAAATTACCAAGGAATTTTTTTCTCAATTCCGATTTTGATATTTATTGTAAATTTTTGGATAAACAACACATCAACAAATTGGTACTGGGTTAACTTCCAAGATAACCCTGTTGCATCATCTCTTCCATTCATTATCGGTGCAACAACTGAACTATGGTGGAGATGGATTTCGGATAATATTGGCATTGTGTTTATGACATGGCTTACATTCACTATTATGTTCTACTTTATATAATTCTTTCCCGGTTATAAAAAAAATGAGTGAAACAGTGTTTAAAGAAACAGTTCTTGAACTGAAAAACCTTAATGTTGGTTATGGTTCAAAAGAGCCAATATTAAAAGACATCAATTTAGAAATTGAAAAAGGTGAAATAATAGCACTTGTTGGACCTTCAGGTGCAGGAAAAACAACACTCATAAAAACAATTGCATCAATAATTCCTCAAATATCTGGTGAAATCTGCATACTTGGAGAATGTTGTGCCGACTGTCTTCCGTCCGGCAATATTGGATACATTCCACAAAGGCTTGGGCTTGTAAACAACAAAACCGTTATTGAAAATGTCATCTTTGGAAAATTCCATGAAATGAATTTCTTAGATGTTTTTCTTTCAGATCCAAATAAAGAAATAACCAAAGAGGCAATGGAGATATTGGAATCGCTTGAAATAAAAGAAAAAGCAAATGAACAGGTCAAATTCCTATCTGGTGGTGAAAGAAAAAGAGTTGCAGTTGCAAGGACCCTTCTACAAAAGCCAAAAATAATTCTTGCTGATGAATTTTTAGGCGAGCTTGATGATGAAACATCAATAAGCGTTGGTTTCAAGATGTTTAATTATGTGAAAAAAAATAAGTCAAGCATAATTTTTGTAGACCATAATCCAGCAAGGGCTATGGGTGTGTCTGACAAGATTTTTAAAGTTTGCGAAAGCAAGGTAGTCAAGCTTGACAAACAAGAAAAAAATGTTGAAGTTGCAATATGACAGAAAAAAATAAAACTCAACTCAGCTTACTGATAATCATTTTTATTTTATTTGCATTCTCAAATAATCTAAACCTTGATACTGGATCGATTATTGAAGGAGGCAGGAATTCAAAAGACTTCATTCAGGAAGCATTGCCATTGGACATGAGCATATTTGATGCTCAGCCTTACCCTATATGTGAAAAAAAAATTCCATTCTTTTGTAGTGTTGCATGGTTAGGCCTTTCAGAAACATTTCAAATGGCATACATTGCAACAATATTAGGATTCCTTCTTGCAATCCCTCTTTCAGTTATTGCATCTTCTAATCTAAATTTTGGAAAATTTAAATTTATATCAAGATCAATACTCTCATTCATACGTGTTTTACCAAGCTTAGTATGGGCAATTTTCTTTGTTGTTGCTGTTGGTTTAGGGCCACTGGCAGGAGTTCTTGCAATGACGATTTACACTGTTGGATTTCTTGGAAAACTACAATACGAAGCATTTGAGGGTGTAAGCAATCATCCTATTGAAAGCGCAAGAGCAATCGGGATGAAAAAATGGCAAATAGTTCACCATGTTGTCCTTCCAGAATCAGCAAACAGCCTCATGTCTCAACTTCTCTTTATGCTTGAATACAACATGAGGCATGGTGCAATCATTGGCCTTGTCGGAGCTGGAGGAATTGGATATTACCTTAACCTATATTTAAAACTGGGTATTTATGACAGAGTCATGTCGATACTAATGATTATGTTTGTAAGTGTTATGCTTATTGATTCAATTAGTAATTCGTTAAGAAAAAAATACTTCAGCTCAATGGGTAAAAAATAACCCTTTCTTTAATTTTTAGCTTAAAAAATCATCAATTTTTTTCTTAACAACAATTTGGCAATAAGGTTGAGTCTTATTCAATTCATAATAATTCTGATGATACTGCTCAGCTTTATAAAAATCATTCAAAGGTTCTAAACTTGTGACAATCGGTTTTTTGAAAACCTCATTTGCGTTAAGGGCGTCAATAAATTCTTTAGAAATCTTTTTTTGATCTTCATCTGAATAAAATATTGCAGACCTGTATTGGGTTCCTGTGTCTGAACCTTGACGATTCAATGTTGTTGGATCATGTGTCTCAAAAAAAACTTTCAACAAATCTTTTAGTGCAACTATATTTGGATCAAAGGATATCTTACAAACTTCAGCATGACCAGTTGAACCCGAACAAACAGCTTTGTAGTTAGCATCCTCCAAGGAGCCGCCTGAATAACCTGAAACAACACTTTCAACGCCTTCAACCCTTAGGAAAATAGCCTCTACACACCAAAAACAACCTGCACCAAAAACAACAGATTCGAACTTGTTTTCATCTATCACCAATACCTACTTTTATGCTTGTTGTAAAAGTCAAATGTTCGCCTCAGCCCTTCATCAATAGCCAAAGATGGCTTCCAGCTAAGCAATTCTCTAGAATGTGAATCATCGGATATAAAGTCGCCTACCTCTATTGATTTTCTGTCTTCAGGCCACTCTACACTCACAACTTTACTTAAACCAACTATATTTACAATCTTTTCAGACATTTGAGCAAAAGATACTCTTTCTGCTGCTCCTAAATTCAATATCTCACCATTAGCTTTCAAGGGATCAATATTACATAATTTAGCAAAAGCATTGGTTATATCACCAATCCATGCATACTCACGAAGCTGCTCCCCTTCACCATAGACAGTCAAATCCTGACCATCCATGGCAAGCCTTAAAAACCAATTCAATATACCCCATTTTGAATGTTTCATTTGATGTCTTGGACCATAAGCATTAGTAAACCTCACAGAACAAGCTTTTATGTTGCTTGTTCTGGAAAGAACTAGTGCATACTGTTCACCAGCTGTCTTGTTTACCCCATATATATCCGTTGGATGCAAAGCTGTATCTTTTGTTGCTGGAGGATTAAGAACCTTGCCATACTGTCCCCTTGTGCCACCATAAACAAATAATGCTTCAGGACAATTATCCTTAAATGAGTAAAGAAGTCTTAAAGTCCCTAAGGTGTTATGGTTCAAATCATTTTCAGGATCAATCATTGAATCAACATGGCTTACATGACCAGCTAAATGTATAACTACATCCTGATCCCTTAGTAAAGATTGGTATTTTTCAGGTTTGCGAATATCAGCCTCCAAAAATTCACCTGTAAATCCCTCTAAATTAAAAAGGTTTGCTCCTGAACCCTCTATCAAGCCGTCAATAACACTTACACTAAAACCTTTTGATTCCAGGTCTAAAGCAAGATTGCTACCTACGAATCCAGCCCCACCAGTAACAAGAACTTTTCTCGACATTTAATCGGGAACCTCAAGAACAGACCTATCCCCAAGAACTACATTTAATCTTGTGTCGGTATTTCCTTTCACTGTACACCCCTCTCCAATCAAGCAACTTGACATGGGATATGAAACTGCAGAAAGAACACAATTATCCATAATTATGGAGTTACCGATATCAACTGTATTTATACGACAATTTTCTCCAATGCTTGTTCCGGCACTGATATTGGAATTTTTAACTACTGAATTTTTACCTATATAAACAGGACCTTCAATATATGAATTTTCAACTTTAGCTCCTTTCTCAATGACAACCTTTCCATCAATTCGACCACCTGAAACAACACCATCAAATCTTGTTTCCACATCTTCCAGCAGCAACTTATTTGCCTCTATCAAATCCTCAGGCAAGCCGGTATCTTTCCACCAACCATCAACTCTCATATGATGAACTTTTACAGAATCGTCAATAAGACCTTGGATAGCATCAGTTATCTCATACTCACCCCTGTCGGAAGGTTTTAGATCTTCAATTATTTTATGAATTTTATTGTTAAAAAAATAGATGCCGACAAGCGCAAGATCAGAAGGTGGATTTTTTGGCTTTTCAATCATTCCAACAAGTTCTTCACCCTCAAAAATAGCAACACCAAATTGCTGTGGTCTATCAACTTTTGAAAGAAGAACCATTGAATCCATGTTTTTAGACTGAAATTCATCTGCGTATTTCTTAATACCGCCTTTTAAAACATTGTCTCCTAAAAACAAAAGGAAAGGATCGTCTCCAAGAAGTGGCCTTGCTGTTGCAACAGCGTGTGCAAGACCTAAGGGTTTATCTTGAACAACATATTCCAAATTCATAGAACGCCAAGATGGTCCGCAAGATTCTCTCACTAAATCACCTGTTTCTGGAGAAATAAGAATAACAGTTTCTTTTATGCCTGCATCCTCTAAAGAATCCAATATGTGATGAAGTATAGGGGCTCCCACAATAGGAAGCAATTGTTTGGCTCTGGTGTGAGTTAAAGGCCTTAGCCTGGTTCCACTACCTCCAGATAGAATCAACCCTTTCATAGCAGGTTTCGAAAAAAGACTATATTTTTAAGGCTTCCCAAACGTTTCAAATAATTCAACAAGTTCATCTTCTTCTTCGTAGTCAAAATAACTATTTACACCAAGTGCAAATCCAAAAGTAAACATTGTTTCATCTGTTCTGAAAGCGTCATTGTCACAACCTGTCAAATTAACAGTACAACCATAACTTTCTAAAGTTGTTGCACCAAGGCTAATCCATAAAGGGTTATCTGGGCTTGTTTGCCACCATAACGCAACACTTTGTCCAGGTTCCTTAGTGACAAATGCCGAAGATGCAAATTCATAATGCATTTTCAATCTAGGTGAAAACCAAAGACTGAAATTTCCAAAAAATGAAGCTTCTGTAGCATCTAATTCATCAGCACCAATATTGATGCCTAAATTAAAATCACCTCTAGAGTAAGGGGATTGAGCAACAATAAAGCCACCCCATTCTTCAAAATTACCATGAGATGCAGTCCAACCCATAGTTCCACCCATTGAGATTCTTCCAAAAAATGAATCTGGATTATTGCGCAATGACTTTTTAATCGTAAATTGATGCCAGTCATACCCATGAACATTTGAAGTGCTCCAACCACCTTCAAGGCCTTCGCCCATCCACCAAGAGATACCACCTAAATGCAAAACATCTGAATTAGCATCAGACATATTTTGGGTACCCCATCTAGAAAGATAAAAGAAGTCTGCCTCTGGTTCAGAAACCTGAGAAAAACCAATTCTGATTTCATTTTTATTAGGCATTTCTGCTGTAGGCGTTAAAAAATAACCTGAAGAACCGTTGTTCCCAGCATAATGACTAGGCAAAGCAAATAAATTGCTGCTAAAAATCAAACCACAAAGTATAAATAATATTTTTTTCATAATTGTTACCCTCCAACAACCCTAGAATTATAAAGGTTTAGATGACTAGATAAAACACTTAACACCAATCCTACTAAACATCCGAGCGATATCCACCCTGAGCCACCTTGAGACAAGGGTATTAACGGGAAACCAGTTGTTGGAATCAAGCCTAAAGCAACCCCTACGTTAAAACAGCAATGGAAAATCACGTAACCCGCAAAACCTACAAGCAACTGTTTGGCTGCTCCAGGAGGAATTCTTTCCGAAAAATTCAAAGCCCCAAATGAGGCCCAAGAATACAAGCCAATAATCAAGGAAACTAGAAAAAGGCCTCCGGTTCTAAAAAAAACACCGATAACAAAATCATTTTGACGTTCTGGAATCCAAGCTAACTCCTGCTTAACAGATTCTGAAAAACCAGAACCCCACAATCCACCTTCAGCCATCTGGATATGCGTATACTTAAGTTGACGACGATCATCTAATGGAGCTTCAGAACCAGCAAAAAATGTCTCAATCCTTTTGACCTGGTGAGGTTTTACAAAAGGAACACTTTCGTAAAAAGGAATCAAACTTTTCCCACCTATAAAAAAAATCAAGATTGCAATAATCGGCAAGCCTGTACTTAAAAACTTGTTCACTTTTGAGCAAAAAACTTGAATCCATGTTATCCCAGCCATAACTATCAATGTTCCCATTTCTGGCTGTAATGCAATCAAAATAAAAACCAACGCATTCACCAAGAGACAAAAAACAAATCCATTCATTGGCCCCAAGCCAACACCTTTTCTTCCGCCTAGAATAACTGAATTTACTACAATCAATCCGACTTTAGCCAATTCAGAAGGCTGAAGTGTAAAAGGTCCTATTCTGATCCATGAATTAATACCTCTTATCTCTGGTAAAAACAAAACCAAAATCAAAAGAAGAAAACAGATAACTGTACTTATTATTGATATGTTCCAAGCATTATTAACCTTTTGTCTAGAAAAAAAATAACCTGCAAGATACGCGACAATCATAAGAGAAACTGTTTTTATAGAGTCACTACCAGAATTACTTAAATATAGTTGTATACAGACACCTAAAAAAGAAAGAATAAAAACTGGATAAATAAAATTTGGAACTCTCAACATTAGGCAACAGCATCAATTAAATCTCTGTAACTATCAGCATTCAAACTTGCCCCACCAATCAAAAAACCACTGATCAAACCTGAACTTAAATAATTAGATACATTTTGACTATTAACAGAACCGCCATAAAGAACATCAATATCTCTTTTGCAGAAATCCTTACATAATAATGATGCCTCATCGGCATCTTTAGAACCTGCAGGCATACCACTTCCAATTGCCCACACTGGCTCATATGCTATTATTAAATTTTTATCAGAAAGAAAATTTTCAAGATAAGAAATTTGCTTCTTTAAAACCTCTCCTGTTAAGCCTTTTTCTTTTTCTTCAATTGTTTCTCCAACACAATAAATAGTTTTAAGCCCAAGGCTCAATGCGGTTTCAACTTTTCTTTTCAAAAGTTTTGAGTCTTCTTTAAAGATATGTCTTCTTTCGCTATGCCCAACTAAAAGCCAATTAATGTCTATTTTTGGAAAATCAAAAATAGAAACCTCACCAGTTAAAGCACCTGATTTTTCAGGATTGCCATTTTGCGCGCCAATTTCAACCCCTAATGAATTAGTTTGTGCTGAACCGAAACAAAGAAAGGTTGGAAAAATAATAGTTTTTACATTGTTAGGTATTGGACCATAAGATTGAAGCTTTTCAAAAAAAGCCAAAGATGAATCAGAATCATGGTTCATTTTCCAGTTTCCTGCAATTATCGTCATAAATTTAAAACCTCCAAACCAGGTAATTTTTTACCTGAAAGATAATACAAAGTTGCTCCTCCAGCTAAAGATTCAAAATAAAAACTTCCTTCCATTTTTGCCATCTTAACAGATGCCAAAGTTTCACCTCCACCTATATAAACCTTAGCTGAATGGTTTCCTAATATCACAGCTAAAGATTCAGTACCTTGACTTGCGCCTTTCATTTCAAATGCTCCAAAAGCTCCATTCCAAAAAAATGTCTTTACAGAATCTAAATCCTTGAATGAATCCGATATTGAAGACGGACTTGCATCCAAGATATTATCTTCAGGAAGCACTTCTGTAAAATCCTTTTCCTTGAAACTATTTTTATTTTTAACAATAACTTTTTGTGGCAAGATTAATTTTGGAGAACCTTCAAGTTGACACCATTCAAAAAAACTCCTTGCCCAATTCAGGTTGTCAGGATCATGAAGACTGGAACCTATTTCATGACCTAATGCCTTATAGAAGGTATTAGCAATTCCTCCACCCAATAAAAAACCTTGGACTTTGTCTTTTAAAGAGTCTATCAATGGCATCTTTGTTTTTAATTTTGCACCACCCATAACAACCCAAAAAGGCTTTTTAGGATTTTCAATTAACGTATTAAGGTTTTGTGTCTCGTGCAATATTGATGGCCCTGCAAAAGAGGGTAAATGCTGTGCAACACCAGAAACCGATGCATGTGATCTATGTGAAACTGAGAAAGCATCATTGATAAAAAAATCTGCAATGCCTGCAAGTTTTTTAACGAAACCTTCTTCACAATTTTTTTCTCCCGGTTCAAATCTGACATTCTCTAAAAAAACAACTGAATGTTTCAATTGTTTTTTTATTGACTTTCTATCAATATTTCCAAGGTGTAAAAAACAAGGAAGATTAGAATTTTGAGAAAAACTTTCTACAACAGGCTTAAGGCTTAACTCTGGATTATTTTTACCATCTGGTTTGCCCAAATGACTAACAACAATAACTTTTGCGCCAGCTTCATAAAGTCTTTTAACGGTTTCAATTGAGCTTAGAACTCTTGAATCATCAAGAATTTGAGAATCAGATATAGGAACATTTAAATCAAGTCTTAAAAGTACATTTTTTGCTTTAAAACGCTTATACCATTTTTGATCAATCACTCATTTGCCGCCATATACTCTGCCAAATCAACAACCCTTGTCGCGTAGCCAGTCTCATTGTCATACCATGAAAGAACCTTTATCAAAGAACCCATAACATAAGTTGAAGCAGCATCAAGTATCGAAGACCTTTTATCTCCTTCAAAATCTTTTGAGACTAGTGGAATATCTTCATATCCAAGGATTCCCTTTAATTCACTTTCGCTAGCTTGTTTGAATTTTTCATTTACAGACTCAACACTATCAGCAGAATGCTCAACTTTAACGGTTAAATCAACAAGTGAAACCGTTGGTGTAGGAACCCTAATAGCCATACCATTTAATTTACCTTTTATTTCCGGCAAAACAACACCTATTGCTTTGGCTGCGCCAGTGCTTGTTGGAACAGTATTTAATGCAGCAGATCGAGCTCTTCGTAAATCTTTATTTGGGCCATCAATAAGATTTTGTCCAGCGGTGTAGGCATGAATGGTCGTCATTAAACCTTCTTCAATACCATAATTATCATTCAAAACTTTAGCAATGGGTGCTAAACAATTTGTCGTACAGGAGGCATTACTAACAATTACATCTTTTGAAGCATTAAAGTCTTTATGGTTTACACCCATTACAAAAGTACCATCTATATCACCTTTTCCAGGAGCTGAAATAATCACTCTTCTTGCTCCTGCTTTGACATGAGATGAAGCAAGTTCTTTTGTTCTGAATATACCTGTTGACTCAACAACGTAATCAACTCCAATATTACCCCAAGGCAAATCTTCAGGGTTACGTGAATTGAAAATAGGAATCTCCTGACCATCAACATGGAGACTAGAACCTTCTGCCCTCACCTCAAAAGGCAACTTACCATAAACTGAATCGTACTTTAGTAAATGCGCTAAAGATTCAACAGGCATTAAATCATTGATTCCTACTATTTCAACACCTTCCCTTCCGAATGCGGACCTAAAAACAAGTCGCCCTATCCTTCCAAATCCATTAATTGCAAGTTTAATTTTCATTTTTTCTTCCTCCATTTTTTAGCAATCTCATATATACATTTACCTAATTTATCAGGATCATGATGAGCAAATTTTTTCTCATTTGTAAATCTTTTCACTATTGGCTTAACGCCAGAAGCAAGCAAATTTATTAAATCATATTTTAAAGGCGCAACACCTCTTTCAGCATATCTTTTCTTTTGCTTTTCAGATACTTCTTTATTTAAAATTATGTAATCCAATTTACCAATTTTAGAAATTATTTCAAACATATGATCTTCAACAGACATGTCATTTGTTTCTCCATTTTGAGTCATCATGTTTGAAATATAAACCTTACATGCTTTAGATTGCTTAATTTCATTTGAAAGATCCTCAATCAATAAATTTGCGATAACTGAAGTAAACAGGCTACCGGGTCCAAAAATTATCAAATCAGAATCCTGAATAGCTTTTATCGCTTCCAATGTCGGCTTTACGTCTTTTTCTTTTAATCTCAAATTAAAAATTCTTCCGTCCGACTTAGGTAGGTTAGCTTCCCCTTCAATAACCTCTCCATTTTCTTTTTCACCGATTAAAGTCAAAGGAATATTAGCGGCAGGAATGACAGAACCCATTAAATTAAACGCTTTACCGATATCACCTATACCTTTTGCTAAGTTTTTTTCCTGCTCAGAAAGAGCAAAAAGAATTAAATTACCCAATGAATGGCCTTTGATTTTTCCCTTTTTGAACCTATACTGAAAAAACCTTTCCATGAAGGATTCATTTTCAGCCAATGCAACCAAACAGTTTCTAATATCTCCTTGCGGTATAGATCCAAATTCATCTCTGAGCATACCACTCGATCCACCAGAATCAGCTACAGTCACGACTGCATTGATGTTTGTTGTCCATTTCTTTAAACCTCTAAGAAGAGTTGAGAGCCCATGTCCTCCACCTATAACGGTAACTGACATTCTGTGAGAAAGAACCTGATCCACAAAAACCTTGCCTGCCAGCTGTCCTTTTTTCAAATCCTTGCTTACCGACCTGATTAATATTTGATTTATCCTATAAACACCTAAGATAAAAATAAAAAAACCACCAATCAAAAATAAATTAGTAAAGAAAACTTCTTCCATCAAAAAACTCATCAAGGATAAAGATAATTCTTTATCTATATTTGAGACCAAAAAACCATGCATTCCAAAACTAAACACGATAAGCCCAAATAAAGCCAACCATGTCCATCTCTTAATGTTCATGCCTGGAAAAAACCAAGCCAAATACTTTTTCAAAAAATCTTTCAAACTACCTTTACACCATTTTCTTGAAGCTGTTCAATAAAATTATAATAACCTCTCTTCAAATGTCCCTTGTCAAAAATGATACATTTTTTTTCTTCTGATAATGCAGCGACTATTAAGGCTGCTGCACATCTTAAATCTGTTGAGTTTAATTCAGCACTATTTAAATTTTTCACACCTTCAATAATACACTCTTGATTTTTTATCGTGACATTGGCTCCCATTTTTCGCAGTTGTTTCAAATGTAAAAATCTTTTTTCAAAAACTGTTTCAACAATCCTGCTTGTGCCTTCAGCCTTGCATAAAACTGCACTTACTAAAGGCTGTAAATCAGTAGGAAAAGCAGGATGGGGTCCAGTTTGGAAGTTAATTGCTTTTATTGATTTTGGCGATTTTATATAAATATCATTTTTATCCCTCTTCACTCTTGCTCCCATCGATTGAATGAGGGCTGTAAAAGATTCCAAATCGTCAAAAGGGTAATTGCGTATTTTTCCATAACCCCTACTTGATAAAAAACAACATGCGAAAGTTCCAGCGACAATTCTGTCTGAAGGAATTATTATTTTTGATCCAGAAAAAGAATCAGATTCAACAGACAAAGAGGAACTTCCTATGCCTTTGATTTTTGCTCCATACCGCTTCAAGGCCTTGCATAAAGAAATAATTTCAGGCTCTCTTGCAGCATTATTAATAATTACATTCATTTTAAAAAACATAGAAGCCATAAGGATATTTTCAGTTGCCCCAACGCTAACACCCACCATGTTTACTATTTTTTTGTCTTTTTTATCTTTTTTCCTATCGTAAAAAACTTCAATAAGACCATCTTCATGGTACCTACATTGAAAACCCAAAGATTCAAAACCAGCTAAATGAAAATCTATAGGTCTTTTTCCTATCTTGCACCCTCCAGGCAAATAGACTTTGGCTTTACCAAACCTCGCTAAAAGTGCTCCTAAAAACAAAACGCTTGCGCGCATTTTTTTACTTAGATTTAAATCTATTGAATAGCTGTCAATAGGTCTTGTATCAACATTAATACCACCATCTTCCCATGAACATTTAGCACCTAATTTTTCCAAGATGTCTACAGCAACATCCACATCAGCTATCTTTACAACAGGATGAAGTCTGCATTTATCATTTGCAATTATTGTTGAAGCAAGAATAGGTAATACCGCATTCTTAGAAGGCTGCACATTAAAATCACCCTTTAGGGGTTGCCCGCCTTTGATTTCAATCTTATTTAATGACGTTTAAAAATTCTCCCTTAACAACATCAAGTCTAGCCTTTGCTCTCTTTAAAGATTCTTCGGCTCTCTTTTTATTAGAGCCTCTCTCTAAAAGCCTAGCCTTTGCTCTCTTTAAAGATTCTTCGGCTCTCTTTTTATCAATTTTACTTTTTTCTTCAGAAGCATCGGTTAATAAAAGAATTTCGTTATTTTTAACTTCAGCAAAACCGTTTGAAATGAACCTAACCTCTTCCTTGTTTTTATTTTTTAACCATAATGCACCAGGCATAATTACACCTGTCATCGATTGATGGTTATTTTTAACACCTATATAGCCTTTCTCAAAAGGCATTATCAAAGATTCAGTCTCTGAATCCAAAAGCTTCCCTCTGGGCGATAATATCGTTAATCTCAAAGATTTTCCGCCTTCTTAACAGCACTATCAAAATCACCAACCATATAAAAAGCATCTTCAGGTAAATGGTCACCTTCTCCATTTAATATCTTTTCAAAAGATTCAACTGATTTTTGCTTTTCAACATATATTCCAGGATTTCCAGTAAAGACCTCGGCAGTAAAGAACGGTTGGCTTAAGAATCTTTGAACCTTTCTCGCTCTGTTCACAGCAAGCTTATCTTCTTCAGACAATTCCTCCATACCCAAAATAGCGATAATATCTTGAAGTTCTTTATATTTTTGCAATAAAGAAAGAACATTTCTAGCTACCCCATAATGATGTTCACCAACAAATCTTGGATCTAACATCCTACTGCTGGATATCAAAGGGTTAACAGCTGGGTATATTCCCAATTCTGCCAAAGCTCTATCCAATGATGTTGTTGCATCCAGATGTGCAAAAGTAGTTGCTGGGGCAGGATCCGTATAATCATCAGCAGGAACATACACAGCTTGAACAGAAGTAATTGAACCATTCTTTGTTGATGTGATTCTTTCCTGCAAAGCTCCCATGTCTGTTGC
>DLTY01000043.1:31094-33781 GCA_002501535.1 bacterium UBP7_UBA7824
AATCTAAAAATATTGTCTACAAAAAACAATATATCTTGACCCCCGTCTAAATCTCTAAAACCTTCAGCTAATGTAACTCCAGTTAAACCAGCTCTAAATCTGACTCCAGGAGGTTCATTCATTTGACCAAAAATCAAAGCAACTTTATCCCTAACACCAGCTTCTCCTAATTCATGCCAGAGATCATTCCCCTCTCTTGACCTTTCTCCAACACCAGCAAAAACAGAATAACCTCCATGATTTGTTCCAACATTGTTGATCAACTCAGTTAACAAAACAGTTTTTCCAACACCAGCTCCACCGAAAAGACCTATCTTTCCACCTTTCGCATAGGGAACCAAAAGATCAATAACTTTAATACCGGTTTCAAAAATTTCACTAACCGTAGATTGATCTTCATACTCGGGAGCTGATTGATGGATTGCTCTAGTCACATCTTTGCTGGAATCCAAATTCTCTCCTCCATCCATAGGGTTGCCCAAAACATCCATCATCCTGCCTAAAGTTTGCTTACCTACAGGTACTCGTATTGGACCACCTGTAAGGTGTGCTTCCATCCCTCTCCAAACACCATCTGTTGAACCCATGGCAACACATCTAACTTTATCATCTCCAAGATGTTGCATAACCTCTAAAACCAACTCTCCACCTGACCCAACTAACTCATCGCCTTTTAAAACAATTGCTTCCAAAAGTTCTGGCAGATCTCCTGATTCAACTGCTACGTCTATAACAACACCTTGCACCTGTGCAACTTTTGCTTTTTTAGTATCTTTACTCATAAAATTCTCCTTAATTTATAGCCTCAGCTCCTCCAATAATGTCTAGTAACTCACTGGTAATCGCTTCTTGTCTTAATTTATTAAATAATTTTGTTTTTTGTTTTTCTATATCTTTTGCGTTATCTGTTGCTTGAGTCATTGCAATCATTCTTGCAGCTTGTTCACAAGTCATTGACTCCTGTAGTGACCTGAACACTATACCTTTAACAGCAACAGGAACAAGCATTTTTGCAATAACATCTGGACCAGGTTCAAATATCCATGAATCTACATTTTCTTGCTCAACGCTTTCCTCAACCTTAAAAGGAAGAAGTGTGGAGCTGCTAGCTAAATACTTTGATTGATTAATGTATTTTGTATAAAGTATCTCAACCTCTCTCCACTCACCAGAAACATAGCCATCCGTAATTTTGCCTAAAATTTCCTTCATGTCTTCGTCTGGCAAATCAGAAGATAAATTTTCTATATATTCATCAAGCAAGGAAACCCCTTTATAAAGGGCTAATGATCTTCCCTTTTTTCCTATTGAGTAAACCATGTAATCATCGGTTTCTAGATTTAATTCTTTAATCCTGTCTGCCAATAATTTAAGAACATTTGAATTATAAGAACCGCATAAACCCTTATCTCCAGTTATCAAAATAAAAAGATGTCTTCCGCCTATAGGCTCTTTTGAAAGGGGATGGTCTATTTCTCCAACTATGTTCATAATTCTTTTAAAAAGACCTTCAAAAGCATCGTGATATTTGGATCCCTCTTTTGTTTTCTGTTCCAATTTACCAAGTCTTACAGAGGCAACCATCTTCATTGCATTTGTTAACTTAGCAGTATTTTTGACAGAACGAATCTGACCCTGTATTTCACGTAGACCAGCCATTACTCTCCTTTCTTAAAAACCTTAGCGAATTTTTCACAAACAGATTTCAATCTCTTATCGATTTCATCAGTTAATTTTGCTTCCTTGTTGACCTCATTCATTAAATCAGGGTCCTCATGATTTACAAAAGTCAATATTTCAGATTCATATTGAGAAATATCGCTAACTTCAACTGTATCAAGGTAACCTTTTGTACCTGCATACAATACCAAAGCCATTTCCCCAACAGACATTGGACTATATTGTGGTTGTTTTAAAATTTCAACCATTCTTTGCCCTCTGTCTAATCTTGCTTGTGTTCTTTCGTCAAGATCACTGCCAAATTTAGCAAATGCTTCAATCTCTCTATATTGTGCTAGCTCTAACCTCAAGCTACCACCTAGCTTTTTAATTATGTTTGTTTGAGCAGCACCACCAACACGACTTACAGAGAGACCAACGTTAATAGAAGGCCTTACTCCCGCATTAAACAAATCAGGATACAAGAAAATTTGCCCATCCGTAATTGATATAACATTAGTCGGAATATATGCTGTTTCATTACCTTCAAGTGTTTCTATAACTGGAAGACATGTCATAGACCCACCTCCTAATTTATCACTCAACTTAGAAGCTCTTTCGAGAAGTCTACTATGTAGATAAAAAACATCACCAGGATAAGCTTCTCGACCTGGAGGCCTTCTTAAAAGAAGCGAAATTTCCCTATAAGCATTTGCTTGTTTTGACAAATCGTCAATTAACAATAAGGAATGCTTGCTGTCAAACATGAAATGTTCTCCCATTGCAGCAGCAGCATATGGAGCCAAAAACTGCAAAGCTGCTGGTGAACTTGCTGGGGAGCTAACAACTGTCGTGTAATCCATAGCACCAGCTTTTTCCAAAGCTTCAACAACCTCCTTAACAGCAGATGCTTTTTGTCCAACCGCAACATAGATACAATAAACATCAGTATTTTTCTGATTGATTATCGTGTCAACAAGAATTGCAGTTTTTCCTATTTGCCTGTCGCCTATAACCAACTCTCTTTG
>DLTY01000043.1:34112-46988 GCA_002501535.1 bacterium UBP7_UBA7824
GAACCATTGCATCAACTGCTTTTAATCCTGTTTGCAAAGGTTGATGCACTGCCTTTCTTTCCAAAACCCTAGGCGCAATAATTTCCATAGGACGATTAGAAGCACCTATAATTTCGCCTTTTCCATCAATAGGTCTTCCCAAAGCATCTACTACCCTGCCCAACAAAGCTTCCCCGGTTGGTATGTCAAGCTGTCTTTGAGACCTTTTGACCGTATTGCCTTCTTTGATGCCTTTGTAATCATCAAGAATGATGACTCCAACAGAGCCTTCGTTCAAACTTAAAGCAAGACCCCTTTCTCCTCCTGGTTCAAATTCGACCATCTCTCCTGCTTGAACTTTATCCAAACCATACACTTCAGCAATACCATCTCTTACCTGTATA
Organism: bacterium UBP7_UBA7824; assembly: GCA_002501535.1. GTDB lineage: Bacteria > UBP7 > UBA6624 > UBA6624 > UBA6624 > UBA6624. The sequence continues at coordinate 34,496 of DLTY01000043.1, forward strand.
ACGGTTCCGACGCTTTCAAGCTTTAATGCATCTTTATGATTATCTAAAGATTTTTTTAAAGCAGATGCAATCTCATCAGTTCTTAATTTACTCATATTTCCTCCTAATTACTTGCGAGTGATTGTTTAATTTTCTTCAAGGCAGTTTGAACACTCGCGTCAACCATGTATCTTCCCATCCTCAACTTGAATCCCCCAATTAAACCCTTAACCGTTTTTTGTTTCAAAACAACCTTACAGCCAAGTTTTTTTCCAAGATCTTTTTCAAAATTTTCTACTACTTTATTTGAAACTTCTTGACCTAACTCCAAAACACCCCTTTTGATGCCTTGATGTTCATCAACCAATTCCTCATAATGTTCAGCTATCTGATTGAAATAATCAATTTTTCCATTTTTAACAATTATGTTTAAAAATAAAGAAAAATCTTTATCAGTGTTAAGGTTTGTACAAATTGAATCCAAAATACCCTGTTTCTCCTTGGAAGAAACTGAAGGGTGTTGAAAAATCTTCATCAAATCAGGTTTATCCGTTAGCAAAGCTGAAAACGAATTGAACCATTCTTTTGAGTTGGTTAACCCTTTTTCAGAATCAGACCAAATCCTCCAAGCACCTTTAGCATAAGCGGATCCAATAGATAGACCTTCAAGTCTCAAGAGAGCTACTAACCTCCTCCATCAACTTTTCAATTAACTTCTCATCTTCTTTATTCAGTTTTGAAGTTAAAAACTTTTCACTCACACCAACAATCAGATCAGCAGCATCTTTCTTGATTTCCCTTCTAATCCTCTCCCTCATGTCGTCAATCTCTTTCTGCATTTTCTTTTTTGTTTCCTCGGATGCAAGTTCAGCTTTTTCTGTCATCTCCGCAACAATAGCCTCACCTTTACTAATGGCTTCAGAAATCTTTTGATTAACCTCTATTTCAAGATTAGACATTCTTTTGTCATAATCTTGTTTCAAAGATTCCATATCTGCACGATTTTTCTCGGCTGCATCTACATCATGCTTGATCTTTGTTTTTCTTTCTTCAAGAATTTTAGAGATGGGCGAAGCTAAAAATTTAACAAACGCCCACCAAACTAGACCAAAAGCAGCAGCTTCTACAAGAAGCTGCCCTAATTTGGGCGTGATTAATTCCATTGCCTTAAGACAATTTACCCATTAGCATTATGGCCAAAAGAAGACCGAAAATACCTAGAGCCTCAGGGAAAGCCAAAGCGATAACTAACTTTCCTCCAATTGAATCAGAAACCTCAGGCTGTCTAGCCATTCCGTCCCAAGCAGCTGAAATAGCCTTGCCTTGACTCATAGCAGCAGCAGCTGCCGGTACAGCAAAAGCTAAAGCAATAGCCAAAAAATCAATATTTACACCGTCACCAAAAATCATAATTAACCTCCTAAATTAATGTTTATGATCATGCTCTTCATCATGATGATGAGAACAAAAGCCTGATATATAAACTGATATCAGGGCTGTAAAAACTATCGCCTGTATAACGGAAGCAAGAATATGCAACAAGAGAACAGGCAGTTGTAAAGGTAGTGGAATCCAAATCTTTACAGCTATATCTGCAAGCAAAACAACAAAAACGGCAAGAACAACATCTCCACCATATATGTTTCCAAACAACCTCAGTGCAAGGGATATCATTCTTGCAAACTGAGCCACTATTTCCAATGGGAGCAATAAAACAGCACCTATAACCTTGGCTAAACCATCTCCAGGTTCAGGCTCTCCCATCCAATGATCGATAATATGTTTTAAACCAGATTCTTTAAGTCCAATTACCAAGCTTGCAATTACACCAACAACACCAAAAGCCAATGTCGTATTTATATTTGCTGTTGGAGAATGGAAACCTGGGATGATGCCCCATAAATTCAAAGAAAGTATGAAAGTAAAATATGCTCCAAGCAAGCCAAAATATTTTGTAGCAACATATTCACCACCAAAACTTGCAAAGAAATTCCTTAGACCATCAACCCAGATTTCGGCAAAAGCTTGTGCCTTTCCAGGCAAAAACTCAATTTTTCTAGTTCCTTTTTTGAATAAAGCAATCAAGATACCGCTAACAATAAATGTATTAAAAGCCATTGTCATACTGATTTCACCCATTGGATCTGAACCAGGGCCAGAACATTTCCAAAAAGCTGGCATCCATGGCTGCTCTTCCACATAAGTGTGGACGGTTCCCCCTTTTGGACCAATACCTTTCCAGTTAAAAATATTTAGCAATTCATATTCTGGATGAGCGCATGCGCTGTGATGATGATCGCCGTGGTGGTCATCGCCGTGGTGGTCATCGTGATGATGCTCATCGCCGTGGTGGTCATCGTGATGATGCTCATCGCCGTGGTGGTGATCTTGATCTTCGGGTTTGAATTCAAAAATAGTCATAAAAAAAATCGGATTAAAAACTTATATACCTAAGTTGAAAATCATAAATCGATATATTAAAAAATTAACTAAATTAATTCGTTTTTTTAGGCTTTTTTACCATTTTTACCAATCCAAAAATAGAACCAATGATAAAAAAAAGAAAAGAGTCCTTTTGGACAATTAAATTTTTATAAAATATCATCAAAAAAGCTGCAAGAAAAAAATGCAAAAATGATATTGTCCTCAAAAGCTTTTGGTTAATGTTTTTGATATTATTTTTAACAAAAAAACTTACAGGGACCCATGAATAAAAAATCAAAAAACCCAATAAACCAGAAAATATTTTTGGTCTATAAAGATCCAATAATGAATCTTGAGTAACGGTTTCAAAAAAAAGAATTTCCATGAATCAAGAATTCAATCTTTTATGCACTTTTAAAACTAGCCTGCATGCCGCTCCTAATCCAATTAAAAAACCGATCAGCGTCCCCAAAGGCTCAGAATCATTATTCTTATCGTACATTTGACCAAAATATAATCCGATCCCAACAGCTACTGCGATTGACCATCCAAGGCTTGAATCTTCAATTACTTGTGAATACTTACCAGCTTTTCTAATTACTGATTTCTCCACCAATTAAGCAAATCCTCTAGAGTTTGATCTAAAGATATTTTAGGTTCCCAGGATGTTTGATTTTTAAATTTACTGCAATCACCAAGCAATAAAGGTACATCACTTGGCCTATCTAAATCTGGGTCCTTTATCACTTCAGGCTTAATGGAAGATAAATCAATTAACTTTTCCAATAATGTAGAAATGGAAATTGCAGTTCCGGTGCATATGTTATAAACTTCACCTGGCTTGCCTTTCTCAACAGCCACTTTATATGCAGAAACCACATCCCTTACGTCCGTAAAATCTCTTTCGGCATCAAGGTTTCCAACCTTTATAACAGCTGGAGCTCCCCTTTCGATATTTACAATCTGTCGTGCAAATGCGCTAGCAACAAACTCTTCGCCTCGTCTTGGTCCAGTGTGATTAAAAGCTCTTGTCCTGATGATTTTCATACCATAAGATTGATAATACTGGTAACCTAGAAAATCCTGGGCAACCTTACTTACAGCATAAGGGGAAAGCGGCCTTAAAGGATTGTCTTCTTTTATGGGAGTTTCATTTGGATGAACAAGACCATACTCTTCCGAGGAGCATGCAATCTGTATGGTTGGAGAAAGCGATAAATCACGAACAGCTTCAAAAAGATTAACCTGTCCGGTAATGTTGGTATTGATAGTGTCTGCAGGTGCTCTCCAAGAGGTTGGAACAAATGATTGAGCAGCAAGATGAAAAATCCAGTCTGGCTTGGCTTCTCTCAATATTGTTCTTAAACTTGTTGAATCCTGCAGGTCTCCTTCAACAAGATTGATTGAATCCTGAATTGAATTCAAATGATGCAATGGAGATCTTCGTCTTATAAGTCCAAAAACTTCAACTTGTTCATTTAGCAAAAATTCTGCTAGATGACTTCCCGCAAAACCACTAATACCTGTTATTAAAGCCTTCATTATCTAAATCTTACTCCTATATTCTTAAATTTCAAATCCTTATAGTCCGAAGCAATGGCGATTAGTCTGTTATATTTTGATGTTCTTTCTCCCCTTGCAGGTGCACCTGTTTTAATGAATCGAGAACCTGTTCCAACCGCAAGATCTGCAATAAAATCATCTTCAGTTTCGCCGGATCTATGGCTTACTGACCAATCCCAACCTGCTAATCTAACTTTCTTTATCGCGTCAATAGTTTCAGTAACCGTGCCAACTTGATTCAATTTAACGAGTAAAGTGTTACATAGGTTGTTTTCTATAGCATGATTAATTTTTGCTACCTGCGTTACAAGCAAATCATCTCCAATAATATTAATTTTTTTTCCTAATTTTTCATTTAATGATGACCATGCTTCATCGTGTGATTCATCCATTCCATCCTCTATCGACACTATAGGGTATCTGTAAGCCCAATCAACATAAACATCAACTAAATCTTTAAAAGTGACTGATGAACCTTCCCATTGATAATAATCATTTTTAAACAATTCTGAACTTGCAACATCTAAAGCCAAAAACACATCCTTACCAAGACTGTATCTTGAATTAGAAATTGATTCATTAAGTAAATCTAATGCTGCTAAATTATTTTTTAAATCAGGAGCAAAACCACCTTCATCACCTAATGATGTTGACATTTGCTTATTGTTGATTGTAGATTTTAATTCATGGTATATCTCAACACCTGCTCTAAGAGAATTCAAAAAATCTCCAGCCAACCAAGGAACAATCATGAATTCTTGGACATCTAAGTTGTTATTTGCATGAACTCCCCCATTCAAAACATTCATGGTTGGTATAGGTAAAGATGGTTTGGATTCACTTAAGCAAGATATCCATTGAAAGAGTTCTTGATTTTCAGCCACAGCGCCAGCTCTACAAACTGCCATAGATAATGGCAATAAACAATTAGCACCAAGTTTTGATTTTTGGGCTGTGCCATCTAGCTGAAGAAGAATTTTGTCTACCTTGTCCTGTTTTCTTGGATCAATATTTAAAATTTCAGGAATAACATTTTTATTAAGATCATTCAGAACATCGCTTACGCCTTTTCCGCACCAAGAAGAACCTCCGTCCCTACGCTCTAAAGCTTCATACGCTCCTGTAGATGCTCCAGAGGGGGCGTTAGAGCCAACAGTAATTCCATTATCTAATGTCAAATCTACCCGCACAGAAGGAAAACCTCTACTATCTAAAATCAATCTTGCCTTATAGCTTTTTATTTTATTGACCATTTTATTTTTACACCTCTTGAAATTGCCTCAATTGCTTTTTCTTTATACATGGGATTTGATGCTTTGTGTTGTATTAAGGCACTACGACAATATTGATATGCATAAGTTTCTGGAATCTTCTCAGGAGAAGAAACTTTGGTTCCTTTCGCCCATTCACTCCACATAAAATCAAGAACCTCTTTATTGTTATCACACCATCTTTTAATTTCAACATCATTTACACCGAGGTAAAGGTCCATAATATTCTCATAGGTAATTTTTCTTTGAAAGTGAATCACTATATCTGGCCAAGAAAAATTATTCCTGCTTAAAAAAGAAATCAATTCAGCGTTATCGTTAAAATTCAAATTAGCCCAATTGATAGCTGCTGATTCAGAAACACTATAACCAGTTTGAATATTTCTTAAAAAAGCTTCTCTAAGAGTAAGGTTTTCTATAAAAAAATATTCAATAAGATTTTGAAATTCCTGGTCGCCAGCATTGTTTTCCTTCAGTAGGGCAAAATCAGGCCGTCTAGAAATTTCTGATTGAGTAAAAGCTTGATCGTTTATACTGAATAGATGATTACTTTCCTTATGTGCACAATTTGAAAGCAATAGACAAAATGCTATCAGGTTGTAAATCTTCAAAACAAAATTTCTTGCTAAACTGTTCCTGGCAAAGCTTCAACTGGTCTGTCTTCAGGACTCATCAAAAATTCCTCAACTTCACCAGATCTCAATACTACGAAACCTAAAGTGTCTTGAGGGTGACTGTCACGAATTAAGCCAGCTAGCTCCAAAGGAGTTGAAACAATTTCTTCACTTGTGTTTTCTTCACCGTTGTAAAGTCGCCTTACTCTTGTCATTCCAAGAATAATGTCACCTCTTGATAAGCCTTGTCTTGAAGCGGGTGAGTTGGGATCAACATCCTGAATCATCACTCCTGACTTTCCTAAATACTCTTCAGGAATATTTGCATAAATCGCTAATGTGTCATCTAAAGGTCTTAAGCCAAGCCCAACCCAGGGGTGAAAAACTTCCTCACCTTGCATCATCTTATACACAGATTCCCAAACAATATTGGATGGTGTTGCAAAATTCAAATCCAAAACACTTGTTGATAAGTATTGAGGTGTACCTTGATTTTCTTGAACTGAAAAAGACATAAGACCTATTATTTTTCCTGTTAAATCTATTAAAGGTCCGCCTCTATTGAAAGTGAAATTATGAGCATCAGTCTGAATCATATTGGGCATTAGATAACCATTAGGTAAAAAGTAGTCTCTTAAAGCTGACACTATACCTCTTGTTGCTGCTTGCTGATTAGGCAAAGGCCTTCCAACAGCTATTACAGTTTGACCTTGCGTCAACTTGTCAGAATCAGCAAAGGAAGCGGCTTCAAACAAAGTATCTGGATTATTAACTTTCAATAACGCAACATCGTTGAATTTATCAGAACCAACTAAAGATGCAGTGTATCTTTTATTTTCAATAATCACATTGATCCTCAGTGCATCCTCCATGTTTTTAGCTGTAGTGACAACAAATCCATCAGGAGAAATAACAACACCGGGGAAACCATTAATCCCTACAGTTCTAGTGAAGGTTCCAGACATGCTGATTCCGTATCTATTTTCAACAACCTCTATTGAAGCCAATGATGGATCAATAACCTCAAGAGCTTTAACAGTTGGTAGTTGTGAGGTGTCTAAATCGAAAGTAGGAACCTCTTTTGCAAAAAGAGAACCTGTAAAAGAAAAAAATAGGGTTAGAAAAACTAAGAAAGTTACAGTTTTGTCGTTTTTGGAGAGATTTATCTTTTTCATAAAGTTCCTCCTGCAAATTGGCCTTCACCTGGTTGTTCGCCTAAAACAACAGGAACATTGAAAACTTGTCCATTCCTTTCAACTGAAAGAATTATTTTCACATTCTTGTCTAAGCCACGAATCCAAAACCTTGCTTCAAAAGCATCTTTTGGCATTTTCATTTCGCTCTTTGTGATTTTTCCATCTTCATTCATGTCCCAAGCAATTTCAAGAATTTTATCTCCTTGGCGAAGTCCTGCTTTATAAGAAGGACTTTCTGGATAAACATCAAAAACCTCAAAAGGAGTTTTAACCTTGTTTCTAGCTTGTCTAGTAAAGGTGTCTGAAGCTCTGTCCCAAGCTTCCCTTCCACCAAATGCTCCCATTCCTCCGCCTAATGGATTTCTTCCTTGTATGCCTATCTCATCAGACCACTCAAGAGTCATTCTGTCTATAAAGACATAAAGACCCAACCATGGGTATATAACTCGACCATGGTCAATCGTGTCAAATAAAGTTTTCTTTGCATCATTTGAAACTATAGCCATATTTTGGCCTTCAAGCATGGAGGATCCTGCGAAATTAACACCTACCTGAAAACCATTTTCATCAAACAAGGGACCTCCTGAATTACCACCATTGATAGTTGCATCGGTGTCAAAAGTATGTGAGAGCTCTGTACCATAATCCCAAACAGTTGACGTGCCACCTATTGCTCCATTTCCGCCCAACATACGATTAACCAACTGTGGAGAAAGAACCCTATCCCTAACAGAACCAGCAGTTACTGTGTTTTTAAGCAAGAAGTCTTTATACATTGTGAAGTTGGAGCTATCTCCAGGGTTTCCTATTGCATAAACTTGCTCTCCTGCAACAACCTCATCAGAATCTCCAAATTTGACATAAGGGAAAACTTTGCCTTCTTCACCTGGTTCAGGAACAATTTGAAGAATAGCTACATCAATCTTACAATTATTAAATAAAAGTTTAGCATCCTCTACAGAACCATCATTTAACCTTATAAAAGCCCATCTTTGCTTGCCCCAACCCATAACATGACAATTTGTAACAATGTGACCTTCAGGAGTAACAATTGAGCCTGAACCTCCACCTAAAACAAAACCGGACTTATCTCCAGCATAATCGCCACCGCCAGCTGTAACAGTTACAGTTGACTGAACACTTGTGTTAACATTTTCTACCCACTTAGGGTCATCCTCACCAAAAACAAATGCAAAAAATGAAACTGCAAACAAAACAAATAAACTACTTTTAAAATTCATATTATTACCCCTTTAAAAAAAATTCCTTTCATCAAACTCTATAATTCGTCTGACGACCCTAAAATCAAAATCTAAGAAAGTACCATTTCTGTAAACAGTAACAGTATGGCCTTTCATAGAAAAATTATCTTTATCTATCCAAGATCCAAAAATCGACCAAAAATCATCATGCACAGCTAAAGGCTTGCCATCTAATGCTGTAATAACATCTCCCGTTCTCAGTCCAGTTCTCCAACCGGAACCGGTTTCAGAAAGACCCGGCACATAAAGACCTTCCCCAAGGTAGCCTGTCTTTAGCCTAATCTCTTCAGGTATGGCTACAGGATCTAGACCCCAATCGACATGCAAGTATCTTCCATTTTCTATCAATTCGGGCAAGATGATATTGATAATGTCAACAGGAAGAGCAAAATTCAAAAATAAGTTTTCACTATTTCTTTGTTTTAGTGTAGGCATTCCAATAACTTCACCCCTCAAAGAAAGCAATGCCCCTCCTTGTTGGCCTCCGTTTAAAGCTGCATCAAATTGAAAAAATGTAGATAAACTACCCCCTAATTTATTGCCAGATAAAGTTGTAGCAGAAACAATTCCTTTGGAGGTATTGCAGCAGATGCCTTCAGGATTTGGAGACATTACCATCAAAGATTCACCAACAGAATAAGAATTTTGAGATAGTTTCAAAGATGGGATATGAGGCCTTTTGATCTTTAATTCTAAAACTGCTAAATCTGTAGGTACATCATAACCAACCACTTTAGCCTCTACTGATCTTCCATCGTTAAAGAGAACTCCGACATGTTTGGCATCTCTTACATTTGAAGCTGTTGTTAGTATTAAACCTTCTTCGGAATCATAAACAAAACCACTACCTATTTCTGTTTGGCTAACATCTCCATAAACAGAAGGAGACATTTTTGATTTAACAACCTTTATTCCAACTATACTATTTCTTGAATTTCTATAAATTTCCTCAAACCTACCTCTTTCAAAATCACCTAAATCAACATCTGAAAAAGATATCACAAATAAACAAAACAATATTTTTAAAATTTTCATAAAACTCTCCCTGGTCCTCCTGGTGGAATTATTGGCGGGATACCAGGATGGCCACCACCTGGTAAACCTGGATCAATAGGATCTCTTGAGTCATCATCATCCTCTTCGACTTCATCATTTTCATCATCATCTAAACCAAATCCAACAAATTCACATACCTCAGTAGCGTCTCTTGGACCAATAATTTCAAGCCTATTCACAACATCTCTAATTTCAGGAACCAAACTTGCCAACCTTTCCGCCTCTCTCTTTTGCCCAATAGTTTCTATTGTTCCTTCAAGTATTGCAACTCTATTTTCGACGCGTGGCTTTATTACTCCATGATTGCCATTATCTTTATCGTTAAGTTGGAGCTGTAAGCAAACATCAGATGCCAACTGCACTAATAGAGCCGCTTCTAGGGTTTTGTCAATAGCTTCTTTTGTTTTTTCTAATGGAGCAATTTTTGTTTGTTCTGCAACTGTTTTACCCACACCCAAATTCAACAAGCAAGCTTGAAGAGAGAGCAAAGAAAAAATCAATATAAAAAACTTCATATCCCGTAACCTAAAGATTATAAATTAATTCTTATATAAAATTCTATGAATTTTAGGATATTAGCTAACCAATGAGTAATCTAAAACGATAGATTGCTCATATGCGGGCATAACCATTTCTGTTGAAAAGCCATAAATTATGCCTCCAACACACAAAACCCAGATGAATCTTGAAAATATGATAGCAGTATATGCTTGAGAATTAGATAACCTATAAAGTTGACTGAAACCCAAAACAGAAATCCTAAAAAGCATAAATGCAGCAAAACCAATTAATGTCACTCCAAGATATAAAGAAAAACCCTGAGTGAAAAAAGCCAACAAACAACCTAAACCAAGAATACAACTATAAGGGGCCAGCAAACTAGAAGCAAAAAATGTTGTACCAAATCTCAAATCGCTCTTAACAATCAAAGAACCAAGATAGTTTGATAATGCATTTACAAACCACAAAACAATAACTATTGCAGGAAACCACTGTATAAACATGTCTATGTGCTGTCTAAAAAAATTAATTAGATTTTGAGCCAAGCCAGCTAATACGATATAACCTTTTTCAGGATCATTTTGAACATTTGAGAAAACTGAAGATTTCATCATCTCCAAATACATATAAACAACATTTCCATTAATCCAAGATAAAAGCATCCCTTTTAAAGATGAAGCGAATCCAACAAAAAGAAAAGAAGAACACAAAACCAACGCAAAAGGATAAAAGAACGTTTCCCCTTTACCAAAATCTGAAAAAAGCTCACCCGGCTCATTAAAAGATCTAACAAAGTCATCTACACCTTTCTTTCCCAAAGTTAAAAGTAAAACAATGCCTATAAAAAAGAAAGTTAATGCTGTTGCAGACCTTTCTGTTAAAACAACAGGTCCTAAATTAAAGATTACAGGATAAACAGAAACAAAAAACATATTTTCAAATTCTCTAATTTGTTTTTCATCCATTGCAGCACCATCTGGCATCCATAATCTATGTAACGTAGAGGACTCTTGGCTATAAACAATCCACCAAGCTCCTGACTTTTGATTTTGATCTTTGTAATTTAATCTAACCACATAATGAGCATCAGAGTAAACTGTTTTTGAACTAACCTCAAAACCAAGATTTTCTTGCAGGTGCCTTTCTAGCAATCTTGCTTTAAGCACTGTAGTGGAAACCTGTCCTGATGAAACACCTAAAGGTGTAGATCTCACGTCTAAAACTTTACTTGAACCAGATTTGCAAATAAATCGATCACCCACTTCTTCAATCTTCAACCAACCATTCTTGAATTTTTTACCAGAAGAATATTCAGTATCAGGAACAACAACCTCCCAAGAATCCTCCTGAGTAGAGCTACATGTCCAAGATGAAGGTAAATTGAGCCTTATGCCAGTTGATTCATCAATAGTTTTCGCATTCAATAAAAACGAAAAATCCGAGAATGCAACAAAGCATAAAAATAGTATTATTTTTTTCAGCATAACTAGATTTTATTTTAAATAAGGCGGGGGTGAACAATTTCACCCCCGTTTCCTTAAATTAAAATCCGCCCATTCCAGGCATTCCCCCACCTGGAGGAGGTCCACCCATCGGTTGTTCTTTTTCTTCAGGAAGATCTGTAACCATAACTTCAGTAGTCAAAACCATTGATGCAATACTAGCAGCATTCCTTAAAGCACTTCTCGTAACAACAAGAGGATCTATGACTCCAACTTTAAGCAAGTCACAATACTCTCCGGTTAATGCGTTAAACCCATTTGAACCTTTTTGTTCTTGAACTTTTTCAACAACTACGGAACCTTCGTAACCAGCATTTTCAGCAACTCTTCTCATTGGTTCTGTCAAAGCGTTTCTAACAACATTTATACCCCAATTTATAGAAACATCCTCATCGTTCAATTTCTTTATTTTGTCAACACATCTTAACAAAGTAACACCACCACCAGGAACAACACCTTCTTCGACAGCAGCTCTTGTAGCTGACAAAGCATCTTCAAACCTGTGTTTCTTTTCCTTCATTTCAACTTCTGTTGGAGCACCTACTTTTATTTCAGCAACACCACCAGCTAGCTTTGCTAGTCTTTCTTGAAGTTTCTCTCTTTCCCAATCACTGTCAGTACCATCGATTTCAGATCTTATTTGCTCTATTCTCCCCAAAACAGCAGGAGAGCCTGAATTTGAACTAACTATTGTTGTGTTATTTTTATCAATTATGACTTTTTGAGCAACTCCCATCTGATCTACATCAACATTTTCAAGCTTGATTCCAAGATCCTTACTGATAAATTCACCACCAGTCAAAATAGCTATATCTTGCATCATTGCTTTTCTTCTGTCGCCATAACCAGGAGCCTTAACTGCACATACATTCAAAGTACCACGCAGCTTATTCAAAACAAGTGTTGATAAAACATCATTCTCAACCTCTTCAGAAATGATCAAAAAAGGTCTACCGTCTTGAGCAACTTTTTCAAGTATTGGTAAAAATTCTTGTGCATTGCTAATCTTTGATTCATATATAAGAATCAAAACACCTCTCTCATCACCGCCTACTTCACATTTTTGCATTTCTTTATCATTTGCAAAATAAGGACTTTGAAAACCTCTATCAAATTGCATTCCCT
>DLTY01000043.1:47294-55285 GCA_002501535.1 bacterium UBP7_UBA7824
AAATTGCATTCCCTCAACAAAATCAGGACCAGTGGTTAAGCCTGTTTTGGATTCTTCAATCGTAATAACTCCATCATTACCGACTTTTTCTATTGCCTCAGCGATTAATCTACCAATCTCTGAATCATTGTTTCCAGATATTGTTGCAACACGTTCAATATCCTGTCTACCTTTAATTGGTTTTGCTGTTTTTTGCAAATTATCGACAACAGCGTCAACAGCAGACTGAATGCCTCTCTTCAAAAGCATTGGGTTAGCTCCAGCAGCTACAGCTTTTAAACCTTCTTGAACCATTTTTTCAGTCAAGATGATAGCGGTAGTTGTTCCGTCTCCAGCAGCATCATTTGTTTTGCTTGCTGCTTCTTTTGCAACTTGTGCTCCCATGTTCTCAAAAGGATCTGGAAGTTCAATCTCCTTTGCAATGGTTATTCCATCATTTGTAACGACAGGAGAACCAAATTTTTTATCGAGAATAACATTCCTTCCTCTTGGACCAAGCGTTTCACCAACTGCCTTAGCAACCTTTTCAACGCCTCCTAAAAATTTCTCTCTTGCCTCTGTATTAAAAATCAATTGTTTTGCCATAATATTAAACCTCTATTTGTTAATTTTTGCAAGAATATCATCTTCTCTAAGAATTAAATATTCTTCGCCTTCGTGTGACAATTCGTTTCCTCCGTACTTTGAAAAAACAACGGTATCACCAACCTTTGAATTCATCGGAACAACAATCACCTCACCAATGCTGTTTGTTTCCTTTTTCCCAGGGCCAACAGCTACAACTGTACCCTTCTGTGGTCTTTCCTTTGCTGAATCAGCAATAACAATACCACTTGGACTAGAAGATTCAGCATCTAGTCTCTTTACTATTACACGATCGCCCAATGGGGCTAATTTCATTATCTATAACCTCCTAAATAAATAAAATCAAACTGCTATTATAAATTAAAACTAATCTAAAGGGCAAGGCCTGATTGTTTCAATTCTTTCGAAAACGTCAGAAGAAACATCACTTTCAGGCATACCTTTTATTTCAAAACCACATTTTGTCAATTCTCCAGTGACCCAAATAGGATCAAAATCACCAACTCTATTTGTTGTCAATTTTTTTGTATAGCCAGTCTTTAAATGAGTTATGTATATTTCATGTCTCAAATATCTATCTTGAGAAGAATACACAACCCATTCTCCGTTTGGAGACCAATTCCCACTATGGTCAACACCAACAGAGTTTGACAATCTAACTGGAGCTATAGAGTCTGTTGGCAAATCATAAATTACAAGAGCTTCAGCTACGATTGATATCAACAATCCTCCATCCATTTTTCCAGACAGCCTGCTTTTGCCTTTTTCAGTTTCCCCAAACATACTTGGAACAGTATAAACATTAGCTTCAATCAGAATTTGATTTGAATCTGGTGACCATTTGAATGTGTTTGCACCAAGCCACATGTACGGATTTTCAGAATAAAAAACTTTTTTATCAGTCATATCACCCCAAAAATCTCTTTCTACATCAAGCATGATAGTCACCATGTCTCTTTCACCTTTCTGGTTTAAAGCAACACTCATAAGATAGAGATAATTTCTGATACCAGGCCTATTTGCCATATATGCAATCCATTTTCCATCTGGAGAAACAGCGGGCTTGATATTACTATCAACTTCATCAGTAATTCTTTCTTCACATAAAGCTTCAGGGCTTAACGTATTCTTTTGATCGTAAGGCTCTAAATCTTCCCAGCTTTTAATGTCTGAACCTTCAATGTTCATGATGCAACTCAGGTCAACTATAAATAAATCTCTATAAGCTTCTTGTGACCAGGTTTCTAAAACAGTATTTTCTTCATAAAGATTATGTTTTGGAAAATAATGACCAATTGGAGGATAAACGTCCTGTTCAAGCCTGTAAGATTCGTAAATCATATATTTTCCATCAGGTGTAAATGAAGGAGAATAATCACCCCAGTAATTCCTCGTTACAGCTATTCTTTTTGAACCATCAGGTTTTGTAAGAATGATTTCAGATTCTTGGCCCATGTCAGTAACATATGTGATCCATTCACCATCAGGACTCCATAAAGCCTGCCCATTGATGCTTGAGTCTGTTGTTAAAACATTAGTCTCACCATTAACCAAATCTATAATGACAACATCTTCGGAAGTCCCATCACAGATACCTGGCGCAAAAATACCTTTATGCTTAGGATTTTTCAAAGTTTCAGCACAGGTTTCATTGGTAGAGGCACCCCAGGCATAATACATAAGGTATCTACCATTTGGAGAAATCTGTGGGGAAGCATCTCTTATTCCGTTAAAGGTTAATCGATGTGGGGTTTCGCCATGTGTGTCCATGATGTAAAGCTCATCACCACCATCCCTGTTTGTTCTAAAGATAATTGATCCTTCTGGTACATCAATAGCTTCAGATGAATCAAACACAGTGTAAGGGCTAACAAATAATTGCAATAAAAAAATAAAATTAATAATCATCATATTACTCCACCGTTAAGGTAACTTGGTTACCTTGTAAAGAAGGCTGTTCCACTCCGTTTTTTGTAGGAGTTATCAATGGTTGAAAATCGTAGGTAGAAGAACTAGTGTCCCCTCCTCCGCCAACTGCAGGTCCACCTGAAGAAGAATCGGAATCACCGCCTCCACAGGAAACAAAAACCATACATAAAACAAAAACAAATAATTTAAAAAATTTTCTCATAATTTAACTCCCAAAAACATAAGTTACAACATAATAATCATCAGCAGATAATGGACCATCTAAACTGATGTTGAATGAAGTTGATTCAGAAAACGGATCAACAACCTCTTGTTCCAAGCTTAGCAAATCACCAGCTTGATTCGATCTGTAAATCCTTACAGCATCAACTTTTTGCAAATCATTTAAGCCAGCCCAAAGATCCCTGACTTCAAATGATAAAGAATCACTGATCAATACATCTTCCTTAATCTGGAAATGAACAATTGTGTAATTGTTTGTACCAGGAACAGCTTGAACGGTTTCCAATTCATTTTGCTTAACAATGAAAGAATCAATTGCAATTTGCAAACCGTCTGACTCTACAACATTGCCATCTTGAATAAAATCAAAAGCAACTGCGTACACACCAGGGCTTGTATAACAGTGAGAAACTCCCATTGGAGGCAATCTGTAAACAGTACCTTCTACAACAGCAGCAGGAATACTGTCACATGTGAAAGAGAAACCTGCAACAGAAGCAACTTCGCATGTGGATACTCCACTATCAGTGAAGAAGGTCACTGTTTGACCTTGAAGTCCTGCATCAAAACCACCACTTGAAGGGTTGTGATGACTGTCAATAACCTCATTCCCTATTGGGTTGCTGTCAACAACACCCTCTTGACCAATTGAATTTCTCCAAAATAAATCACCAGAAAGAATTTCAATATTTTGCTCTAATGTTATATTGGTGAAACCAACTACACTATCACCATCTCCAAAGTCCCATTCATAATTAAAACCAACCATTCCAGAACCTGGCTTATCAGAACTTATACTAAAAATCTTTTTAGTTCCAGCACATGAAGAACCGTCAGTTGAATTGATGCTGTTAACAAAAGAAGACAATGCATCTTCTTCCTCATGAACAACAACAAAAGTATGTAAATTATTTTCAAGATCAATATCACTTTTATTTGAATTATTGTCTCTAACATTTAGTGAAGATCTGAAGGTTATTTGACCTGGTATATCATTACCTTGGTTAAACATCCTGTCATAATCAACCATTGTCCAATCATCATCACACAAATCACCATTTGAATCCTGGAAATTTTCTGGATCATCATCAGTGCTTTCATTCTTGCATGGTGGATCTGATATTATCAAATCACCTACCCCACCAGGACCTGCATGGCCGTCCCATGTGGTTAAAGCTATTTCAGCATCACAGCTTGAATCCAATGAACATGGCCTTGTGTAGTTGAACTGCTTTGTCCAAACAGCCAAGAAGCCTTCAGAATCATCAGGATCAGAGAAATCCCATATAAAACTTCTTATCAATCCATCAGTATCAACCGACTCAGAACCATCAAACCTTACCCATCTTGTAGAAGTATCCGAATCAGATATACTACAATCTGCATCCTCGTCATCAAGCTCCCAATTCTCATCACTTGAAACAAACCTACTTGCATAATTAATGCCATTGTAGAAACAATTTTGATCAGAAGGGAAGTCGAGAAGTACAGGAAGTGGATAAGATGGTACTAAAACAAAAGGAGGAGTTGGCATAACTCCATCATCTCCCTCATTGTCAACAACAGTCAAAAGTATAGGGAAGGAACCGCCTTGAGTGTATTCATGATCAACAACACTATCATTAACCAATGGACTACCATCACTGAAATTCCAAGTCCAATCCACAACGATTCCATCTGGATCCAAAGATCCTGAACCATCGAAGTTAAAAGTTACTCCGTCATCAACTTCTTTAAAGAAGTTTAAGTCATTTGGTTCATTCAAGATGTTTCCGTTTTTATCAGTTTTACAGTTTTCAATACATGTAATATTTATCAAAGGAACAGGATCTTCATTTGCAAAAGGATTCTTGACCTTTATAGTTACAGTATCAGTATCAAGACTTGGTGGAACCAAATCATCACCAACAGTCAATGTAACATCGTAATAACAATTTCCTTTTTCATCTTGTTGTAGTTCTGTACAGTTCAAATTGTAAGTATGAGCTATCACAGTTGCACACAATCCATCCAAACATGGGATCAAATCACTTGTTCCATCACCCCAATTCCACTCATAAACAGCTATATAAGTACCCAATTCACTTGGAGTTGAACTTCCACCATCAAAATTGAATGTTGACTCTGGACCCTCTCCAACAATCTTGTCACTGACAATGATAGCTTCCGATCCCGTTGTGTCTCCGCCGCCTCCTGGGTCATCTGGATCGTCTGGATCATCGACTGGCAAACATCCATCTGGGCTACCACACGGATATTTGCCTGAAGCATCAGTAGCGTCATGATGGCCTCGTGGGTCATAATGAACACCTGATCCAAAATTATTCAAACCTGGAGGGTCAGGTGGAGTACTGTAATTCATAACAGATTGAAAATCTTCTAAACCTTCAGGTGGACCAAAGCCATCAAAAGGATGTGCAAAACCAGCACAGTGACCAAATTCATGAGCAGAAATTGATCTTACTCTTTCTTGACCCCAGTTATTGGCTCTATTTTCATGCATTTCAATATCACATTCAACCATTTGGCCTTGTCCATTCCATGTAAATACTGCCCAACCAGCAGCACCACCTAAATCATCACAGACTGACCAATCCCATTGGTTATTTCCAAAATCTGGACACCTTGGAGCATCATCAGCAACATAAACACCATCAAGATCAGCAGATTCAATCCACTGCCACCAAGTCATTCCCTCTTGAGATAAGACTTTCCATTCTTCCTGAGTAAAGTTAGTTCCAGAATAATTGGGATTGAAATGAAACTCCAAAGGGCTTGTTGCCTTTACGCCGCCACTGCTGTTGTACTCATGAGTTGTTACACTTTGAGGAAACGCAATTGCTATAGCAACAACAATCGGGAGAATGCAAAGAAGCAAGAAATAATTAAACTTAAAATTCTTTTTAGCCATTACTCTTCACCCTCCTCAAACTCTATTCCCCGCAACAGTGTAAGCATATTTTTTTCTTGAATTAAAAAAGCATCTAAAGTTATCGGTGAACCATCTTGAGCAGTTTCTCCTAATTCAGCATCAACTGCCATCGCTCCTATCTCCATAATTTCTAATGGGCTATCGGTAACCTCTCTGGAAATAAAACCCTTAACAGGATAAACACCTTCAAAACCATACACTCTTGCAACGCCATTATTATCTGGAATGACCCTGTAAGCACCATTACTAAAGCCAACAACAGGAACAGCTATATTTCTAACGTCTCTATTCCATAAGTGCAATACATAAACTTCACCTGGAAAAAATTGAGGATGACCAGATATTCTGGTTGTCAAACCATCAAAAACACCGCCAGGATGATCTATCTCAATATAAACATTGTCTCCAACTTGCTGATATGTAGCAAAATTTTCTATATTTTTCATTAAGTCCTCTTGGACCTTAATTGTTACATATGTTCTTTTCCAGAATCTTTCAGAAGGATCTATGCGATACTCGTAAGAAACAACCTCTCCTAAAACTGCAAAATCAGTTGCTCTAACTTGCTCTTCCAGAGAAAGATTACTGAATGTATGAGTGTCTAACCTCAAAACACTTAGCAAGAAAACTAAACAAAAGATAAAATATTTTTTCATAACCAATACTCCTTATTGTTGCTTAAACCTAGAAATTATAAACACAAATTGTGTATATTTGAAGCAAAGGGGCCTCGAAGTATGATTATGAATAATCATAGACATGAACGAACTTAACTCTTTTTCAATTTTAAGCTGGAATCTAACAGCAGCTTGGATGGTTTTACAGGCTTACCGAATGGGCTTCAAGCTCATTGAATACATCGCTGCAATCGGGGTGCTTTCAGTCATACTTGTTGGTTGGGGTATGAGCACAAGTGCCGAAAGGCCTGAAGTTATGCTTTTTGGAATCCTGGTGAGTACATTGCTTGGAACAGTTGCACTATTGCTGATTATGAATTATGGGGAATCCAAGAGCAGTGGATTCGGGGCAATTCACATGACAGGCATCAGACATTCAAGATCAGTCAATGCAACATACAAGAAAAACCTATATATCAAAAAATCTTTTCAAGCATGGGTTAAAAACAAACCCAACCCATTTATGGACATGCCTCAACATGGCCGTGATAATGAATTTGAAAAATCATGGACAGAAGGAGATGTAGAAGGGTGTCGGTTCAGGCTAAATGAAATAGGCATAGAAGGCTATGAGGCTGAAAATGAAATCTATAAATGCTGGATCAGGTACGCCTCCGAAATAGCAGAATTCGACAAAGCTGTCATGAAAGGCTATAAAGGCCGAAAAGTTTACGGCATCGAGGATGATCCTGCAGGTACAAAAATAGACCATTGGCAGAAACGGGATTAATCCTGTTCAAGAAACTTCTCCAATAATGTTTATTCGCGCGAAGAAAACTTAATGATTGAACCTAGATACATCAAAATGCCAAAAATAAAAAATGTACCGAAGCTCATCATCACAATAAACATAAGGCCTTCTACAGGCCCCATTGTTTTGAAAAAGTCTGAATTGATGGCGTCTAAAACACCAAATGCAACAATAATCCAGCCAAAAAGGCCAAATAAAGCAATTTTTTTTTGGCTTGAGTCTGGATTGTCACAAAGATAAAGATATATTTGTTTTGAAAATATGAATGTCAGATACAAACCTATTGTTAAAGATACAAAGCCGATTTCCATTATGACGTTAAGAGTTGGTTAAAAACCTGATGGCCATTTTGTAACCTTCAAACCCAAACCCAGATATTACAGGTTGCCCTGCATCAGCAGTAATAAGCTGTTTTCTCCATGATTCATTTCTTGAATGCACAGCTGACAAATGCACCTCGACAACAGGAATTGCCAAACCTTTTAAGGCATCACGTATTGAAAATGAACTGTGTGATAGTGCTCCTGGATTGATAATTAGGGCCTCGAAGTTTCCTGCAGAATCATTGATGCAATCAACAATAGAGCCTTCTTCTGAAATGTTCTTAAAGGTTAAAGAGGTACATTTTGATTTGGCCCAAGCATCAATAGATGATTTTTGATCAGATGAAGAAATTCCACCATAAGTTTCAGTCTCACGAATGCCAACCATGTTCAAATTAGGACCTTCAAGAACCAATATTTTCATGATATCAAGTCTAACCACTTTTCGGCTGGAGGGTTTGTCAAATTGGAAATTTCAAAATCTCCAATTGCCTTTGGATACACAACATTCAAACCTTGAGATGTCCATTTTTTATCCTTTTGTAGGGCCTCCAAAAAAGAAGTCTTGTCTA
>DLTY01000043.1:55676-56754 GCA_002501535.1 bacterium UBP7_UBA7824
TTTGGATAATCCTTCCATTTCAGACCATTTTGACATTGCAATCATCCCAAGCCCAACCGCTTCCCCATGTCTTATTTTTTTAGATGAAGATAACTCAATTGCATGACCAACCGTATGCCCAAAATTCAAAAATATTCTTTGGTTATGAGTGTCATAAGGGTCTGCATCAACATACTTGCACTTTAAATTAACAACTTTCTTTATATATGAATTCAATTTGATGAGATTTTGATCTTTAAGACATTTGACATCTTTGTAAATAGCTGAGAAAAGAGCTTTATCAAGGCAGCTCATTTTTATCATTTCAGCCAAACCGCTTAGATATTCTCTGTATTTCAAAGTCGGCAAAAATGAAGAATCTAATCTTATTGATTTTGGCATATGAAAATTCCCGACAAGATTTTTAGCATCAGCAAAATTAACAGCGAATTTACCGCCTATTGAAGCATCTACCATACTCAGTAAAGTAGTGGGCACAAGATGAATGGAAACACCTCTCAGGTGTATAGAGGCTGCAAAGCCAACAATATCAGAAATTGCACCACCGCCCATAACCACAACAGAACCATCTCTAGATAATCCTGCTTGATTAAAAAAATCCAACAAACTATGGATATTTTCATATGTTTTTGAATTTTCCCCACCTGCAAAATTCAAAATTTCATTACAACCTTTTGGAAACGCAAAAAGATACCCGGAAACATTATCTTCAATAACACCAACAGCATTACTCTCGTCAATAGAATAATTGGAACTACCCCATCCAAAAGTGATATTGTGCTTTTTGTTGATTGTTTCTACGCCAGCATTCAAGGTTCTCAAAACTAAAGACACAACCTCCCCAACCTGCTTGTTGCTAGTGTCAATTTTCAAACCCAGCGACCGTTTACCCTCTCTCTTTCGGTAAAGCTCTTCTCTCATTTCCCAAAGAGGTCTGACTGAACCTTCTTTAATTCTTTTTTCTATTTCAGACATGGGCGCAAGAAGTCTTACAAGGTGCTGTGAGGTGAGAATATCTTTTATTTCTGAATTCTGATCCGAGCCACCACCTAACGAAATAACATTACCTGAATCCGCT
>DLTY01000018.1:0-3168 GCA_002501535.1 bacterium UBP7_UBA7824
GATTGTCGGTCCCGCATTATTATTTTTTCTGGATTCAAAATCATCCCTAGAAAGCCAGCCAACAGCCCTCAATAAAGTCAACCAAAGAGTTCCTTTTTTGATTTCAAGTTCATGCAAACCTTTAGAAAAAACAGCCAGTCCATTTTTGCCATCATGGCAAAAGGAAAAATCTTGTTGTGGGTAAGTCTTCGTATGTGGTTGGGCCCAATTATCATCTACAGGGAATTCGGAAGGTCTCTCATTGATGTAAAAATGACCATCTGAAAAAACACTGTTTGAATTAGGCATTGGGAAACCTGCACGCAATCTGTGGTCTTCTGCCTGGTTATTGAATTTTGTCTTAATCCTTACGTAGGGTTCAAGGTGCTCCAGTGAAACATCAATCTCAACATTGCATTTTTCTGTTTCGCTTGATCTATTTTCCCTGATCTCATCGATCGACTTGGGCAAATTCAAATCAAAATTAATTCTTAAAGAGCCTTTATATGGGGTCGCCTCAACAATATCAATAGAAGCAGATGTCTCTGCTGATGTTACGGTTTGACTGCTGCCACATAGGCTATAGTCATATTCATCCCCCTTGTCCCCAGAGCTTTCTAGGATATTTAAATTCTCATGGCTCTTCTGTGTTTCTTTGTTGAGGATGTTGATTGTTCCATTAGCGTTTATCGAAACCTTTAAAAAATCATTTTCTAGAAAATCAACGCCGATTTGTAGCTTCTGCTCAACTTTCTTCTGGTGTGTTTCCTTTTTAAGGAAATACAACTTATGCCCCACGGAAGGTAAAGTGTCAACAAATTGAATATTAAAAAATGTGTCGAATTCATCTTTTTGTTTTGAGCTGCTAGCAACCCTGTGCTTGAACTTATCTTGATAAAGGTGAAGACGTTTAATGTTTTTGTGATTGTCGCTCTCTCTTCGGTAGTCAATTGCCCAAAACCTTTCAAAATGAGATATTTCCGTTATGTGAAATGGTATTTGCTCACCGGTGGAGTCAACAAGAACCCAATCCTCAATGTCCCCTTCAAAAGGTTGCAAAACGATCAGCCTATTGATCACGCATTCTCTTTTTTCAGGTAATGCGTTAAACACAGTGAAACATGTTTGCTCATCATTTTTCTCCTCTCTTGCAAAAGTGGGGGTTATCTCGCTCATTATCTTTTGCAGAACCGATTCCGAAGTTTCTGTAACTGCTCTAAACCTGGGGATCATTTCGCTATGAACCTCATCTGTGCTGCATCCGCATATCGAATCATGTGGGTGATTCTCTAACAGCTTTTTCCACGCATTAAAAATGTGTTCAGATGGATATGTTTTTGAAAGTGAAAAATGATAATGTGAAGCTAAGGGCTCCAGGATTCCGGATAGCCATGTTTGCGCATTGTCATTCATTTGCTTTAGGTAAGTTCGAGCAGACCACACTCCAGAAAGAATGAAATGGTGGTAACCCGACAACAACTCTCCCTTGTGGGTTTTGAAAGATCCTGAATGTTTATAAAGCTCCTTGACAAAAGCATCAAATCCGGAATGCTCAAAACTCGTTTCAGGAAAATCTAATTTGATTTTTTCAAGAATTGCATCAAAATCTTTTTGTGGTGGAAAATGATCACAACCATTATTCAATAAAAATATTGGGGAGTTTGACAATTCAGACATTTTAGAAAAAAGATCTTTGACCTGCTTGGAGGCCAAATCTAAATCAACATTGCGCTTTGTGTGAGCATGCCATATCTCATGGAGCCCAAGTCCAGCAGCATTGCAATAACCATTACATTGATTAACAGCAAGGACGGAACTGCCATCCGGAGCTTCCCAGAAATACTCAAAGCCCAAATCTTCAATTTCTGGACCTGAACCACGCGTGTAGATGAATGAATCTATACCAATATTTTTCAATATTTGTGGAACCTGGGCAACATGACCAAAAGAATCAGGCATGTAGCCAACACGCTGTACACCACCAAAATCTTCGGCTGTTTTGAAGCCTAGCACCAAGTTGCGAATGGTCGATTCGGAACTGATCAAAAATTCATCTGGAAGAATATACCAAGGACCTAATGACAGTTGGCCTTTTTGAACTAATTTTTTTATACGAACTGCATCTTCTGGAAAAAGTGAAAGGTAGTCCCTCAAAATGATTGTTTGTCCATCCAGGACAAAATGATTGAAATCATTTGCACCTTCAAGTAAATTCAAGACCTCTCTAACCACGTTTGAAAGATCGACCTTGAAATCATGATAGGTTCTATACCACTCCCTGTCCCAATGTGTATGAGAAACTATAAAAGCTTTTTTTGGCTTGGTCATTTAAGACAATCCAATAATTTTTGAATGGTTGTTTTGGCGAGACAAACGCTTGAATCAGCTGCACCATAATACATTAGAACCTCATTGCAATTTTCAGGTTTTTCGGAAGATGTATCAACCAATAAGCCTGTGGGGAATACAACATTTGGCACCTGTCCTGTTAGTTCGTAACTTTCTCTCGGTTCAAAGATGTTAGCTGGACATCTTGCAAGAACCTTGTGTGGCTCATTGGCATCCAGCAAAGCAACGCCGGCTTGATATATGTTGCTGCTCATAAAGTGAGTCGCAACACCATGATAAATAAGCAACCAGCCTTCTTTTGTTCGTATTGGTGGAGGGCCTGCGCCAATAAGCTCATCCCAATAATGGTGGTTTCCACTCATCACTGGAACCGAACGTCCCCAAGAAATCAGATCGGTAGATGCTGAAAAGCAAATCTGAGAACCTGACATTACGCCCCCTGCAAACTGATTGTTTGGCCTGTCCAAAAGACAATAATGGCCATTAATTTTTTCTGGAAAAAGAACAGCGTTTCTGGAGTCAACATCTCCCATATGGATCAAATCCATCTCTTTGAAATCCTTAGTTGAAAAAATCGCTATCCTGCATCCCCCCTCAACATCAACTGCGGCTGAAACCAAAAAAACATCCTCAATCTTAACAATCCTGGGATCGTAAATATGGAAAATCTCCAAGCCCAATTCATCAATTCCATTGATTCTCACAGACTGAGCATCGACGGTGAAATCATGTCCATTTGTGCTTGAGCAATGGGTTAGGAAAGTTTTTCTTTGTCTGTTCTGTACCCTTAACAACAAATGGAAAATACCATTGTCTAAAATTGCACCTGGATTGAAAACT
>DLTY01000018.1:3551-4049 GCA_002501535.1 bacterium UBP7_UBA7824
ATTGGATTTTTTGAATATCTGTTAAATGTTGTCATCTGAAATAAAACCATTATCCTTAATGTCTATCTTTTTTCTTTTCAATTCTTTCAACATGCCCTTTAAATCGTTAAAACCATTGTATGTAAACCAAATCGTAACCAATATAGCTACAACAACATTAATCCACATGTAAGTCTTCCAAAAGGCAATCCAGCTATCATCGACTACAGTCTTGTTTAAGTTGTATATTGTTCCAATTAGAAACGTCAGGAACCAACCAATAACCCATGTGTAAGTAATGTAGTAAAGTCGTCGATCAGATTTTGTAAATTCCTCAGTAATGCCTATTGCTTTTAGCCCTCTGGGAACTTGCGATTGTATTAATTTTTTTTCTTTTTCTGTTTCATGTTTTCCCCTATAGAGAAGTTTGTTTAAATCTACACCGGCTTGCTTGGAGTTTAAAGATACAAGCACATACGTGACAATACAGCACAAAATAACAATCCCCGTCATGACTTG
>DLTY01000004.1:0-1424 GCA_002501535.1 bacterium UBP7_UBA7824
TCTTTAGCTCTTTTTAAGCCCGTTTCAGCATTTATATCAAGCCAAATTGTTAAATCCGGAACACATGACCCAGCAGCAAGAAGGCAATATTGTTCAATTTCTTTAAACCTTTCAGGCTCCATTAAAGCCTGATAAGCTAATGTGGAGTCAAAAAATCTATCAGATAGTACCCAACTACCATTATCAAGTTCTTTTTTAATCAACCTTGTTACATGTTCGCTTCTTGCAAAAGAGATTATGTCAATTTCTTGATCCAAGTCAAAATCGTTATCAATCAAAGCAAGTCGTAGAGTTTCTGCAATTTTTGTGCCACCAGGTTCTCTTGTAGTGCAACATTTAATATTTTTTGCACTAATTATTTTTTTTAAATTTTGAATTAATGTAGTTTTCCCAGTGCCTTCTCCACCTTCTATTGTTATGAATTTTCCTTTTTTTGCTTTCATGATTTTAAAAATGCTTTATGAAGCGTATTGTCACCAACTGCTTCAGGATGACATGATGATAACCAATGCCTTTCGTCCATCTTTACAACAGCTATGTTTTTTTTGCTATCTTCTTTTTTTGTAAAAGATGCCAAAATTTTAACTTTTTTGGTGTCCGATATATTTATTTTTGGAGCTCTAATAAACATTGCTTTAAGTATTTTTTTTTGACCTTCAAAATGGAAATTCATCTCTTTGTAAAAACTTTCTTTTTGATTTCCAAATGCATTTCTGGTGCATGTTACGCCATTGTTTTTCATTTTTGCAATATGGATTGCACCAGCACATGTTCCCAACACAGGATTATCGAATTTTTTAATTTCTTGCCAAAGCCCTGTTTGTCGCCAAAGCATTTCTTGTGTGGTTGATTCCCCTCCCGGAAGTATCAAGTGTGTTATTCCTTTTATGTCTTTTCCTTCAACTATAATTTTGTTTTTAAAGCCAAGTGAATCTAGGATATTTTGATGTTCTTGGCAATTGCCTTGCCTTCCTGCAATCCCTACGATTCTAGACACCTCTTTCCTGAAGTCTTTCCTCTTGTTTTAAAAGGTGTATATCCAAACCTTTCATTGGTTCACCTAAACCTCTTGATATTTCAACGAGTTTTGCCGGATTGTTCCAATGGTTTACTGAATCGACTATAGCCTTTGCAACAAGTGGGGGGTTTTCGCTTTTGAATATACCGCTCCCTACAAACACTGCTTCTGCTCCAAGTGTCATCATAAGTGAGGCATCTGCAGGTGTTGCGATGCCGCCAGCTGCAAAATTAGGAACAATAAGATCTTTGTTGTCTATGATCTTTTTTATCAAACCCTCACTAACTCGGTGTTCTTTTGCTGCTGAAGAGATATTTTTTTCATTGAGTAAATTTTTAAGTTCTGATTTGATAAGCCTCATGTGTCTTACAGCTTCGACAATATTGCCTGTTCCAGCTTCACCTTT
>DLTY01000004.1:1787-2546 GCA_002501535.1 bacterium UBP7_UBA7824
GCTTCTCCTAAATTTCTTGCTCCACACACTGTCGGAACCTCAATTTCATTTTTAGGTAAATGAAATTCTTCATCTGCTGGTGTTAGAACTTCTGATTCGTCTATAAAGTCAACACCAATTGACTCCAGCATTCTTGCTTCTGCAATATGTCCGATTCTGCATTTAGCCATTACGGGAATTGTGACAGATTCTCTGATCTCTTCAATAAGCTTGGGGTCAGACATTCTGGCAACTCCTCCATTGGAACGTATGTCTGCAGGAACTCTTTCTAAAGCCATTACTGCACATGCTCCAGAATCTTCAGCAATTTTTGCTTGTTCTGAATTCACAACATCCATTATCACTCCACCACAAAGCTGTCTTGCTAAACCTATATTTAATTCATATCTACTCATTTTTTTTCTCCTTTTTTACTTGTCCCATTCTCCCTCTATCCCTAAGTCTTTAATTTCTTTTTCTACATTCAAGTTATTTTTTTGTTTATTTTTATTTAAGTTTGGTTCTTTGTCAATAATTATTTTTAATTCTATTTTCTTTTTCAAGCATGCATTAGATACTGTTTCTATAACTTTTTTAGCAACATCTTGATTTAATTTTTTCCAAGCTATCGAATCGTTGTCTACTGAGATGAAAGCCGCATTGCCTTCCCATTTAATAAATTTCTTCTTATTGAGAAGTATCCATAAATGCAAATCTGCTTGTTGTAAACTTCTAAGAAAGGTCTCCCAATCCTTGTCTTTTGGCTCTTGGATGGGTGTT
>DLTY01000047.1:0-1282 GCA_002501535.1 bacterium UBP7_UBA7824
TGATGCTCTACCACTGAGCTACTTCCGCAAGCCGTGAGCCGAGAGGGATTTGAACCCCCGACCAACGGGTTAAGAGCCCGCTGCTCTACCACTGAGCTACCGGCCCATAAGTCACTAATTTAAATTCTATAACCATAATTCAATTATGCTACACGCCCGGCAGGATTCGAACCTGCAACCTTCGGGTTCGAAGCCCGACGCTCTGCCAGTTGAGCTACAGGCGCTTGGGGCGAGTGACGGGATTTGAACCCGCGACCTAAGGGACCACAACCCTTCGCTCTCCCCCTGAGCTACACCCGCCGTAGACGTACTGACTTACTATTCTAAACTTCTTTCAATATAGAATCAATCCATATCAAGCCAAAAGGAGTTTAAGTATGAAGATAAAAAAAATACTTTCCATAATTTTATTAATCACAATAACAGGATGTTCATTGTTCACATCAGGCAAGGATTCTTACGAAAGACAAGTTGCATTAAGTGAAGATCTGCAAAAGGAAAATGAACATAATCATGTTGCTGGAGAACACCCACTTGAAAATATTGAAATTACATCTGAAGATTTTGAATGGTTGGTTTATGAGCTTTCAGGAGATAAATACCTTGGAAGGGGAATAGGCCAAGAAGGTGGCGTTGAATCCTCAAAACAGATGTTGGAATGGTTTGAATACTTTCATTTAACAGAATCATGGTTAGAAGAATTTGAAGTCCTGCTTGGAACAAAAAACATTGAATCAGAACTTAGGTATGATTCAACATCCTTTGAAAAAGAAGTTGACTTTTCTCCTATCAACTACACAGCTGATGGTGATATTGAAGGCAAAGCATGGTTTTTGGGTTATGGGATTGCTGAAAATGAATCTGACTGGAATGATTGGATAGATGCTGAAGGAAATAAACTAGACCTTGAAGGCGGAATTGCAGTGATGATATTGGGCTTGCCTGATGTTGAGGAGGATCATCCATTAAACCTTAGAGAGAACAGAAGACTTGGAATGCTGAGATACAAAACCCAGGTTGCAAAAGAACATGGAGCGTCAGCAGCTCTTTTCGTATACCTTGGATCAGACAATCCGGGAGGCTTGATTAATGTTGGTGGAACCATAAGATGGGGAACCTCTGCGCTACCTGCAGGTCTGGTAACATCAGAAACCTACGCAGAAATATTTGATGATGCAGTTGTTGACTGGGGAAAAAACATAAAACCAAAAAAATCACCCAGCAAAAATACACTATCATTTTCAACCAAGGTGGAACTTAACTACATCACCGCTTTCAATGT
>DLTY01000047.1:1654-27197 GCA_002501535.1 bacterium UBP7_UBA7824
GATCACATGGGAATAAATGAATCTGGAGAGGTTTACTGGGGAGCTGATGATAATGCAAGCGGAACAGCGGGGGTCTTGGAATTAGCAAATTATTATTCTCACATGCCAGCAGAAGACAGGCCTGGAAATTTTTACTTCATGCTCTTTGATGCAGAAGAATCGGGACTTTTGGGCAGTAGATATTTCACCAATAACAATCCTGAGATCATGGAAGAGCTGGATTTCATGCTGAATCTTGATATGGTTGGCAGATATTCCGATAAT
Source organism: bacterium UBP7_UBA7824 (assembly GCA_002501535.1). Lineage (GTDB taxonomy): Bacteria > UBP7 > UBA6624 > UBA6624 > UBA6624 > UBA6624. The sequence continues at coordinate 1,919 of DLTY01000047.1, forward strand.
GAAAAAATACTCATGGGTGGAATAAATAGCTCTGAAATTTTTGAGACTGATGAATTCTGGTCTGCACTTGTGGATTTAAATCAAAATTTGAATTTTGAAAAATCAACCTTTGGCGATGGTAGATCTGATCATGCACCTTTTATAGACAAAGGGGTCCCGGCAATGTTTATTTTTACTGGGATTCATGATGACTATCACACGCCAGCTGACACACCTGATAAGGTTGATTATGCGGGTTTGGAAGAGATTGGTAAATTTTCAATATCATTAATCGATCTGATTGCAAGAACAATGGGTACAGATACTTCCCAAGAAGAAGGGGTTATGCCTTATGTTGAAGAAGAAAAAGAAGAAGAGAATATGCCTGAATCTGGATGGAGATCGTGGTTTGGATCAATACCTGATTATGCAGATAGTGATGATTCAGGATATCTAATTAGTGGAATCACAAAAGAATCTCCAGCTGAAAAAGCTGGACTCCAAGCAAAAGACAGGATCATTAAGATAAACTCAACTGAAATAAAAAATCTAGAAGATTTCATGTATGCTCTTAACAAATACAAGCCAGGTGAAACAATTAAAGTCAAATTCATTAGAGAAAATGAAGAATATGAAGTCGATTTAACGTTAGAGAACCGTCAGGACAGATAAAATTAAGAAAGATGGGAATTCTTGAAGGCAAAAAGGGACTGATCGTTGGTATAGCCAATAAGCATTCAATAGCTTGGGGTATTGCAAAAGCATGTGTCAAGCAAGGTGCCGAATTAGCGTTTTCATACCTGGAGCCTTTTGAAAGCAGGGTTAGAAAACTCGCTGAAGAACTTGGTTCGGATCAGGTTTTTGAGCTTGATGTCACAAATGATGACCATCTAAAAAACGCTCCCGAAGAGATAGAAAAAAGATTCGGAAAAATAGATTTCTTGGTGCATGCTGTTGCTATGGCGAAAAAAGAGGAACTTGCTGGAAGGTTTGTTGACACAACAAGGGATGGCTTCAAACTTGCACTTGATGTCAGTGCTTGGTCATTAATAGGATTAACAAAAGCACTCATGCCAGTTATGGTCAATGACGCTTCAGTCTTGACAATCAGTTATCTTGGTGCAGAAAGAGTCATACCGAATTACAACGTGATGGGGGTGGCAAAAGCCGCACTTGAATCTTCTGTAAAATATCTTGCAAATGACCTTGGTCCAGAGGAAGGGATACGTGTCAATGCTATATCAAGTGGTCCCGTAAAAACATTATCAGCTTCAGGCATTGGCGATTTTGGTCAAGTATTAAAGTGGCAAGAAAGTACATCTCCATTAAGAGGCAACCTTACCTTAGATCAATTGGGGCCAACAGCAACATTCCTGCTTTCCGATCTTTCTGCCGCAATCACTGGTGAAACTGTTCATGTTGATATGGGCTATCACATAATGGGTTCTGCAAGCTTGGGTGCAATCAAGAGACTAAAAGACTTGGAAAAATAAAATTTTAAGGTTTTATTAAATCCCAATCAGGCATCTCTTCAATCAAGCCCTTCTCAAAAGCCATTTTGAATAAAAGATTAACAGCAGAAACACCTTCGTTACCGAGACTGATTGTCTTGTTGTTGACATACATCTTGATGAAGCGATCATTCTTGTCTTCACTCAAGCCTCTTCCAAAATCCCTGGCGTAGTCATTCGTTTCCTGGCGGTTCTTTTCGCCCCACACTATACTATCCAAAAGAATCTTTGACATTTTCTTTGCAGTCCCAGGATCAATATCCTTGCTGATTGCATTTGTTCCCAATGGCAAAGGTAACCCTCCACTTTCTTCATGCCACAGTTCCCCATAATCAACAATCTTCTTAAACCCTTCTTCCTCGTAGGTTATCTGTCCCTCGTGTATTAAGAGCCCTGCATCGACATCATTATTTTTCACAGAAGCCATGATTTCATCAAAAGGCACAAACTCTTCAACAAAATTTGATGCAAATATCCTCATGATCAAAGTTGCAGTTGTATGTGGTCCTGGCAATGCAACCTTTGCTCCCTTTAAGTCAGGGAAAGAAATATCTGAATCCTTATTTGCTATAAGAACCGGGCCATAACCAAGCCCCATAGAGGCTCCAGGATCCAAAACAGCATAACTCTTATATACCTTTGAAAGCAAATGCCATGATATCGCTGTCATTTCAAGCTCACCATTCAAAGCCCTGTTATTCAAACTTTCAATATCCTCAACACACTCTTCAATATTCAAACCTAGATTGTCTATCTTGTTGTTGAGCATCGCATAAAACATAAAAGCATCATCAGGATCTGGAGAATGGCCAATACGAATTGTGTTAGACATCGAAGTTCAATCCTACCCTTTTACAATCTATATTGCTGTGAAAAAAGAATTGCTTTGTATGTTTTTGGCATTAACAGGATTTATACCTGCAGGGGAGTATGGACCTGGTGGAATCCTTATGCCTGATATCAGTGAATCTGAAGGCCTTGCTGGAAGTCTCTCCACAGATGGTTCTTACCCAGATGGAACCATCAAAATGAATCTGAATTGGAATGAAGACCCTTTGACTTGGAATTGGTTTTGGGCAAAAGATTGGAAAGAAGATACTTTTGAAAAATATGGGTTTAGTTTCAGGTATGTTCCATTTGAAAACTTTTCAAAAATAAAAACTGCATTCTTTGTTACCCCATACTATTGGGAAACAACAAACGAAGGAAGCGCGTCTTCCCAGTTTGGAATCAATATGCAATATCTAATTGAATCACAAGAGAACATGATGTTTTCATTTGGAACTTCTTATGGTCATGATACGGCTTTTGGAAGCGACAATACTGAAATGGAACCGATTTTTTCAATTGGAAAGAAATTTAACAAATCAAAAATAAGAGCAGAATTTAGAGGCGGTGGCGATAAATCATTGCCAAAAAAAACAGCATTTTCAATTGAGCATGACATGGGTAAAATTAATATTTGGCTAGCCTACATAACAACAACAAACCTAGACCAAACAATCGAAAATGGAATATCTGCAGGACTTAGCATGGATCTGCCATGGCCCATTAAGTAATTGGAGACTCGATTCAAAAAACCACTACTAGATTGGTATCGTAAAAACTCAAGAAAACTGCCTTTTAGAGGTTCAAAAAACCCTTGGAAAATTCTTGTTTCTGAAATTATGCTACAACAAACAACAATGGAAACAATACTGAATCGATATCCATTATTCATCAAGCAATTTCCAACAATTTCATCTCTTGCAAAAGCCACCGAGCAAGAAGCACTAAAAGCCTGGGAGGGTCTTGGTTACTACAGAAGAATCAAAAACCTTAGGAACACAGCCTTGATATGCTGCAAAAAGTTTAATGGAAAATTGCCAAAAAAATATTCCGAATTAATTCTTTTACCTGGAATAGGTGAATACACGGCAGCTGCAATTTCTTCAATTTGCCATAACGAAAAAAAAGCTGCAATTGATGGCAATGTAACAAGAGTCATTTCAAGGTTTTTTTCAGTAGAAGAAAATGTCAGCAAGAGTATAGGTGTAAAAAAAATAAAAAAATTAGCAAATAAAATTCTGAATTCAGAATCTCCTGGCGATCACAATCAAGCAATAATGGACTTAGGCTCAATGGTATGTACGCCAAAAAACCCCAAATGCCTCTCATGCCCCGTGTCTAAAAGCTGTAGTGGTTTCAATTCTGGCGATGCAACAAAATATCCCATAAAAAATAAAAAGAACAAATCTCCAGAGGTTGATGTTGCAATAGCATCGATAAAAGAAAACGGCAAGATACTGCTTGTTCAAAGGCCAGCAGGAACCATGTTGGAAGGGTTATGGGAACTGCCTGGAGGGAAGGTTGAAAAAAATGAATCAATAAAGGAAGCTTGCGTGAGGGAGATAAAAGAGGAGACAGGCATGTCAATCAGGGTTGATCGAAAAATGGGAACGGTAAAACATGCATATACACATCTAAAAGTTAGGCTTCATATATTTGAAGCATCTATTAAAGATCATAAAAAGAATGGCAGTAGAAGGCTAATATGGACAAATGTAAATGAAATCGAGACACTGCCAATTCCTACAGGAACAAAAAAAGCTCTATCTATAATTAGAAAGTAATGATTTTTGTATATTTAATGGCTGGAGGTTCAGGGTCAAGATTATGGCCACTTTCAGAAACGCACCCAAAACCACTATTAAAACTTCTTCCTAACGGCGAAACGATCCTTGAAGAAACGATAAAAAGGATAGGCTCACTAGAACAAGAAACAAAAATCATACTTGGCATTAACAGCAATCATGAAAAGCTCTTTAAAAACTTTTTAAAAAGAAAAAAAATTAAAAATATTGATTTACTTGTTGAGCCTTGTGCAAGAGATACAGCAGCAGCAATAATATATTTTTCGTATTCTTTAAAAAATGGAGAGTATGGAGGCTCTGCTGAAAGCATTGTTTTAGCAACCCCATGCGACCAAGTGCTGGATGACAATAATATATTTGCGGATGCAGTTACATCCCTATTCAAGCGTGCTAATGAAAAAAAACTTATGACAATTGGTATTAAGCCTCATTTTGCAAGTACGCAGTACGGCTATATAAAAACTACAAAAGAAATAACGCCAAATACATTTGAGGTAGAAAAATTTATAGAAAAACCAAATCAAAAAAATGCTGAACAATATATTAAAGATGGAATGTATTGGAATAGTGGTACTTTTTTATTTTCAGTTGAAAAAATAATCAAAAGCTCACAGGATTTTTGTCCAGAAGTACTTGAGAAGGTTGAAGAAACGTTCGAAAAATCACAAAACAAAAAAGAGCCTGCTGCATGCTTTTCAGAAATTCCAAAAACATCCTTTGACTATGCTGTTGTAGAAAAAGAAGTAAATATCTGCATGTCAAAATGCGACACAAAATGGAGAGATCTTGGAAACTGGAAAGAAGTTGTTGATTTTTTTAAAGAAAAAGGAGAAATTAAAAATTTGAAATTTGAAGAATTTGTATCAAAAAATAATATTGCAATATCAGAAAAAAAAGTAATCTTCCTGGGGACTGAGGATTTAATAGTTATAGATGGTCCTGATGGAATACTGGTTGCCAATAAGGATTCTGCAGCTGAATTAAAAAAATACATCAAAAAAACTAAATCTGATATTTAAGTTATAGAATTTCGGCTAGTTAAAAATGGCAAATTGGTTAATTGTTGGAGGAACAGGAAGGGTCGGAAGACATCTTGTTAAAAGGTTGGCAATGCGTGGTGAACATGTTATCGTGTCCTCAAGATCTGTTCCTTTGGATAAATCAGAATGGGTACAAGGTGTTGAATTTGTACACAGTGGAGACCAAGACACCGGAAAGCCGTTTTTAGATGCATGGGAACAATCAGATGTAGTTGTTAATCTTGTTGGAGAAGATATTGCTCAAAAATGGACTCCAAAATCACAAAAGGAAATAATGGATAGCAGAGTTAATTCCACTAAAATGATATCTTTCCTGTACCAATCATTAAAAAAGAGTCCAAAGACATGGATTAATGCAAGTGCTGTAGGCTATTATGGGTCAACAGGTGATGCCGCAAGTGAAGACAGTGAAAGCGGAGATAACTGGCTTGCAGAAGTTTGTGAAGCCTGGGAAGGCGAGATCAAAGCGCCAAAAGAGGTAAAAACAATTACATTACGCATTGGCCCTGTTTTGCAAAAGGAAGCAGGTCCTTTCCCTAAAATGAATCTGCCTTATCTTGCTGGATTTGGAGCATGGCTTGGGTCTGGAAAACAATTTTTCCCCTGGATTCATGTTGACGATGTGGTAAATTCAATTATCTTTTTGGAGAAACATACAGAATCCTCAGACATATTTAATCTTGTTAGCCCTGAGGCAATAACACAAAAAGATTTTTGCATAGCACTAAATGAAGCCTATGGCAGGCCCAGATGGCAGATGCAACCACCAGTGGCATCCATGATTGTGGGTCAAATAGTTAAAATAGCTCTTGGCAACATGGCTTCACTTTTGCTTGAAGGCAGGGAAGTTTCATCTCAAAAAATAGTTGATGCTGGTTACAAATTTAAATACCCTACAGCGTTACGAGCATGCAAATCACTATTAGCAAAATAATTCCTCAATGTTAAAAATTGGCATTATTGGTCTACCTGCAAGCGGAAAAACAACCTTGTATCAAACTTTAAAAAACAATAATCCGGACACGCATGGCAAAAATGGAGAAAGCATAACTACAACACCAATAGAAGATGCAAAATTAGGTGAACTAGCTAAAATTTACAATCCAAAAAAGATAACAAAAACCAAAATTGAACTTTCTGATGGCCCGCCATCTTCGTCATCATCGATAAACACAAGAGAAGCAACAAGATTAAGAAACCTAAATTGTTTTTTTGCTGTATTAGATTTGTTCTCAATTGATAAAAAAACAAACATAATGAAAAATTTACATCAAGACATCAACGCAATAATTGAAGAATTATGCTTACAGGACCTGCCTATTGTTGAATCCTCAATAGAAAAAATTTCCAAAGAAAGTAAAAAAGGGATAAATGCAAGATTTCAAGAATTAGAAACTCTAAAAAAGATTAATAAAGAGCTAAACCTTTCCAAACTGCCGGAAATTTCAGAGACTGAAAAAAATTTTGTTAAAGGTTACCAATTCTTGTCCTTGAAGCCGATTCATTTCATTGTTAACATCCATGAAGATGATATAAGCTCTGATGAATTTATACAAATTGATGCTGGCGTAAGGGAAAAATGGCCTTATTTAAGTTTTGAACATGCATGCTTGGAACTAGAAAAAGATCTTCAAGATCTGGAAGAAGGTGAGAGGGGGATTTTTCTTGAGGAATACAATTTAAATCAACCTGCTTCTGAAACGTTTTTGAAAAAAATCTTCATGATTACAGGAAGGCATTTCTTCTACACAGGGGGACCGACTGAAGTAAGAGCATGGGATATTCCTGTAAATTCAACAATCCAAGAAGCCGCAGGTGCAATTCATAGAGATTTAGAAAAGAATTTTATTAAAGGTGATGTTTGGCCATCAGATAAAGTAATTGAGCTTGGGAGTGAATCTAATGCGAAAAAAGAAGGTTTTTGGAGCCTGCAGGGAAAAGATTACATTGTTAAAAATGGAGATCTTGTATTAATTAGGCACTCAGGCTAATTCTCAATATTCCAAATACCCTTCTCTTCTCCTCCATTCTTTCTAGCAAGAATAAATAAATAATCAGAAAGCCTATTCAGATATTTACCAATTATTAAATTTACAGATTCAGAATCAGACAAAAGCCAAAAAGATCGTTCAGCTCTTCTTGCAACACATCTAGCTAGATGCAAAAAAGCAGAAGGTGCTGGCCCTCCAGGAAGAATGAAATTCTCCAAAGGTGGCAAATCTTCACTGGCGATGTCAATATTTTTTTCTAACATTTTTAACTTTTCTTCTGAAAATACAAAACGCTTATTTTTAGATTCAGGGAAACATAAATCACCACCTATGTCAAAAAGATCATTTTGAATTTTTTCAAGATACTCCTTCGGCTTAGCGTCTAAACTTATACAAACACCAATAAATGAATTTAACTCATCAACTTCACCATAAGCTACGACTCTAAGATCATGTTTACTAACCCTTTTGCCATCACCCAAGCCAGTCTCTCCACTATCTCCTTGTTTTGTTACTATTTTAGAAATTCTTGCCATTTTATTGTTACCTCCCAAAAATTGCCCTTATGAAAAACATCAAATTAGCAGGCCTTTCTGCAAGCCTGCGCATGAAGTATGGATACCAGCTCTTTCCAAAAGGGATATAAATCCTTAAATTCCAGCCACTTTCTATAATTTTCCTCTGTAATTGAGTATTGACACCATAAAGCATCTGAAACTCAAATTTATCTTTAGTTATATTTTCTTTTTTAACAATTTTTAAAATTTCATCAACTATAAAAGGATCATGTGTAGCAAATTCAGGATAACCACCGGGCTTTAAGCCTTTTTTTAAAAACAATTTAGCAAGATCCATATAAGAACTATTTATATCACTTCTGTCCTGAAAAGCAAATTCAGATGGTTCGTTGTATGCTCCTTTACAAATCCTTGCCCTTAATCCGTCACTCAAAAGGCTCTTTAGGTCATTCTTAGTTCTTTTGAGGTAGGCCTGCAAACAAATCCCCAAATTTAAATCCTTTTTGACTGATTTAAAAACAGACAAAGTGTCATCTATGGTTTTGCTATCCTCCATATCAACTGTAATTTTGACTTGTTTGGAAGTGCCCTCTTTGTAAACTTTAATCAAATTCTTTTTAAATAAATCTTTACTTACCGACAGGCCTAATTGTGTTGGCTTTAAACCTACCCAAAGATCCTTCTCTTCTTCACAGGCTTGAATCATTGAGGTTATTTCCAACAAAGCCATTTTTGTTTTTTGCTCATCGCCACTTTCGCCAAGCAGGTCAAGTATTGCATCAAAGCCGGCTTCTCTCAAGTGTCTAGCGGCTCTGATTCCTTGCTTAAGTGTATCTCCAGCTATAAATCTCTTTATCACCTTTTTGGTTAAAGGAAAGCCTCTGAAAAAAGACTCTGCTGATTTTGATTCAGACAAATAAATTAAAAAATTTCTCAAGAATCAATCCTCCCAACCAAAAGCAAGCTCATAAATTGTTTCTACTGGAAGATTCCTTGCCTCATCTCTAATCGTTATAGTAAACATTTTCCAGTTTTTACTATTGTTAGTTTTCATCCAAAAAGACCAGTCCAAAGCGCTTTCTCTAGATGTCTGCAAGGAGGTTTTTGCAAAATGCTCCAGCCTTAAACCGTAATCATATTCATAACTCCAAACAGTCTCCAAGCCCAAATGCCAAATATTTTTAATCTCTGAATTATTTACATGAGTCTCGTATGAAAAACCTGAACCCCAATAAAAAGGACTAGCAAATAAAAAATCATCTGAAAAACCTCCTGTTCTTGAGGAAAGCCCCCATGACATAGAATCATTTTCACTGACGGGAAGTCCAAGCTTTAAAGACCAATCAGGAAATCCTATTTCATTTTCTTTTTTATATCCAGATCTATAAAAAAAATTCAATGGTCCTTCTTCAGCATCCCAGCCACCAACTGAATTAACACCTGTCACACCAAGCAAAAAACCCCAAGAGGCATTCCCGTCAAGATGATAGTGAGAATTCAAATAAATCATTGATTCGGGGTTTGACTGACCTTTAGGTTCAGAATACATCAAAACTATTTTCCCTTGATTTGTTTCTGGGTTGGAGGGAATCCAGTGTGAACCTTTTGCGCTTGGCAATCCTGAGATGAAAACGAATAACAAGCTAACCAAATTAACCATAGTCTAATTTTATTTTTAAATTCTAGATTTTTTTTTAGATAAGGTTTATATCTGATTAATTACAATAACATATATGCCCAAATATCAAAAACCAAAAGGTACTAGAGATCTTGATGAAGATATAACGTTTAAATTCGAAGTAATTAGAAGTTTGTTTTTAGCAATCTCTAGATTTTTAGACTACAGTCATGTTGAAATCCCAATATTTGAAAAAACAGAGCTGTTTGAGCGATCTACAGGTGAATCAAGTGAGATTGTCACCAAGCAAATGTATAAATTTCAAGATAAAAAAAATAGAGAACTTGCTCTTCGACCCGAGGGAACTCCTGGCTTGATAAGGGCTGCAATAGAAAACAATTGGCTCAACAATCACAATGGTGATAAATTTTCTTATTTTGGACCTTTCTTCAGGTATGAAAGGCCTCAAAAAGGTAGATACAGACAATTTTTTCAATTAGGTGCTGAATCGACTGGATCAAACAATGTTGAATCAGATGCTGAATCAATATACTTTCTTTCATTCCTTTTAAAAGAGCTTGAAATCAAACATGTGATTAAGCTTAATTCACTAGGCGAACAAGAGGAAAGATTGCGTTATGTTGAATCTTTACAACAATGGCTGACAAATAATAAGACAAAAATTGCAGAAGAAGATTGCATCAATATAGAAAAAAATCCTTTAAGAATACTGGATAGCAAAAAACCTGCAACCGTAGAGGGCATCAAGAAAGCACCAAGAATTCATGAATTCTGGAGTAAAGAAACATCCAACAGATTCAAGCAATTAACAAATTTGCTTGAAGTTGCGAGTGTCAATTATCAAGTTGATGAATTTTTAGTAAGAGGGCTTGATTATTACACTTCAACAGTGTTTGAAGCCTCAGGCCATGATGGTGCTCAAGATGCGTACGGAGGCGGTGGAAGATACAATAATTTAATTTCTGAACTGGGTGGTAAAAATATTCCTGCGATTGGGTTTGCTTGCGGTGTTGACAGAATTGCATCTGCATTAAAGGTTGACCAAATAAAACCTTTTTGTATTTTTGTTCCGCTTGGTGAGAAATGTCGTGAAAAAGCTTTTGGCATTATTTCAAAAATGTGGTCTAGCAGCATTTCTGTAAAACCATATTGGAATGAATCTAATTTGGGCAAAGCTCTAAAGAGAGCAAATTCTGTTGGATCAAAGTATGTGATAGTTTTTGGAACAAAAGAAATGCAAAACAATACACTACTTGTAAAAAACATGAAAAATGGTGACCAAAAAGAAATACCGCTGAATATACCAAGCATAATTTCAGCATTAGGATTGGACGAATGAAAAAAACATATATATCTGAAATTAATCTTGCTAACATTAATGAAACAGTCATGCTGAAAGGCTGGGTGCATGCAATAAGAGATTTTGGTGGAAAAACCTTTTTTGACCTTAGGGATTCAACTGGAATAATGCAAGTTATTATGGATTCAGAAATAACCAAGCTTAAAAAAGAATGGGTGGTCGAGGTTGTAGGAAAGATTTCAAAAAGATTGCAAATAAATGAAAAAATTAAGTCTGGAAATGTTGAGATAACCGAAAGCAAAATAACAATACTTAATGAAGCTGAAACACCGCCTATATATGTTGATAAAGATGATGATGAACCTGATGAAATTAGATACAAATATAGATATCTTGACCTTAGAAGGCCTCACAGAAACAAGATACTGAAAATTAGACACAAGGTGATTCAGGCAATTCGAGAGATCTTAAATGGTGAAGGTTTTACAGAAATCGAAACACCCCTTTTGACAAGATCTACGCCTGAAGGTGCAAGAGACTTTATTGTCCCCAGCAGATTGCATAAAAAGAATTGGTATGCACTGCCCCAAAGCCCACAGCTATTTAAACAGATACTAATGGGTAGTGGAGTCGATAAATATTATCAAATTGCAAAATGCTTTAGGGATGAAGACTTAAGAGGCAATCGTCAACCCGAATTCACACAATTAGATTTTGAAATGGCTTTTACTGATGAAAATGAAATATTTTCGATAAGCGAAAAAGTATTTGAAAATATCTTTGAAAAGGCACAAGGTGAAAAAATTACGACTCCTTTTTTCAGAATGACATACGAGGAGGCAATAAAAAATTATGGTATAGACAAGCCAGACATGCGATATGAAGCTCCAATAAAAAATCTTTCAGATATCCTTGTTAAAAATGGTATTAAATTTATTGACAACACGATTGATGCTGGCGGTGAGATTCTTGGAGTATGTATTGAAAATTTCTTTCCATCCAGAAAAGAAATATCGAATCTAGAAAAAATTGCACAAAAATTCAATATACCAGGATTGGCATTTGCAACTAAAAAAGATGGTGTGTGGAATGGTGGAATAACCAAGATCACCAATGAGGAAATACTAAATAAAAGTGTTTCAAAATTTGGCAAAAAGGATAATTGCACTTTGTTGATTATTGCTGACTCAAGTATGGAAAATCTTTACGGTTACCATGCTTTTGGAGCAATCCATAGACATTTGAGGGATTCTGGAATGCTTGTCAAAAATAGTGATAAATATGCTTTTTGCTGGGTTACAGATTTTCCTTTATTTGAAAAAACTGATAATGGAATAACTGCAGCCCATCATCCATTCACACTACCTTTTAATGAGCATATAGAAAAAATTGATAATGAACCCTTGAAGGTTCTTTCGCATGCTTATGACCTTGTCATGAATGGAGAAGAAATCGCAAGTGGTTCAATAAGATGCCACGATAGAAATTTACAGCTAAAAATCCTAGAGTCTATAGGTTATTCTCAATCTGAGATTGAAGAAAGGTTTGATTTCTTCTTGGAAATGATGAAGTATGGCTTACCGCCTCATGGAGGGCTTGCTCCTGGGATAGACAGGATTGTTATGATTCTTGCTGGATCATCTAGCATAAGGGATGTTATTGCTTTTCCAAAATCAACAGGAGGAACCTGTTTTCTGACCGGCGCGCCAGGAAAAGCCGACCCACAAAGCTTAAAGGATCTTGAAATTTAATGAATGCTATTCCATTTTTTGATTTTCATTGTGACTCCTTAACCAAAGGTGGATATAAAAAATTAATAAAAAACGACAACATGCATTGGTCTTTGCCTAGATTTATTCAAGGTGGAGGTCAATTACAGGTTCATGCAATATTCACACCTCCAGAATACAAAAAGGGTGATGCGACAATGTTTGCAATGAAATATGCATCTGAATGGCAAAAATTTCTAGAAGAAACTAATGTTACTGCAGTGAGGAACAAAGAAGACCTTGATGAAAAAGGCCCTTTTTCCGTTCTTTCTTTAGAGGATGCCTCTCCTCTTGCCGGAAACATTGAAGCATTGGATATGTTTTTTGATTTAGGTGTCCGATTGATAACCCTTGTTTGGTCATGTGATAATGAAGTTGGAAGAGGGGTAATACATGGTCAAGGCCCAGCAATAACAAAATTCGGCAAAGATTTGATTAAAAAAATGAATGAAAAAAATGTAATTGTTGATTTGTCTCATGCAAGTGATGAACTTTTTTGGGAAGCTGTAAAAATATCAGATAAACCAGTTGTGGCAAGTCATAGCAACTCTAGAAAATTTAGAAATCATCCAAGAAACTTAACTGATGATCAAATAAAAGAAATCTCAAATTGCAATGGAATAATTGGATTGGTTTATGTGCCTAATTTTGTAGGAGACCCACCAAAAGGAACTGCAGATGAATGGGATTTTGAATTAAAGAATGGAGCTGAAATATTGGCTAAACATGCTGCGCATATAGCTGAAATCTCAAAAGTCGAAACTGTTGTTTTGGGAAGTGATTTTGATGGAACTAATTCACCCGTTGTTGAAGAGGTCTCAAAAACTCAAATAATGGCTGAAGAATTAAAAAAAGTTGGTTTTTCTGACAGTGATATAGAAAAAATATTTTACAAAAATGCAAAGAAATTTCTTTTAAAAAACCTTCCCTGATCAGCCGCAGCGATTACGTATCCCATAACCACCCTTAGGGTAAACCCATAATATATGGTCAGGACATAATATTTGGCATGTTCCACATTCGATACAATTTTCAAAATCTATATCCAGGTTTCCACTGTCTTGATTTTTTGTATAAACCTTTGCAGGGCATGTCCATTGTAGCGGGTTGAGAACTTCCCATTCTTTTGGATCGCCAATACATGTAATATGCGTTTCATGATTATGGTCATAATTGATAGTAAACAGTTTATCTTCTATGGAAACAGTTTCAGTTACTGAGTTTTTTTTATCAGACGAATCCTTCATTTACCTAAGACCTTTAATAAATTATACAAATCTTTAACAATTTGCGCAGGGGATTTCATTTTTAAAACACCTTTAACCATGTTTTTCTTCTTTTTTCCCTTTGGGGTGCCATCAACAGTTAATAAACTTTTTGCGGCATAACTTATCAGTTGAGGATAATCATTTAATATATCCCTTCTCTTTCTGAAAAAAGGAAAAACATCTTCGTAAGATCTTAAATCCTTCAAGATAAAAGAGTCTTCCAGCTTCTTCCTGTAAGCATTAAGAAAATTGGATGAAAAATCTTTATTTTTAATTGCTTCTAGCGCGACCTCTCCGGCAAGCCTTCCAGAAACAAAAGCAAAATTACTACCTTCTCTGTGAACGGCATTAACCATTAATGCTGCATCGCCAGTCATTAAAAACCCATCAGCAACTAATGTAGGAAGTTTTTTGTATCCCCCTTCAGGTATAAGATGGCCTGCATATTCAATTGTTTTACCGCCCTTCAAAAAAGGCTTGATTGATTTGTGATTCTTTACATGTTCCAACAATTCATATGAAGCAATTTCATTATTTGCAAAATCAGCAACCAATGAACCGACTCCAATACTTACAGTTTTTCGATTCGTGTAAAGGAAGGCGTAACCCAAGCAGCCCTTCGTGATATCTCCAAAAATTTCATAAGACGCTCCTTCATTAGCTGAAATCTGAAAACGATCCTCAATTACATCTTCAGGTAACTCAATTACCTCCTTAACAACCAGCGCGACCTCATCTGGTTTTGGTTTATTCCCAAAATTTCTTTTCCATGACACAAAGGCATTTACACCCTCACCCGAAATGACCAAAGGTGCACGAATTTCTCCATTGGGTCTGTCGGTAACCACCCCAACGACCTTTCCTTCTTCAACAATTAAATCTAAAACTACAGTTGCGGGGAGGAGCATTGCTCCATGTTTTTTAGCCTCTCCAGCCATCCATTTATCAAATTCACTTCTCAGAACAGTATAAGCATGTGCTGGAGCTTCAGTTTTTGCTTTAAATGCATCATCTGAATAGCCTAATTTTGTGACTGTCTTTTTGTCTGAAACCCAATAATTTTGCTCTGTAATTGGCCGTTCGATAGGTGCATTTTTCCAAAAATCAGGAACAAGCTCTTCAAGTGAAGATGAATAGATGATTCCACCCATGAGATTTTTTTCACCAGGGAATTTTCCACGTTCAATTTGAAGAACCTTAGCTCCCCCTTTTGCAAGTGTAATTGCAGCTGCATTACCTGCAGCCCCAGCCCCAATAATTATGACATCAAAATTCACAAAACTACCTAAAAAGCTTAAAGTTCTTTAAGCTCATTAGTTAATTCTATAATCATCTTCTTGCCGTCTCCAAAAAGCATTAACGTATTGTCTTTTCCAAATAATTCATTTTCAATACCAGCATAACCAACGCCTCTTCCTCTCTTGTTAACTATAACAGTTTTAGATTTCCACACTTCAAGAACGGGCATACCTGCAATCGGACTATTTGGATCTGTTTGAGCACCTGGATTAACAACATCATTGGCACCTATGACTAAGACAACATCTGTTTCTGGAAATTGTGGATTGATATCATCCATTTCAATTAATTTTTCATAAGGAACATTTGCTTCTGCCAATAAGACATTCATGTGTCCTGGCATCCTTCCCGCAACAGGGTGAATTGCAAACTGCACATTAACACCTTTCTTCTCCAGCTCTTCCGTCAATTCTCTAACATTATGTTGAGCTTGTGCAACAGCCATTCCATACCCAGGAACTATTACAACCTTCTCAGCAGCTTCAAAAATCATAGCTGACTCTTCAGAACCCACAGGCTTATATTGAATCTGCTCACCGCCTTCAGCTGCAGTTCCACCTTCCTGGCCAAAACCCCCAAGCATGACTGAAAAAAGACTTCTATTCATGGCGACACACATAATGTTAGTTAAAATCAAACCCGAAGCACCGACAAGTGCACCACTAACAATCAAAATCGTTCCACCAATATTTCCATCCATAAGAAGAATAAATCCTGCGGCTGAAGCAGCCATTCCTGAATAAGAATTCAACAAAGCAATAACAACAGGCATATCAGCTCCGCCTATAGGTATCGTGATTGCTACTCCAAGAATTAGCGTAAGTCCAATAAAAATATAAAGGTTACTAGGATCAATAGGATAAGAGCCTGAAGAAGTCATAACAATGAAACCAAGGATTGCTATAAAGATAACTGCATTCAAGAAATGCTGTCCTTTAAAAACTATAGGACTGCCATTCATCCTTCCATCTAATTTTGCAAATGCTATATAGCTTCCGGTTAAGGTAACCGCTCCTATTAGTATTGTTATGAAAACAACAACCATGCTGCCAGAACCACCTAAGTCAACAACAGCACTTGTTGGATTTGAGAAATTTTGGAAGAAATAACTAACAGCAACCAAAGCAGAAGCCAAACCACCAAAACCATTGAACAAAGCTACCAACTGAGGCATTCCTGTCATTGCAACTGTTCTAGAAGCATAAACACCTATTGCAGCACCAGCAAATACAAAACCAATTACCTGATCCCAGGTAACAATACTCATATTTACTACAGTTAAAACAATTGCAAAAAACATACCCCATGCCGCTAAGGTATTACCTTGTTTTGCAGTTTTCACCCTTCCAAGTTTCTTGATACCCATTACAAAAAATGTAATTGCAACCAGGTAGCCAAAATTGATTATGTTATCCATTATTTGCCCTTCCTGTTAAACATTTGTAACATTCTGTCAGTAACCATAAAACCACCGACAACATTGATAGTTGCTAGCAATACTGCCGATAAAGCTAGCCATTTTGCTATATCAGAACCTGGAGGAAGTACCATCGCTAAAAGAGCACCAACAATTGAAATGCCTGATATTGCATTTGAGCCCGACATGAGAGGAGTATGTAATGTTGGAGGAACCTTGGTAATTAACTCAAAACCAATAAATGAACCGAGCACTAATAAGTAAAAACCTAACATCATTGGGTCAAGTAGCATGGATTCTCCTGCATTAGATGCAACTTCATGCACATGTGATGTGACTTCACTAACTTCATCTGGATAAGGAGTCCTTGGGTGTAAAAATAAATTAATCATTTGCTTTCCTCCATAGCATTCTTCACTCTCTTTTCAACAATATTACCGTTCATAGAAACCATCATTGGTCCTACAATCTCATCCTCCGAATCAACTTTGATGCTTTTTTCATCCTTGTCCGTCATGTGTGTAATTAAATTCAGAATATTCTTTGCATAAACAGTGCTTGAATGCAAAGGCACCAACGCAGGAATATTTTCTGGACCAAGTATCGAAACACCTTTATGATCAATAGTTGAACCAGGTTTAGTTAGTTCGCAATTTCCACCATTTGCTGCAGCCATATCAACTATAACTGAACCGGGTTTCATTTTTTCCACCATACCTTTTGTTATAAGAACAGGAGCCTTCTTTCCAGGAACCAAAGCAGTGCTTATAACACAATTAGAAACAGATATTCTTTCGGTCAAAACCTCTCTTTGCTTCGCTAAAAACTCTTTCGAAACCTGTTTGGCATATCCTCCTTCTGCAGAATTGTCCTCCTCTGATTCAACCTCTATAAACTTTCCACCCAAAGATTCAACTTCTTCTTTTGTTTCAGGCCTGATGTCAGAAACTTCAACCCTTGCACCAAGCCTTCTTGCGGTTGCTATAGCCTGTAAGCCAGCAACACCCGCACCTAAAATGACAACTCTTGCTGGAGACAATGTGCCAGCTGCTGTTGTCATCATTGGAAAAATTTGTCCTAGATGGTCAGCTCCAAGCAAAACAGCTTTGTATCCTGCAATATTACTTTGACTAGATAAACTATCCATAGATTGAGCTCTGGATATCCTCGGTAAAAATTCCATTGCTAATGCGGTAATCTTTTTGTCAGTTAGCGACTGCATGCTTTTTAAATTCAAAAAAGGATCTATTGAGCCAATCAAGATTGCAGATTCTTTTAGAAGTTTGATTTCTGACTCATCAGGACAAGCGACCTTGCATACACAATTTGAACCAAAAGCTTTTTTTCTATCAACAATCTTAGCGCCTACATTCTTGAATGCAGCATCATCGATTAAACTTAATGAACCTGCGTTGGATTCGACCAATACATCAAACCCCATAGCAATCAATTTTTTGACTGTATCTGGCGTTGCTGAAACTCTTGTTTCTCCTTTTTTTGATTCCTTAACGATACCTATAGTTACCATGTAAAACTCCCCTTTTGACTTAAAAGGTTATTCTAAATCTGAAAAAAAATCAGTCAAGTTTATCTTTTCGAAAATCACTTGAAAATTCTTTTTTTCATTATTGTTGAGACCTTTATCTATTTTTTTTAAAAAAACATCGACTACTTCATAAAAGTTTTTCAAAAGCTGATTGCCAGCAGGTGATGGTTTAATTAAAATTTTTCGTCTATCGTTAGGTGGGACTTTAAAATGGATCAAACGTTGTTTCTGCATTCTTTCAACAACTCTAGTTATAGATGTTTGAGAAACGATAAGCTTTGATGAAAGATCTTTTAGACCAACCCATCCATTTTGATTGTCAAGCTCTAATAAAACTTTGATTTGGAGCTTTGTATACTTTGGATGAGAAAGAACCTTTTTTAATCCGCTGTTCAAATTTGACTGAAGTTTGAAAATGCCTGAAATAACCTCTTTTCGATTCATTTAATCTTAAGTAAAACTTTACCTATTGCATTTGACTCTTCTAAATGTTGATGAGCTTGTGCAATGTCTTTCCAATCAAATTCCCTATCAATTAAAACCTTCAAATCCCCATTTGAAACCCTAGGAAGAATCTGATTTTTTAAATCCTCAAAACTTCCCATGGTGCTACCTATAATCATTTGGTTTTTGATAAAAAGATGTGGAAGATTTATCTTAACGATAGGACCAGTTGTTCCACCACAGGTTACAAGCCTTCCGTTTCTCTTCAGGATGCTCAAACTTCTTTTCCATGTTTTCTCACCTGTATGCTCAACGACAATATCAACACCTTTTGATGAAAAGTTTCTGACTGCACCAACGACATCATCTACTTTTGGATCTACTAAAAGATCCCAAAAACCTGAATCCAATTTTGATATTTTAGAACCTCTAGCAGTTCCAATAATTTTAGCACCGTGCAATTTTGCAATCTGACCAGCAGCATGCCCTACGCCGCTGCCAGCACCCCATATGAAAACAATATCTCCCTTTTTAACATTGCACCTACGAACAACCATATTCCAAGATGTTAAAAAAGATAACGGGAATGCAGCAGCAACTCTATCATCAATGGAATCATCTAAAGGAATCCATAAATTTGATTTTTGCTTCAAATGGCTTGATAAAGTTCCATTGCAAGTCTCTCCATGAATGCCATAATCTTCTGATAAATAATCACCTATGCCCGGTGAAAGCAATACCCTTTGGCCTTCCTTTAATGAATTTACACTTTTACCTCGTGCAACTACAACACCCATGCCCTCAGAGCATGGGACAATTGGATATGTTACACCGGGCAAACCCTTGCGCACCCAGAGGTCAAGATGGTTCATGGCAGCATAATTCATTTTGACAACTACATCATTATCCTGAACCTTACCGATATCAAAATCCTCAAAATCAAAAACGTCAAAAGACCCTGGCTTTCTAATAATTGCTCTTTGTGCTTTTATCACCAAAACACACACATCTTAAACTGATATCGATTATTATTATTGAGCTATGCTACTATTTGATTGTTTTGTTGTTAATAAAACGAATGACAGTTACAGGTTCTTGATGCTGAAAAGAGCAAAAGGCAAAATATATGAAGGAATGTGGAGAATGGTTGCTGGAAAAATAAAACCAAATGAGAAAGCATGGGAAGCTTGTTTGAGGGAGATCAAAGAAGAAACTGGTTTAAAGATAGATGAGCTCTATTCAGTACCATTCATTAATTCTTTTTATGAATGGGAAACAAATAAAATACATGATATCCCAGTATTTTTGGCCATCACAAAGGAATCTAAAGTCATGATGAATGATGAACATAATGAATATGAATGGCTTTACATAGATGAAGCAATTTCAAGACTGGAATGGCCAGGGCAGAAGAAAGGCATTGAGGAATCTTTCAAAATGCTGACAAATCAAAAGATGAAGAAGCTGTTAAAGATTAAATAAAAAAAAACTAAAGAAATTTCTTTATCAAGGCTAGTGCACCTTGTTTCCAGGGCACTCTATGTCCAGTACCAGTATCAGAAAAACTATCTCTATTCTCAAGATACCATTTGTATGTCCTGATCAATGTCTCTGAATTTGAATAACGAGAATTCCATCCAAGTTTTTGTAATTTAGAAGTATCCACCCAAGAATCCTGGTCAGCGGTTCCATACACCCATTTATACAATGGTGAAAGATTTAAAAACTCCAATATTGCAAGTGCTGATTTTGCAAAAGCTGCATTGGTTGGAAAAATTCTTGATCCTTTTTCTGAAAATTCAAACAATGCTCCTAAATCATCATTAACAGAAGAAAAGTGAGAAGCCCCTACGTTAAAGCAATCGTTACATGATTCATTGTCCGAATGTATCAAAAGCTCAATGGCGCTAACAAGGTCAGCAACATCCAGAAGTTGGTACTTGTTTGCTCCACTACCTATAACAGGAATTTTTGTTCCAGAATAAACCCAATCAAACAATATCTCAAAAACACCTAACCTTTCTGGCCCTATAAAAGTTTTGGGTCTTACGACCGGAACAACCATGCCTTTCTTTCTCGCTTTAACGCATTCAAGCTCAGCTAAAACTTTACTTTCACCATAAGCCCCCACCCCTTTCATCTGATCACTTTCAGTTAATGGATGATGATCCGGAACGCCATAGACAGCTGTACTTGAAACGTAAATCACCTTTTTAACATTCATTTTTCTTGAAACCTCAAGCACATTTCTTGTTCCAAGAACATTCGTATCGAAGATTTCCTTTTTAGGAGCAAGTGGTAAAGCTGCTGCTGCATGAATAACAATATCAGAATCCGCAATAGCGAACTCTAAATCACTTATCTTTCTAATGTCCCCAACAAAGCAAGAATGATTTCCTGATGTGTTTAAAAATAAAGATGAATTAAAGTCAAACAAGTTAACCTCGCAATCTGAAAACCTTTCAGCAAGATGCCACCCCAAAAAGCCGCCGCCGCCAGTAATGGTTATTCTCATCACTTAAATCCTAGACTCGTATTAAGAAAATAGAAACTTTTTCATCTTTCCAACAGTACTTAATTTGATTAGGTTTTTACCTAAATGTTTTTATTCACCTCTAACGGGCACCTGAAAAGGTGTCCGTTTTCATTCAAATTAGAATACAAAATCAACAGATGCAAAGCAAATTAAAAAACTTTTCTCACAATTACAAAAAAAATCAAGCTGTTGTAAGCTCCAAATTAGGATTCTTGGAAGGGTCATGGCATGGTCATGGAAAAATCAAAAACCACAAAGTGACAAGTGTCCTGACAATACAGTGGCAAGGTCAATTTCTAGTTTGGAATAGCAAATCTGTTTCAGATGAATTAGTATTCGAAAACAGCTCATCAGGCCCCAAAATACCTCAATGGAAATTGGAAACATCGGAAATGATTGTCTTTCAGGGTTTTGGAAAAAAACACATTATACATATGCACATAAGAGACAAAAACAAATGGGATCCCTTGAATCTTAAATTTGAAGAACTGTTTTTAAGACTTTATTTGAAACAGACTGATGAACAGCTTTTGTTTGAGCCCATTGAAGGTAATAAATTTCAAAAAAATTTCTTTATAGAAATACATATGGGTTCCAAAAAAATAATTTTTAAAAACAGTAACGGTACCAATTTAACCTATTTTCGAGATTAAAAAATCTAATAGCTTTTCAACGCAATCTTTGGTTTTGTTACCCTTGTCATGCAAGGGGTTATATTCCACAAAATCCAAAGAAAGCAGATTGCCTTTAGTTAAGATTTTATCCAATAGAGCAATCGCCTCTTTTGGATCAAAACCACAATTAACAGGTGTTCCAACCCCAGGAGCAAACAAAGGATCAATTGAATCAACATCAAAGCTTAAGCAGTAATCGTTTCCTGTAATTAAATTAACTTTTTTTGCAATTTCAGCAAAACCTTGTTTTTTAATTTCCTCAGCACTGAAATAAGTTATATTTTCTTTATCAAGAAGAGCAGTTTCACCTGGATCAATATCTCTCAAACCTAAAATAACCACTTTTTTTGGATCAAATAAAGCTGAATCTACAACATCACTTAAATGCTTAACTTTTTCGCCAATCAAAGCAGCTAAAGGCATCCCGTGTAGATTCCCTGAAGGAGATGTTAGATGGGTGTTCAAGTCAGCATGAGCATCAAACCAAATCAAGCCAGGGCTCTCATTGTTTTCCAAAGAATACGCAGAAGAAATAGCGCTTAGTGACCCTGAGGAAATTGAATGATCTCCACCCAAAACAAAAGGGAAATAGCCTGCTAGTATATTTTTAAATGTTTCTGATTTCAGCCTTAAGCAAATATCCTTTAAGGAATTGTTTCTGTCTTTTTTTAAATCATTTCTAGAATCTATCTCTATAAATTTATGATCTTTTTTCAAGCCTGCAAATAAATTTAAATCCAAGATTTCAAAAGGCCCTAAATCTGAACCAGCAACATTGCCGCCAAGCGAAGTAGGTGTTGAGATAAAACAAATTTTCTTATCCATATTAATCAATCCTGATTGCTGTAATAAGTTCATCATGGAAAAAACCATTACTTGCAACTATGTCTCCGAACTTCATAAACGAATCTCCACCATGGAAATCACTAACGATACCGCCAGCTTCTTCGACAATCAAAACTCCAGCAGCTATATCCCAAACAGAAAGACCCCCTTCCCAAAAACAATCAAACCTTCCACAAGCGGTATATGCAAGATCCAAAGCTGCAGACCCCATTCTCCTCATACCTCCTGACTTTTTAAACAAAGCTTCAAATTGTTTTGAAAAAATTTTTATCCTATCTTTTTCCTTATGCGGAAAACCAGTAGCAATCATTGTTCCTTCAAGCTCTTTTTTATTGCTGACTTGGATTTCGGTTACTTTATTCCCCTGTTTTAAATAGCTGCCCATCCCTTTTTCGGCAATAAACATTTCATCATGAACAACATCGTAAATAACACCACTGTAAATTTTTTTCAAATCGCTGGATGCTAGTGCAACAGAAATTGAAAAAAATGGCAAACCCTGAACAAAATTACGTGTACCATCAATTGGGTCAACTATCCAAATTTTATCTGAATCTAAAGAGTCCTGCCTCCCGCTCTCCTCTCCAAGAAAACCTGCTTTGTTATCAATCTCGTATAAACCTTCTTTTAAGGAAAGTTCAGAATCTCGATCAACCTTGGTAACTAAATCAAAACCTTCTTTAGACGAGATGTCTTTTTCTTCTAGCGACCTAAAAGATTTCTTTGAAATTTTTGATACCTGGTAAATTAAATCACATACAAGATCAATTTTTTTTATTTGTCCCAACTCAAAACCTCTATTTCAGAATTCCTGCTGAATTCATCTATTTCTGCAGGTAAACGAATCAGAAATTCTGTGTCTGATAATCCCGAAACACGATGGCTACCATTGGGTTGAACATTGATTGCTTTAGCTGGGTTACGAGAAGCGAATCTTCCAGGTAAAAATCCTTCTTTTTTCGATTTCCAAACCAATGCTTCATCCAGCATTACATTAGTGTGTAAGGGTCTATACCTCTTTGCGCCAACCATTAATCTCATAATCTGTATTCCCAAAAGTTCAAAAACAACCAATGAACTTAATGGATTTCCAGAAATCCCTAAACCAACTGGACCTTCTGAAAAAGATGTTAAGAAACTAGGACCACCGGGTTGCATTGCAATTTTGTCAAAAATAACCTCACCGCCATTTTCAACAAAAGCCTCTTTCGCATAATCTCTGTCACCATCCGCAGCGCCACCTAAGGTAACTATAAGATCCGCTTTGTTTTTAGCTTCGGAAACGGCTTTAGAAAGAGACTTGAGATCATCTTTGATCAATTCAGAATAAACAACATTTCCGCCTTGCTCTTTAACAATTTGACCAATAGCTTGAAGATTTCCACACTTCACACCTTGTTTATTTGAACCTGGCAAAACCAATTCGTTTCCGTTAGCAATTAAAGCAACCCTTGGCATCTTAGAAACCTCAATAGATTCAACATCACAAGAAATTAAAGCTTGTATGGCCCAATAACTTAAACGGCAGCCTTTCAAGACAATCAGGTCACCTATAGTTACATCCTCTCCTTTAACCCTGAAAAACTCTCCTCTTTTTGGGCATTCTGAAAAAGCCACCCTGCCATCTTCTTCTTTTACTACTTTTTCCCATGGAACAATCGCGGTAGCACCTCTAGGGATCTGTGCTCCTGTTGCAACCCAAGCGCAAACATCACCATCAAGAGACTTTCTGTCATCTTCAGCATATGTTGGATCACCAGTTTGCAAGATTATCGGTTCATTTCTAGTGGCATCAACAAGTAACTGATGGTCAACAGCCCAGCCATCCATTGCACTCACGGTTTCTTTTGGATTATCGCATTTTGACGCAGTAGAGCTTGATAGCCATCTATCATTTGCTTCAGTAATATTTACTTTTTCTAAACCTAACGGTTTAACAATTTTGTCAATTAAATCTTGTGCTTCGTTAAAAAGTACACTCATTTCATCTTCCCCCATTCTTGCATTAGAAAATCTAAATCATGAACATCGTTATTATTGTGAAAACATATTTTTGGAATTCCCCTGGA
Organism: bacterium UBP7_UBA7824; assembly: GCA_002501535.1. Classification (GTDB taxonomy): domain Bacteria; phylum UBP7; class UBA6624; order UBA6624; family UBA6624; genus UBA6624. Next base: position 26,398 of record DLTY01000047.1, read on the forward strand.
GGTAAAATGACTTTCTTCAACAAGTTGCACTTTAATCCTGTCAAGAAAACCCCAAAGTTTCCTCCTCAAGTTTGATTCAGTTGTTCTATCAAGGTATTTTGGTACGTCTTTATGTATTGATGTTCTGTACAAGGATAAAGTTGGTTGCGGAAAACCTAAAGCATGCGGCATCAAACAATCAGTTTTACCATCTGCAATCTCCCATAACATACCAGGCAAATCCTTATGGACTGTAGGAACATCACAACAACCACAAAACGCCCAAGCAGTTTTGCATGCCTTCAAGCCTGTATATAAGCCAGAAAGAATACCTTCTCCCGGAAGTTCGTCATTAACAATCTCCCAATCAGAAAATTTCTCTGGGGATGGTGGTGCGCCTACGATAAATACCCTTTCAGCAGATTCAGATAATGTTTGTAGAGTTTTTGTTAAGAAATTAACTCCATCAATTTCCAATAATGCTTTGGGTGTTCCCATTCTTGTACTTTTACCACCAGCTAAAACAAAAGCTTCTGATATCATCTACCCAACCTCTTCATCCTTCTAGCTCTTCGTGCCTCTCCCTGGAAAAATCTTCTCTTTTCGTCTTCTGTGATTGGTTCAAAAGGTTCAACAGGTGTTGGTTTCCCTTTTTCATCTATCGCAACAAAAGTTGCATATGCTGTACAAACTCTTTTCATTTTTGATTTATATGGATCAAAAGCCGTTACCCTTATGCCTATCTCCATTGAGCTTTTACTTACATGGTTTAAGGCGGCACGATATCTCATATGTTCATGAATCAATATCGGAGAATGAAA
>DLTY01000047.1:27517-42055 GCA_002501535.1 bacterium UBP7_UBA7824
TCAACAGCATCTAAGCTGGCTGTTACAGCTGGCATTTTGCAATACCTATGACAGGCAAGAGCGGCAATCTCATCTACACACAACATAACCTCTCCGGCAAAAACCTTATCTGCTAAAAGCATGTCTGGTGTAACCATTCTCATTGCTTGTGCGATAGAGGGTGAACTGAAACCAGAAGTATCAGCCTGATCCTTTTTGTCAAATTCAGATAGACGTTCTAAACGCTTTGATCTTCGATCCAAGGCTGCTCTAAAACTTTCATGTTCATCATCTGTAGCAGGATCCACTGCTGCAACCTTTGTAGGTTTGCCATTTTCATCCAAAGCAATAAAGGTTAAATGGGCTCTACACGTTGTCAGCGGCTCTCTTCCAGCTCGATCAGTTTTTATGACTTCAACTCGAACCTCCATAGAGCTACCAAAAGTTGCTTGAACCCTTGATCGGAATGCAACCCTGTCACCAAGTGCAACACCTGCCAAAATGTCTATGTCCTCCATTGCTCCAAGAACTACAGAACCCTTGTGATGGTTACTTGCGGTCAGGGTTCCCGCCTCACAGATCCAATACATCAGCCTTCCACCATAAAGACGACTTGCTGGATTCACATGCTGAGGGAACACGATTCTTAAAAGTTCCATTGATGTTGAGCTTGGTTTTATCACTTTTATAAATTTTAGTCGTTTAAAAAAATAAAATAACCAATATGGTCTTAATTGAACGTTCGAATCAGATAAATTTCACATTAAATGAAATTCCGGAAATCAATTTTTTCAAAAACATACTCATGGTCTCTCCGGAAAATTTTGAGATTCAATATGCAATTAATCCATTTATGAGAGATTCTGCGGGCAACCTGAAAAAAATTGATAAAAGAAAAGCCAAAAGCCAATGGAGCAACCTTTTGCAAACTTTCACCGATCTAAACCTTTCGGTAACAAAATTCAAGCCTGAAGAAAAACTTCCTGATATTGTTTTCTGTGCCAACCAATTTTTTCCAATCCCTAATGAAATCAGCATCAATAAAGAGAATTTCCTGGAGGGAAAAATGTTTGCCGAAGAGAGGAAGGCGGAAGTTGCGTTGCTTAAAAATCAATTTGAAAACTTAGGTTACAACTTTGGTCAACTTTCAAGAAAAGTAACGAAGTTTGAAGGAACTGGTGATGGCATATGGCATCCTGGCAAAAAACTATTATGGGGTGGAATTGGAGCAAGAACAGACATAATGGCATGGCAAGAAATAAGCGAAAAATACGATATTGATGTAATTGCCTTAAACCTGAAGCATAAAACTTTTTACCACCTTGATACATGTTTGTGCATACTGAATCCAACAACCTGCCTTTGGAATCCTGATGCTTTTGACAAAAATGGCCAAGAGTTGATAAGAAAAATATTTGATCTACCGATAGAAGCAGATAAGAATGAAGCTGAAAGCATGATGGCCTGCAATGCCTTTTGCCCAGATGGAAAAAACGTCATCATTCAACAAGGATGCCTAAAAACCAAATCAAAATTGGAGCAAGTTGGCTTCAATGTGATTGAGGTGGATACTTCTGAGTTCATAAAAGCCGGCGGCTCTGTTTTCTGCCTGAAGCTGTTTTTTTAAATCGATATCTTATTTTATTTCTTCACCATCACAAAATAACCTCAATGGTATCAGGTTGCCGTCATCTAGAACACTTAACTCAACAGACATTGGCAATGGCTCTATCTCCCAAAAATAGGAACTTGTATCCGTATCCCATGAACGCTCTCCGAGGCATTCTGTCAAACGTTCAATGCTTTCCTCAGAGAGGAAAATATTACCGACTTCATAACGGACATTAAAAAAGTCTGAATTATTTTCATAATCCTCATAACTATACGGGTTCATATCCCATTCCGACTTCAAAAACAAACCCTCATTTGGCTTTGAGAAAGAAGCTGAGGAGACACTCCAGACTGAATCATCTTCTGTGATGGTTACAAAAATATTCTGTAAACCAACCGCTGCAAGATCATCCTCCAAATATTCGAATGGAGCTAGATCCTCTTTGATTAAATCATTTGATATCTTTGTCATAGCAGAATCAAGAGAGGGTTCGAAAATCCAACCTCGAAAAACAGTATTAAAAGGATAACCTGACTGCATGGGGTCAATGTTGAATAGAACAACTGTCCCTGAGTTTGCTCGAATGCTACTAAAAAATGCCAAGCCTGTTATCAGCAAAACCTGAACAAGGGATGCAATTAAAAAATTTCTCCTAATCATCTTTTGCCCCCGCATCAAATATTTTTTTGCTCTGCTTTTCGATAAAGACACCTCCCCAAATCAGTAAAGCTCCACCCAAAACAAATAAGAATGCTTGATTGAGGAGAGTTGAAAATATATCAAAGAAACGCAACAAGATAAAGAATTTGAAAAACCACAAGGTCCATTTGAACAATCTCCAGTTTCTGCTAATGCTTGAAATGTAAAGAAAGGCAATAAGCTCAAAAAGAAGAATCAGGTTCATGAAAACTGAAATCACCATTGGATTGCTGTAAGAGAGGAATGGCAAGAGTATATTGATTAAAGAGATTGCAATAAAAAGCTTCGAAACAAGCTTTTTCCTCTTGCTTGACGATCTTAAGCCATCCAAGGAAATGGTTATGACAAATGCTGAAATGGCGATAAAAGGCAATGCCTCAATTGGATATCCTGGAATTGGCATTCGGAAACCATCTTCATTTGCGAAATTATGAAAAAAGGTGAATGGAATTTGGGTAAAGTAAAGAAAAATAACTCCTAATATACTGAAAGGATAAGCTGCCCATTCTTTAACTCTCCTAATTGCAAGAATAGAAAGAAGAATTCCGAAAGAAACATAAAGGCTCACAAAACTCAATGCATCAGCTACACCGAAATCCAATCTGGGAAGAATAAGAAAAAGATTAACATCCTTTTCTGAATGAGGAATAGCCAACATTCTTAGTTGCAAAAGGAAAAGCCAAAGAGAAGTTCCAAACAAAGAAAAAACTAAAGCAGGATTGTTTTTATCCCTAAATATCAACTTCAAAAAAGAAAATGCCAACAATCCATAAGCAGCAATATCAATCCAAGATATCGAAGTCTGAAATATCCATATTGTCAAGAGTATGCTTGCCAAAATAAGAACCCATAACAGCTTGAAAAACCTCATAAATAAAAAAAGCCCAGCAATCCAAATCAATAATTCTTGGCCATTATCAAAAGAAACATTGAAGGTTTGAAGGATCAGATTGACACCAGCTCCAAAAGAAAGAGCCCCCATGAGAAAAAAAGTTTGGGAAAGGTTTCTTCTATTTGGTGCTTGATAAAAATGATATCCAAGATAATTAAAACCAGATACAAAAATAAGGATTATTAAGGTTTTTATACCTGAGGAGAAACCCTGCCAGTTTGAAGCCATTGCCAAAATCAAACCCAAACCCACCAGGACTCCACCAAAAACCAATAATGCACTAATAAAACTAGTCATTTTCGCATTTTCTTTTGAGTACCTGGAACTTATTAGATTTGCTTGATCTTCTGAAATGATCCCTTCTTTAACCCAGGATTTCAATTGGTCAAGCAGCCATTTAATGTTATTCATCATCTTTGCCCCATAGGGGAGAAAATATCCAATAAACAAATCCTATAGTCAGAAGTCCGGCGATCAAAGGTTGGTAATCAGTCATTCTTTTACCTTGTTTTTTGATAATTTTCGTAAAAAGAAAAAACCACCTACACAAAAGGCAAAGGGCAAATACCAAATAATCTGGTGTATTCCTTTTTTAGGAGGCTCAAAAACGATCCAATCCCCATACCTTTCAATTAAATAATCTCTAATTTCAGAATCTGTCTTTCCCTCTAAAACCATATCGAGTATCACTTCGTAGATCTCATTACTGATTGGTGTGTCAGAGTCAGCAATGCTGACAAATTTACAGGTTGGACATCTAAAACTTTCAGCTATAGAAAGAGCTCTGTTCTCCTCCTCTTGTGTCGGGTTCAAAGCAAGAACTAGACTAATGGCTAATAAAAATTTAATTTTCTTCCCCGATAATCAAATTAATATTTTCCAATAAACTTTCCTCAGTTAATAAACCGATAATTTTTGCTCTAACTATACCTTTTGAATCAATAAAGAAAGTTTCGGGAGCGCCGGTAACACCCCAATCAACCAATGCTTTTCCATCCATATCAATCCAATTTGGATACTTTAAACCAAAAATATCTATCATCTCTTGAGCATCCTCTGCAGTATCATCAAAAGCAACCCCGATCAAAACAGGGCACTGGCCAGGAGATTGACTTTCACACTGGGTCCACAAGGTGCTCCACTTCTTCAATAATGGGAATTCTTCTCTGCATGGGGGGCACCAACTACCCCACCAATTGACTATAGTTACTGGTGGCCAATCTTCATCTTCATAATCTAAAAAGTATTCATCGTATGCCTCTTCAAGATTGACTAAAGTTTGTTGGGTTGGAGCCTTTTTGCCCTGCAGGGAGAAATCTGACACAACCTCATCTGAAGAATTTTTCTCAAGAATGGATAAACCTTTCGCCAGCACAAAAACAAAACAGTAAATGAAAAAAAGAACTTTAATGAATCTTGAATACTGAACCCTCATCGCCTCTCACTCCCAATAATAACCAAAAAACCCAAAATAGAAACAACTCCACCAATCCAAATAAATTTTAAAAATGGCTGAATCGTCACCCTGTATCTAACTTTGGAATCATTAATAATTTCAGACATAGATAAAGTGATATCTCTCTTCCAGTTTGACTTAAGGCCCATTTCGGTGGTTGGTGACCAATTGGGACCATAATCTCTTTTCTCCGGAGAAAGGATTTTTGTGCCATTGTCTGAAGAAACCTTAACTGATGTCCCAAAAGAAGAATAATTTTCACCATTAACAACCTGTAGCCCATTTGCATCTTGGATCAATTCAACATCATAATCATCTAAAACAAATGGTATTTCATTTTCCAGAATTGCATCAGTTTGAAATTTGTGCTCAACGCTTGCGGTAGCCCCTATAGCCAAAAACAAAACTCCAACATGCACGATTAGCCCTCCATGATAACTATTCATAAAACGACCCTTTTTAGAATCCAAAAATTCTTTACAGGTTGGCAAAAGAGTAAACCCAAGCAAAAAGGTAGTTAAAAAATGTTCCCATGAACTGTCAAACCAAGGTAAGCCTATGGAGGATCTAATGTAGCTGAAAAACAAGAAAGACAGCAAACCTCCAATAATGCCTATTTTTAAATAATTTTTAAATTTCTTGCCTATTTTTCTTTTCCATGAAAGCCATGGAGCAACTGAAAGCAAGATTAAAGCTGGCATTGATATCGGTGGTATTGTTTTTTCGAAATATGGAGCTCCAACACTAACCTTTTCACCTGTTGATATTTCTGAAAATATTGGCCATGTGGTTCCAAAAAAGACAGCAACAAACATTCCTAGAAACAATAAATTATTGAAAAGTATTGCATTTTCCTTTGAGGCAGATTCTTTTAAATTACTGTTATCTTTGAGTGAGTCCCAATTAAAGCCTAAAAAGCCAAAAGCAAAAAGTAAATAAACTGTTATATACCCTAAGAACCAATAACCAAGATCGCTTTCTGAAAAAGCATGGACGCTTGTGATGATTCCGCTTCGCGTAATAAATGTCCCGACAAGCGTCATTCCGTAAGCGGCAAGAATAAGAAACAAATTCCATCTATTGAATAATTTTCTTGCCCTGAAAGCTAAAGCACTGTGAGCAAAAGCCGTTAGAAGCAACCATGGCATAAGGCTAGCATTTTCCACGGGATCCCAAAACCACCAACCGCCCCAGCCTAATTCATGATAAGCCCACCATGATCCAACCAAAATTCCTGTTGTTAAAAAAAACCACGCATAGTTTGTCCAATAACGAGACAACTGAATCCATTCCTCATTTTTATTTAACAAATGTGTAATTGCATAAGAAGCCGGTATTGTTATGCCAGTGAAACCAAGATAAAGCAAAGGTGGATGGATCGCCATTCCTGGATCTTGTAATAGCGGATTCATTCCAATGCCATCTAAAGGAATAGTAAAGCGATCATCAAAAGAAGCCAAAGGATTTGCAAACTTTAACATTAGACCGGAAAAGAAACAAAGTGTTGCTGAAGGGAGAAGTAAAAATGATGTCAGAATTGAACCGCGAAGCTTGTCTTTAGATATTGCCAAAAAAGCAAATAAACAAATTAAAAATGCCCATAACAATAAGCCTCCTTCGAGGCTCCCCCACCATGCTGAAAAAAGATACATGGTTGGTTGTGATTTTGATGACACGGTAGCTACATAACGGATAGAAAAATCATGCGTAAAAAGAGCATATTGCAAGCCAAAAACAGTCAATAATGAACCTATACATGATGTTAAAAACGATCTTTTTGCGACAGAGGACCATGTAGATTTTGATTTAAGATCGAGAACTGAAAACACTAAGGCAAATAATGCCCCTAAACAAAGAGCCCATAGACCAAATCTTCCTAAAAAAACTGGCCAACTGGCAATCATTCAAGCGTCCCGGAAGGTATACCTGAGCCAAATCTTTTCTTCATTTCCGTTTTATCAAGATGCTCTTTGGAATACTCCTCTCCATGTTTAACAAAAATATCATCGGCATAAAAAATCCACTCATCTGGAAAAAAATACCCACCATCAACCTCACTTGGGAACATTCCTTCAGCAACTGCTCCTTGGCCTTCAGCAAACATGTCAGGCAAAATTCCCTCATATCGAACCCTAACAACACCTCTCTCATCATCGGTTAAAACAAAAAAAATGATTTCATCTTCAATAGATATAGAGTCTGGCTGAACAAAACCTCCAATCCTGATCCTTGCATCTTGTTCCATTTCATCACTGATGATAGATTGTTCCACCTCTGTAGGAAAATAAAAAAACAAAGATGCATCTTGGATTCCAGAAAAAACTAACCATAAAATAGCCAAAAAAGCCATTATTAATGAAATCATTGTTCTGTTCATGGTAGCGGGTTTTTTCCTTGCCTTTTCCAGAAAAGATAACATATCACAACAACAATTGCATAACTCAAATAAATAGTTGGCAAATAATTATTCATTTTCAACCTTCAGTAATCTACTTTTAACACAGCAGAAAGACCAATAAATTACAATCCCAAAGCAAGCAAGCAATATCATAAACATGTCACCGTCAATTTTTGGAGGACCCTCCTGTCTGAATATTGTAGAACCCTGATGTAATGTTCTCCAATAATTAACTGAAAGATGCACTAAGGGAACATTTAATGCAGCAATAATGGAAATAATGCTTCCCACCCTTTGGCCTTCAGGGTTGTTTCCATAAACATCCCTAACAATCAAATATGCGCAAAGTATTAGAAATAATATCAACATAGTAGTTAACCTTGCGTCCCAAACCCACCATGTCCCCCAGGTCATTTTTCCCCATATACTTCCTGTCATTAATGTCAAAAAAGCTGAAACGGTTCCAACCTCAATCAGTGATCTTGATATTCTTTCCCACTCTGGCTCCTTTTTCCACAAATAAAGACAAGAGGTCAAAGCTGCAAAAACAGTAGTTAAAAATGAATTCCATGCAAAAGGAACATGCAAATAAAGCATGAAGACCCTTTTTCCCATTCCTTGAGCTAAGTCGGGTGGAGACCAATAAAAAATGGCAAGATTAACAAAAATCATTAAAATCAACCATAAAGGGAAATTTTTTCTCATGAATCTAAAGCTTTTTCTCCTAGGCCAAACACAAGCAAAAATTGTACAAAAGAATAAACGAATAATATGGAAAACCAATTACCAATGAGCAAACCATCTGCAATTATGTCTTTTGTAATGTTTATAGATGACATAAGTATAGGAACAGCCAACGGATAAAGAAACAAAGGGAGCAATATGTTTCTAAAATTCAAACCTAGAGACAAGGCTCCAAAAATACCGCCCAAAAAACCAAAAGCAATTGAGCTGAAAATAATCACAATTAATAAAAAACCAACTTGCTCTGCGGTTAGGGTGTAATCAAAAAAGAAAAATGTCATTAAAAAGGTTGCGATCGTAATAAGAAAACATAAAAAAGCCCCCCATAAACTTTTGCCTAAAACTATTCCACCACGATCCAATGGTGATGATTTTAAAAAATCAAGCAATGATTCATTTTCCTCATCGTCCCAAATTTTTAAAATTCCAATACTGCTTGAAAGTATAGAGGTAACCCAAATTAATCCTGGTAAGAAATTTACTAAATCTTTTGGAGATGGCTCATAAGCGACCTCAAAAACAATGATAAACATTATGGAAAGTAAAAAAAGACCTAAAAATCTACCAAATTTTTTACGTAAAGAAAATAAACTTTCAGAAAAAATGACCAACGTTGTTTTGAGAAGATTCATCTTTTCCTCTCCAATCTAGATGCGGAAACAAGTTCATACACTGATTCAAAATAATCCATGTCTTCAAAAAGATTTGATACTAAAAAAATTGTTTTGTTCTCTTTTTTTAATTTCTTCAAATATTTATTTAGTATATTTTTTCCATAATCATCTAAACCTTTAAAAGGCTCGTCAAAAAGATAAATTTGGGCTTTTTGAAGCATTGAGACAGAAATGGAAAGACGTTTTTTCATACCTGTAGAATAATTTTTTACAGCTATATTTCTAGCTTCCCAAAGGTCAACTTCTTTTAAAAAATCATCAAGTTTGTTATTGGTCCTGAGATTTAAAAAACTATTAAAGAAAGTCAAATTTTCATATCCTGATAAATGTTTATAAAAAGCATCTCCAGGACCCATGTATGCTATTGAAGATCTGGTTTTATTATCCTGAACAGGATTACCAAGTATTTCAATCTTGCCGGTATTTGTTCTTGTTACACCAGCAAACAATCTTAAAAGAGTTGTTTTTCCTATGCCGTTTCTGCCTGTCAGCAATGCATTTTCTGATTTTTTTAAAGAAAAGCTCAAATCCTTGATAATGTATTGATTGTCAAACTTTTTAGAAATCAAATCAGCATAAATTGCACGATTATTCATCTTTAAAATATTGCCTTAAAAAACTTCTGGCTTCATTTCCGACAGCACCATCAGGATCCAATTCTGAACATTTGGAAAATGCGCTAAATGCGATTTCTTTTTCACCTGTATTGGTCATAACAAAACCATAAGTCAACCAACCATTCGGATAATCTGGATAATCAACTATGAGCTTTTCGAGAGTGTCAATTGAAGCTAGTATAAAACTTTCTGAATCAGCAGTTGCTCCAATAGGGGTAGAAACACCTGCCATAAATTGAGCGAAAGCCATATCATTTCTTGTATTTGGTACATCATTAACACTCAATGCTTTTTCGTACCATGGAATTGAACGATCATAAAATTGAACCTCATAATACATGTCAGCAACCCTTATGGCTGCCATCCAGTTGCTATTATCATTCTCCCAAACTGATTTCCAGCCATCTAACTCTTCCCTGTATTCATTCATTTGTTGAGCAGTTTGTTCATCCATCATTGGAGCATTTGGATTATTGTTTTCATCAACAGGAGGATGTCCTTGCGGCAAAGCAGCATCAAATGAAACATCGGTTTCTTTAGGTGAAATGAGATAACCCAAAACCAAACCCAAAGTCATTCCAAAAAATATAGATTTTGGATCAAATGATAAAACTATCTTTTTTTTCTTCACGATTTATAAACCCTCCAACACAATATCCTAATTTCACTTGATAAGATAATGAAAATATCTATTGGAGGAAATTTATGAACATAAAAAAAGAATGGCTTTCAGAATACATTGGGGTTTTTGCCCTAACATTTATCGGAACTGCAGCAATGGCTGGAGGCGGAGATCTGCTGACTGTTGCACTTGCACATGGTTTGACAATTGCAGTTATGGTATCAGCTCTTGCAAAAACAAGTGGGGCTCACTTTAATCCAGCTGTGACTATTGCCCTCTGGTCAATCGACAAATTTGAATCAAAAAATATATTAGGTTATATCGTCTCGCAAGTTCTTGGTGGTGTTGTTGGTGCTTTGCTTGCTTTATGGATATGGGGCTCAGGACAAGGTGTCCCGGCTTTCAATGGCGTTTCAAACCTTCAAGGTATGCTTGTGGAGATAACATTAACTTTTTTCTTAGTTTTTGTAATAATCTCAACAGTGATAAACAAAATGCCAGCAAAAAACGCTGCGCTTTATATAGGTCTAACAGTCTTGATAGGAATTCTTGCTGGAGGCCCATCTACGGGAGCTGCAATGAACCCAGCAAGACATTTAGGCTCTTACCTTGTTTCTGGTGGCAATGATATCCAGGTTATTTTGATTTATTGGGTTGCACCATTAATAGGTGGAATTAAAGCAGCAAAAATGTGGAAGAATTGGCTTTCCAGTTAAGGTGTCCGAATTGAAATAGGGGTCGAATAACCATCAGGACCGATGATATTAAGATACACAATCGTGCCCGCTTCAAATTGATTCAACACCTCTATTGCCATATTTAGATTGTCAATTTCATATTCACCAATATGAGTGATAATGTAACCTACAAAATTAACTAAACCTCTTTTTTGAGCTGATGAACCTCTTGTTATTGAATTGATAACAATTCCTTGTTTTGGAGGATTTGGCCATCCTGCTGCAATCAAATCCTCTGCAACAAAATCACTTGCCTCAATCCCAATAGCTGATAATATATTGCCTTTTTCTTGAGTTTCAGCCACAATTGTTTCTTGTTTAGGTTTTGGAGCAGTGCCTAAAGTCATACTAAATTCTAAAATCTTTTTATCTCTATAAACCTGCAACATAATAACGTCACCAGGTTCATAAGAAGATATAATTTTTTGTAATGATGATGGGTTTTTCACCCTCTCATCCTCAATAGTCCAAATTACATCCAATTGTTTAAGTCCTGCTTTTTCTGCCGGGCTCCAGCCTTCATCCGATGGAACAAAGCCAGAAACCAAAACTCCAAAATCTTCTGGTAAACCTAAAGCTTCTCGATCAAGGTCCTGAACTGGTGCAACCATTACACCCGCAACAGCTCGGCGAACTTCTCCGAACTCAATCAAATCATCCATTACTCTTTTTGCCAACTTGATTGGAATGGCAAAACCATAACCTGCAAAATTACCTGTATCACTAACAAGAGCACTGTTAATTCCTATAACTTCTCCATAAAGGTTAACTAAAGGCCCTCCAGAGTTTCCAGGATTGATAGCAGCATCGGTTTGAATGAAATCCTCGATTGCCCATGTTGAAGAATTCCTTAAGATTCCTAAATTTCTGCTCATTGCACTAATGATTCCAGAGGTAACAGTAAATCTTAACTGCAAAGGGTTACCAAAAGCTAAAACCCATTGTCCTACTTTTGGTTCATTTTTTAAATCCATTTTCAAATGAGGCAAGTTGAAATCTGCATCTATCTTAATTAATGCGACATCTGTTGAAGGATCTCCACCAATTAGCTTAGCTGGATACACATCACCATTGAACATAGTGACATTAATTTCATCCGCAGTCCCCACAACATGATCATTAGTTAATATGAACCCATCCTCGCTAACAATAAATCCACTGCCAGAACCTTCTCTCCAGAATTGTTGTGGTTGATTTTGCTCTGGTGTTTCAAAAGGAAAATCAAAAGGCCATCCACCAAAGGGATTCTGAGAACCCCGTTGCATTTCCACCTGCTCTCCTACCTGTATATAAACAATTGAAGGGTTAACTTGTTCAGAAATATTGATGAAAGCATTATTCAAATCGATTAAAAAATCTAAAGAATCATTTGCTTTCTTGTCTTTCTCTACACTTTTACCAATACCCTTTTGGAATTTAGTTTTTCCTGGAGCACTCTCATATGAATGCAATAAAAAACTAAAGAAGCAGAACAAACTAAGAATTGAAAAAACTTTTCTAAACATTTAAAACCTCCGACAGCCAGTTTAATTTTAAAATATAAAACAAATACATTTTGATCAAAATTACTAAAAAGAACCTACTTGTAGCATTTTCCATAATGCTCATAGCGAGTCTTGTTGCGAATCTTTCAATTGGTGCTGTGAATATTGAAATTAATGAAATTATTTCAATTTTGGCAAAAAATATTGGAATTACAAAAGATTCATCGGTACTTACAACAAATGAAATTGTTTTGAACTCTATAAGAATTCCACGAATTTTAATGGGTGTGATTGTTGGAGGAAGCCTTGCTGTATGTGGCTGCTGCTTACAAGCATTATTCAGAAACCCTTTAGCTGATCCTGGCCTTATAGGTGTCTCGGCAGGAGCATCTCTTGGTGCTGTAATTGGAATATATTTCAATACTTTTTTAATGAAGATTGGCTCAATTCAAGCATCTTTAATGATATCTTTTTTGGCGTTCATTTTTGGAATAACCATCTCTTTGCTTATTTTCAAAATATCAACCAAAGACGGAAAGCCCTCTGTGGCTAAGATGCTTTTGTGTGGGATAGCAGCAAATTCACTTATTGGGGCAATCATCGCCTTTTTTACATACATGTCTTCAGACTCAAAATTACGTTCAATTGCAATGTGGGGTATGGGCAACCTTGGAGAATCAACATGGGAAAAAATTCTTATTTGCTCTTTGGTCTGCATTACATGTTGCGTCATGCTTCTCAAGCAAGCAAGATTGCTAAATGTGTTTCTTTTGGGTGAATCTGAGGCTTTTAACTTAGGTATAAAAATTGAAAAATTGAAAAAGAAAATAATAATTTACACATCATTATGTGTTGCAGTATGTGTTTCTTTTGTTGGCCCAATAGGCTTTATAGGATTGGTTGTACCTCATGGTGTCAGAATCCTGATTGGACCAAATTTAAAATCCTTAATTCCTTTTTGTTTTATTTTGGGTTCAATATTGTTAACTTCAGCTGATTTGGCTTCAAGAACAATATCAATACCGTCTGAAATTCCAATTGGAATAATCACATCAATAATTGGAGCTCCCGTATTTGTTTATTTACTTATACGGGAGCAGGATAAGGTTTTTCGATGACATACAAAGCAACCAATATCTCTTTTTCATATGCCGGAAAAAAAATCCTAGATAAAGCAAGTCTTCAAATTCAACCTGGAGAGATCGTTACGATCTTAGGACCTAATGGTTGTGGCAAAACCACTTTAATAAAAATTCTTTCAACGGAAATAAAACCAGACTTAGGAGATGTACGTATAGGGGATAAAAAAATAAATAAAATAAAGTCAACGAAATTGGCAAAAATGAGATCTGTTGTTTCTCAAAAAACCAATATGTCATTTGGATTCTCTGTCAGCGAGATTATTGAAATGGGAATGAATCCATATGGGCAGAAAATAACTAAAGAATCTTCTGGCGAAATTAGCAGAGTTCTCAAAGATTATGAATTAGAAAAATTTAAAAATAAAAACTATTTAAAACTTTCCGCAGGAGAGCAACAAAGAGTCAATATAGCAAGATCTATCGTTCAATTAAATCAAGCTGATACAAATCAAGCAAAATATCTACTGATGGACGAACCCACCTCTTCTCTAGATGTACATTTTCAAGTCAAGCTGGCAAAAAACCTAAAACAACTATCAAATAAAAACGTTGGGATTGGGTTAGTTTTGCATGACATCAATATGGCATTATCAATATCTGACAGGATAGTGTTATTTTCCTCTAAAAAAACAGTCGAATTTTTGGAAAAGCCATTTGAGGAAAAATTGCCTGTATCACTCAGCATGCTTGAACAGGCTTTTAAATCCAAGTTTGAAGTGATTAGAAATCAGGAAAAAGTTTTTGTAACACCTTCTTTTAAAGACGGGAGAAGCTAACGCTTGTCAGGTATTAAAAATCTGTCAAAAACACTAGTGTTGGGATTTGATTTTTCACAATATCTAGATACATTCATTTCAATGTCTTGTGAATAATTAAATAAATCTGCAATATCAAAGCCAGCATAATAGGAAACATCTCTTTTCAAAAGTGAATCGAAAAGTTCTTGCGCCCTTTGAGAGTGGATGATTACGCCTTTTTCCTCTTTCACCTTGGCTTTTACGCCAGCAGCACCAAGCTTGATTAAGGCTTTCAGAAAATCAGCCATGATCCCACGTCTGCCACACGCATGCCAAAGACCTTCCCACCAAACATGGCTTTCCCAATAATAACCATAGTTAAATAAATCGACTGCATGTAGGAATTCATCTGAATCATAAGGCTTTGCAGGCTTTAGAACCTCTGGCTCTGGATCATCGATAAACTCGCTATGCCCACCTTTTTTTTTAGGATGAACCGTCAGTCCAGGAACATGTGCGTATTCGGGGAAAGAAAAATGGGGAATCAATCTGCTTCTATTATTTGTAATCATCAGTTCTTTACTATACAATCTCAATTTAAATTTTTAGAAATATAAAGCCTTTTGCATAAAAGCAAATCGGCTTTTTTTTAAATTTTAAATTTTTTAATTAATGTATCAGAGCCCTTGTATTAAGACAAGAAGGCTCAGGAGGTGAATATATTATGAAAAGAGGTTTTACTCTT
>DLTY01000010.1 GCA_002501535.1 bacterium UBP7_UBA7824
TCTTGGATGGGTGTTGCAGGTGTTCTCTTCATCACAACATTCTTTGTTAAGCTTGCCTTTCCATTGATTTTTTGATGTATGTTAAAAGCGATAATCCTCCATAAAGTCAAGCCCTCTCTTTCCCATTTTAGACTTTTTTTAAGTTCTATAATTTCGTTTTGAACAATGAATATTTGATCATCTTTCCATTTTTCAGAAATACCGTTTTTTAAACGGTAGTAACCTTCATAGTTTTTGATTTTTTTATATATAAGTATGTTGTGAAAATATTCAATTGTTTGATCCAGGAATGGCCATATGGATATACCTGTATTAAAAAGTTTTTCTACATGGATCAAGCATTTTGTGGAATCTTCTTCGAGAAGTGACTCTATGAATGTTTCTATTCCTATAATGTCACTTAGCCCAAATAATTTAAAAGCATCTGCAAGTTTTATATTTTTTTCGGAGAAGGTAGATAGTTTTTCTAAATTTCCAAGTGCATCCCTAGCGCTTCCTTCTGAGATATAGGACATCAATTGTTCGACCCCTTTTTCCATTTTTATTTTTTCTTTTTTTGAAATTTTTATTATTAATTGGTTTAAATCAATAGCTCTGTGTGCATGGAAAGCTAAATTTTGACATCTACTTCTTATTGTTTCAGGAACTTTTTCCGGATTTGTTGTTGCCAAGATGAACATTACATGTTCTGGAGGATCTTCCATGGTTTTTAACAATGCATTAAAGGCTGCTTTTGAAAGCATATGAACTTCATCAATTACATAGACCTTCTTCTTTCCATCTGGTGATGAAAACCTCATCTCTTCCTGTAGGTTTTCAACATCCCCTACGGATCTATTGCTAGCAGCATCGATTTCAGATAGACATAATGAAGATCCTTGAAAGATGGATTTCACGATTTCTTCCTTAAGGTTTGGTTCAAATTCATTCACCCTTGATTCAGAATTAATTGCAGCAGCAAAGATTCTTGCTGTGGTTGTTTTACCTGTACCTCTAGGTCCATAAAAAAGCCATGCATGAGGTATTTGCTCCGTTCTTAGACAGTTTGTAAGTATTTTTTTTGTTATTGACAAGCCTATTAAATCTTCAAATTGTCTAGGTCTATATTTGTTATATAAAACTTCAGCCATTTAACATTTCCTTCACCTTGTTGTAAATACCTATTTCATCAAGTCCAAATTTTTTCCTATATACATCTTGACTTCCATGTTTAACAATTTCATCAGAGATTGCAATAGAGCGAATTTTAGTTTGATTTATTAAATTTTGGTCTTGTAAAGATTCCAAAACAGCAGATCTTAGGCCACCGATTTCGCTATGTTCTTCTATGGTAAGTATTCTTTTTGTCTCAGCAGCTTTCTTGATTAATTTTTCATCTAGTGGTTTGATCCATATTGGATCAGCAACAAAACAGTTTATTTTTTCTTTTTTAAGCCTTTTTGCTGCATTGATTGCGTTGTAAACTGAAGGACCTATTGCAAGTATGGCGATATCGGTTCCTTTTTGTATGATTTCTCCCCTCCCAACAATAAGCTCTCTCTCAGGTCTTTGTTCTGCTTTTGGAACAGAACCTCTAGGGTATCTGATTGCAAATGGCTGATTGTTTTTATACAAACCACATTTCAAAAGTTCCTTTATTGCTGGGCCATCCTTTGCAGCTGAAACAATCATGTTCGGCAGACATCTTAGATAAGAAATGTCATAAAGGCCTTGTGCGCTTGATCCATCACCTCCAACAAGCCCTGACCTATCCATTGCAAATATGACATGAGCATTTTGAAGCATTGCATCATGGACAACTTGATCGTAGCCTCTTTGTAAGAATGTTGAATAGATTGCACATACCGGTTTCATTCCAGAGAGGGCCATTGCTGCACTGCTTGTAACTGCATGTTGTTCTGATATTCCAACATCAAAAAATCTATCTGGAAATTTCTGCCTGAATGACTCTAGGCCGGTACCTTCAGCCATTGCAGCTGTCAAAGCTAGAATACTTTCATCCTTTTCGGCTAGATCGATTAATGAGTCTGCAAAAACTTTTGAAAAGCTTGGTGTTTGTGAAAGTGATTTTGGTGCAACCCCGTGTCTTTTTACTGGATTTTTTTCACTTTCTGGGTCACCTTTACCTTTTTTTGTTAGAACATGTAAGAATACAGGTCTATCCTGAACGTTTTTCGATAGCTCTAAAACTTCTAGCATTTCTTTGAGGTTATGTCCGTCCATTGGCCCAAAGTACCTAAAACCAAAAGACTCAAAAAGAGCGCCTTCTTTAAAGAAAAAATTTCTTATTCCATCTTTGATTTTAGATAGGATTGACCCTATTTTTTTACTAGATTGAGATTTTTTTAGAATATCTGATGTTTTTCTAAGTGTTTTCCTGTATGCTTTTGCCATTCTAAATTTAGTCAATAGCCTGTTTACCATTCCAACATTTGGAGATATTGACATTTCGTTATCATTTAAAATGATAATTAATGGGTACGGTTTTCCTCCAAGATTATTAATTGCTTCCCAAGCCATCCCGGCAGTTAGTGCTCCATCTCCTATAACCGCTACAACATAATTTTTTTTGTTTTGTCTTTTTTGTGATTCAAGAATTCCATAAGCAGCTGAAAGAGACGTTCCTGCATGGCTTCCTCCAAATGCATCATGTTTAGATTCTTCTATATCTAAAAATCCTGACATGCCTTTATATTTTCTTAATTTTTGAAAACCTTCAATTCTTCCAGTGATTATTTTGTGGATATAGCTTTGATGACCAACGTCAAAAAGTATTTTATCTTCTGGGCTATTGAAAACTTTATGTATTGCGGTTGTTAGTTCAACAACACCTAGATTGCTTGCTAAATGTCCACCTGTTTTTGGTACTTCATTTATTAGGAACTCTCGCATTTCAACACACGTTTCTTCAAGTTCTGAAAAGGTCATTTTCTTAATGTCTCCAGGACTTTTTATAGAGTTAATTTTGTTGTTTTTCATATTTTTCGCATTTTGATTAAGTTTGATGCAAAAATTCTAGATTGAGTATCTATATAAAGGACATCTTTAATGTTGATTTTTTTAGGAATTTCAAATTCCATTCCTATAAGTGTTTTTTCTATAACTTTTGGTATGTTGTTGAATGAGATTTTGCCTTCTAAAAAATTACTAACAGCAACTTCATTGCTTGCGTTCAGGATGATAGGGTGCCCATTACCTTTGATTCCTGCTTCTCGTGCAAGCTTGTAGCAAGGATATAGATTTTCGTTTAGTGTTTGAATATTGAATCCACCATCGAAAGATGTATCCACAGTATTTGAATCTCCGACAGGATGTTCAGGATACGAGAGAGCATGATTAATTGCGTAGGACATGCTGGGAGGATTTACTAGCATTGAAGATGAACCATCTTTCCAATGTACCATTGCATGTATTTTTGATTCAGGATGTATAACAGCATCGATTTTATTTATAGGAATATCAAAAAGAATACTTGCTTCAATTATTTCTAAACCTTTATTCATGAGAGTTGCAGAATTTATAGAAACAAGCTTGCCCATGCTCCAAGAAGGATGATTCAGTGCTTCTTTAGGTGTAACTGTTTCAAGATCTGAAATTTTCCTGCCAAGAAAAGGTCCACCCGAAGCGGTTATTGTTAGCTCGGATACATTTCGATTATCTCGTGAGTTGTTTAAAAGTCTAAATATTGAATTGTGCTCGCTATCTATAGGTATTATTTGGCCACCATACTTCTTTTCTGTTTCCAATATTTTTTCACCTGCAGCAACAATGCTTTCCTTGTTTGCCAGCGCAACAGTTTTCCCATTTTTTAACGCAGTATAAGTGGCTTCAATTGCTGCTGTTCCGGGTATTGCCATGACTACTATGTCAACAGATTCATCCGAAACAAGTTTTGTAATCTCTTCTTTTCCAAAAAGAATTTCAGTATCGTTATTTATTTTTTTATTTGGATTTGCAGCTATTATTCTTTCTGCACTTAGCATTGATGCATAATTGATTAAATCTTCAGTATTGTTGTTTGATGCTAATCCAATTGTTTTGTATTTGGTTTTAAATTTTGAATTTAGGAGATTTATTGTTTGTTTGCCTATTGAACCAGTAGCTCCTAAAACTGCAATTCCTTTCTTCAATCTTGAGGATCCCCTGT
>DLTY01000031.1 GCA_002501535.1 bacterium UBP7_UBA7824
TCTTGAGGTATTACTGGTTCTGTATTTTCGCCAATAAAAGTATTCACCCCAACAACAGGTAATTCACCAGAATGTTTTAAATGTTCATAATGTAAACTTTCTTCCTGTATTTTGCTTCTTTGATAACCTAATTCCATAGCACCTAGAACACCGCCTCTTCTATTTATTGATTCGAATTCTTTCAAAACGGCATTTTCAACCAATTCGGTTAGCTCCTCAATGAAAAAACTGCCCTGCAGAATGTTTTCACATTTGGCTGTCCCAAGTTCTTTGGTGATGATTTGTTGTATAGCCAATGCCCTTCTTACAGACTCTTCTGTCGGGGTACATATTGCTTCGTCATAGGCGTTTGTATGAAGGCTGTCACACCTATCATAGTAAGCCATTAGAGCCTGTAGCGTAGTTCTTATGTCGTTGAATTGAATTTCTTGAGCATGCAAGCTTCTTCCTGATGTCTGGATGTGGTATTTTAGTTTTTGTGATCTGATATTTGATCCATATTTTTCTCTTAAAGCAATTGCCCAAATTCTTCTAGCTACTCTTCCTAAGACTTGATATTCAGGATCTAAACCACAAGAGAAGAAAAAAGATAGGTTTTTTGCAAAATCGTCAATAGACATACCTCTAGAGAGATAATATTCAATATAAGTAAAGCCATTTGAAAGCGTGAGGGCAAGTTGGGTGATTGGATTTGCTCCAGCTTCT
Organism: bacterium UBP7_UBA7824; assembly: GCA_002501535.1. GTDB lineage: Bacteria > UBP7 > UBA6624 > UBA6624 > UBA6624 > UBA6624. The sequence goes on from DLTY01000031.1 coordinate 706, forward strand.
GCTATATGGTATCCAGATATTGAAACAGAATAGAAGTTTTTAACTTTATTGTTCACAAACCATTCCTGCATGTCTCCCATAAGCTTTAGGGAAAACTCAGTGGAAAAGATACAAGTATTTTGAGCTTGATCTTCTTTGAAGATGTCAGCTTGAACTGTTCCTCTTACGCTTGAAAATGTTAATTCTTTGATTTTTTTTAATTCTTCTTGGTTCGGAATTCTGGAATTTGTTTTTTTGAATTTTTCAACTTGTTGATTGAGAGCTGTATTTAAAAAGAATGCTAATATTGTTGGCGCTGGTCCATTGATTGTCATCGAAACACTTGTTGCAGGGTCGCAAAGATCAAAACCTTTATAGAGTCTTCCCATATCTTCAACTGTTGCAATAGAAACACCACTTTCTCCAACTTTTCCATATATATCAGGCCTGCTTTCTGGGCTTCTTCCATAAAGCGTAACAGAGTCGAAAGCTGTTGATAGACGATTGTAAGGTTCACTTTCTGCTAACAAGTGGAATCTTTTATTTGTTTGTTCTGGAGGGCCTTCTCCAGCAAACATCCTTGTTGGGTCTTCTCCACTTCTTCTGAAATCAAAAACACCTTGTGTAAATGGAAATTTACCAGGCGTATTTTCAAGAAGTATCCATTTAATTCTATCTGCCCATGATCTGTATTTCGGAATTGAAACTTTAGAAATTTTTGTTCCTGCAAGAGATTCAGAATGGGTTTTTACACTTATATCTTTCCCTCTTATAGAGTATGTCATTTTTGGTTCATTGTATTTTCTCAAATCGTCATACATTCTTAAAGCATTCAATCCAATGTCACCTAGTTTTTCTAAAGATTTATTGAAATCCATTTCTAAGCTTTTTTTCTTAGGACTTGGAAATTGAGTGTAATTTTTTGGTATATTTATCTTATCTTTTTTCAAAATTAATGAAATTGCCTGAAGCTGCTCGGCTATATCCTCTAATTTAGCTACATTTTTTTTGTAATTATGAACAGTTTCAGATATTTCAGCCAAATAGCGCTCTCTATTACCTGGAATTAAAACATGTTTTGTTGGCCTAATAGTTTTATTTTTTTGATTTTCTTTTTCTGAGGGTAAGCCAACCAGTGTTTTTATGGTTTCATAAAGTTCATTTACTCCTGGGTCAGCAAACTGGCTAGCTATTGTGGCAAATACTGGTTGATCATCAAGGTCTCCATGACCTTGATTTTTCAATCTTCTAACTTGTTTTTGTATATCTCTCAAGGCATCCTCTCCGGCCCGGTGATCATATTTGTTTAACACAATCAGATCAGCAGTATCAAGCATTTCAATTTTTTCAAGTTGGCTTGGAGCTCCGTATTCGGAGGTCATAACATATATTGAAACGTCAACTATGTCCTCAAGAGGGTTATCTGCTTGTCCTATCCCTGCAGTTTCAACAAAAATCAAATCAAAATCCTCACTTTTAACAGCATCTATCGCTTTACCAATTATTGATGAAAGTGCCATTCTGCTTCTTGTTGCAAGAGATCTAAAAAAAACATTACCGCCATAGATTGCATTCATTCTTATTCTGTCTCCAAGAAGTGCTCCCCCAGTTCTTGCCCTCGTTGGATCAGCAGCCAATATAGCAATTTTTTTATCGGATTCACCTCTTGAAAAACGTAAAATTAATTCATCTATTAATGATGATTTTCCAGATCCGCCAGTACCAGTTATGCCTATGATTTTTGGATTTTTTTTGGATTTTTTGAAATTGATTTTTTTGTTGTTCTCAACATAGGTTAATTTTCTTGATAGTGATAAATGGTTGTTTGTATTTGGGATTGTTAGATCTTCAGGATTTATATCACATAGATCTATAACCTCTTGAATCATTCCAATAAGTCCTTTTGAGGCACCGTCTTCTGGTCTGAATATTTTTGTAACACCATTTTTTTCCAATTCATCTGCTTCTTTTGGGAGTATTACGCCACCACCACCACCAAAAATTTTTACATGTTCCAAATTTTCCTCTTTTAGCCTTTTTGATAAATATTGGAAATATTCCATATGGCCGCCTTGGTATGAGGATATGGCAACGGCATGAGGATCCTCTTGAATAGCGGACATGACGATTTCTTCAACAGATCTGTCATGCCCTAAATGTATAACTTCACATCCAAGCTCTTGCAAAAGCCTTCTAACCATGTTGATTGCTGCATCATGCCCATCAAAGAGACTTGCTGCAGTAATAATCCTTTTTGGCTTGTTATTGTTTTTCATTATTTGGAATTATATTTCTTTGTCATTGGTAAATTTTCACCATGAGTCCTGGCATGTCTATCGGAGCCCATTCATCAGAAAGAATTGGTGTTTTTTCTGATATTTCAACCTTTTTTAACAAGTATGATAGCCTCAAAAGGTTTGGGTATTTTTGATTTTTTTGATTTCGAAAACTTTCTATTCGTGCTATGTATTCATTTAAATCCCCACTGAACCCGAACAGTACAACATTAAATGTATCAGCAATCGGTACAGCGAAAACGTAATCAAAATTTTCAAGAATGGTTTTCGTTATCATTTGAACATTCAAGGAAGATTTTCCATCTATTGTTCCTATAACGTTATAAGCAATGATCCCATCTTCTGGCATTGTTTTTTTGATTTCAGAAAAAAATTCTTTTGTAGCAAGATGCCAAGGTATATAAGCTCCATAACGACTTGTACTATAACCATCAATTAAAGCTGTATCACACTTAGGTGCACCTTTTCTTTTGAACATCTGTCTTCCATCTATGATGTTAATTTCTAGATTTGGATTTTTTGGCATGCCAAAATATTCTTTTGCGACCATCTCAACCACAGGGTCAATTTCAGCAACAACAATCCTCCCTTCTTTGTACCTGTCAGAAAAGGTTCTAACAGCAGAACCTCCACCTAATCCAACCATGCATGAAGTACCTTCTCGACCTTGTAAAACATTAACCAGATGAAAAGATTCAATATAGTCAAAATGCCCCTCCAAAGGTCTGTTTTTTTTCATTATGCTTTGTATATAGTCATCAAAAAGAAGATACCTGTGATCACCCTCATCTACAACTGTGATTTGGTGCATGAGCGAATTTGCTTGGTATCTTGTAATTTGATAATTACCAGTATTTGGATAATTGAAAGAAAGAACCAGGCAGCAAATGAAAATGTTAATTTTTGAAATTGATTTATTCATGTTTTGATTGTTTTCAAGATTGCTATTGATATTAGCCAGGGAATGGAAAGGATGATGGCAATTTCACTTGTATTAAAAGTTGTTATTAGCCAAAAATAAAGCCCCAATACCCCAAGAATGCTACCAAGGGTTGAAATTGCTAGAAGAATGCCAGTATGTTCGCCTTTTTTTGTTTTTTCAGAGGGGCATAGTTCAACCAATGTTGGAAAAGCTGTACCCATTAGTATTGCAGGTATGAAGAAATTTAAAAAACTGATCAATAACGGTTCCCATTTTGTGGGTTCTTTTTCTAGAAATATTGAAGCAATAAAATCATTAATTTCTGGTGAAAATATAACCAGTGTTGATATTGAAAACCATATCAAAGAAGTAATTTTTTTTATCTTGACCGTTGTGTTTTTTGAGGATATCTTTCCTCCTAAAAAATAACCACATGTCATACCACCTAGGAATACCGAAATTGTTGATGCCCACATTATGGGAGATTGTCCGAAATGTGGTTGCATTAGCCTTGGCCCAAAAACTTCAAATGACAGCAAACCAAATCCAGTTAGGAAGGTCAGATAATAATATTTATTCATTTGCTATTTGTTCGATTTTTTTTACTATGTCCTTCAGGGGTGTTCCTGCATTAAAAATAGCTTTAATACCCATATTTTTAAGTGATTCAGATTCTTTTTTTGTGATGATGCCACCAAATGTTATAGGTTTATTGATTTGTCTTTTTTCAAGCTCTTCTATAAGTATTGGTATCAATGCCATATGTGCACCGGAAAGTATCCCAACAGCTATGACATCAACATCCTCTTCAGCAGACATAATGGCAATTTCCTCTGGCGTTCTGTGAAGTCCACTGTAAATTGCTTCATGTCCAGCTTCTTTCAGCTCTCTTGCAACAAGAAGCGCACCCCTGTCATGTCCATCAAGACCGATTTTTGCAATTAGTATTTTAGCCATTTTTAAATTCTAAATATCTATCTTGAAATCCAATGGATTTAGCCTCTTTTCTTTTTTTATTTTTTTGTTTAGTTTTTCAAGAAATAAAGATGTGGCAAAATCTTTTGTTTCAGCAATATCTTTATCTCGTTTGTTCTTTGTTTGAGATTTTTTAATTTTATTTTCTAGCTTATCGATATTCTTATTTGTTTTTGCCGAAACGTTTAATACCTCTTTTTTCGTTATTGTCTCCATTATTGATTTAAGCCTTTCAGCACCCTCTCTATCAGATTTATTAATGACTATAAGGTCTGCTTCTTCTAGAAGGCCAGCCTTAACTGCTTGATAAGAGTCACCACTTTCTGGAGAGAGAACAACAATTAAAAAATCAGCTATACCTCTTAACTCTTGTGAAGTTTGCCCAACTCCAACCGATTCAATGAAAGCTTGTTGAAATTTTTCAGAATTGAAAAGACGCAAAAAAGGCCAGATTGAAAATGATGTACCTCCATGATGACCCCTAGAAGCAATAGATCTTATGAATGGTTTTTTATTATTGTTTTTTGCCTTAAACCTAGCTCTGTCTGCAAGAACCGCTCCGCCTGAAATTGAACTCGAAGGATCAATTAACAGAAAAGTTGTTTTGTCATTGCATTTTTCAACAAAATAATTAAGTATTGAAGATTTTCCAACACCAGGAGGTCCTGCAAAGACAATAGTTTTTAAATTCCAGTCAGATTTTAATAATTTTGCATAAAGCTCCTTCCAACCTTCTTTTTTATTTTCAAGAAGTGTTAAATTTTTTGCTATATTTAATCTTTTTTCCATAATTAATAATTATCAAAAAAGACTATTGAAATCCGTTCTTCTTTCTCACTGTTAGTTATATTCTTTGAAGTATCCCAATTAATTTCCCAATTTGAACCTAAACCAATGGAATAACGAATAATTTCTCCTTTCGAGAAAGGGTTATTTACGCCAGAGCTATTTATTGAGCCATCTGAAAAAACAAAAGTTCCTTTGCCCATGCTGCCCCAATTTGGCAAAAGCGCTCCAGCTTCCCAGGCCCCATAGTCAAAACCAATTGAAAAACTTTCCTTGACCGGTAGCTCTAACTGTAAAAGATAAGCGTTGTCTCTTTTTTTCGCTAACGGATTGCTTGCACCAAGCCCATTATTGCCATCTGATTGAAGATATTCGAGCTTCAAATTAGATTTGCCAAGTTTGTGATTTGTTGATACAAACACTGCTGACCAATCTTCATTCACCCCAAAGGCAGTATTTGTATCATTATTTGAGGCAGAAGTTATACCAAAGTTTAATTCAGATGTCTTATGGGAGATTTTTATTCTTGTAGAAAATATAGTTATGCCTTTGTCTGTTTGATCGTTATTTTGTTTTGCCCAGATAAAATCAAGATGTCCTGTTTCAGAAAATAGAGATTCACCTTTGATATAAATACCATCAAAGGAAGAATTATCACCATTGTTTTCACCTGAATCAAACAGAAGATTGTTTCCAAAAAAACCACCTGGCATTCTTCCTGTGTACATGAATCCCCAATCTTGCTTCCAGTAAACGTTGCCTCTTTCTAGTGCGGCATCTTCATTACTGAGGCTTCCAAACTCATCATCCTGAAACGTTCCTAGTATGTTTATTGTTGAATTATCTTTTTCCAGAGATGTTCCTATTCGTGTTCTCCATAGGAAGCTTTCGTTGTTGCTTGCGTTGTTTGATGAGATCTT